>JAGKWR010000002.1 GCA_021151765.1 Alphaproteobacteria bacterium
TTCAAAATAATTCCACAATCGCTTCACTCAATAATTCTGTCGCAATCGCTGTAAAATCAAATTTACAAAACCAAGGCGAAATTAGTGCAAAATCAGCAACTGACAACTTCAAGTCGCCCTGAGCTGATGCTAAAACCGAGTCAGCGCTAATATTTTTGAAATTTGTTGCCGTAATTTTTAACGAATTGTTGGCAACAATTTCATTGGAATTTGAAATTACAGCAGCGTTTATCTGAGTAGAATCAGCGGCGGAAATTTGTGCAAAATTATCTAACGAACTAGCCGTAATGTTTAAATTTCTACCGCTATAAATCAGCGAATTTGCTGTATTTTCAAAGTTGTTTAACGCGACAATCGTCAAATCATTTTTACTTTGAACAAGGCCAGAATTTTTGAAATTGGCAAAAGACAAAACGATGTCGCTGTCACTTGCCAATATTGCCGAATTTTCAAAATCGCCGCTGCCACTGGCAATAATTTTGCTGGCGACAATCTTGCCAGAATTTGCGAAATCGACCGAGTTAATGGTTAAATTTAAACCAGTAAAATCACCCACATTTGTGAAATTTTGACTTTGCACAGCAATATCAGCCTTAGCAAAAATTGCGCCTTCTTCTGCGTTAACAAAATTTGTCGCGGCCACAACAAAAGCACCATCTGCATAAATTGAAGCGGAGTTGAAAAAGTCACTGCTCTCAACTTTTAGAGTATTTTTGGCGTATAAAACGGCGTAATTTTCAAAATTCTTCGAACTGCTAATTGTTAAATTTTTGACGCTGCTGATTTGGCCGTAATTGGCAAAATTTTCCATCTTCAAGCTGCTGTTATTTAGGCTGTAAATTAAGCCTTTATTTTGTGAGTTAGCAGAAGTTGTAATCGCTAAATCAGAGTCTGCGCTGATTGTTGCTGCATCTTGATTGAAAAGATTTTGCGCCGAAATATTGGCACTATTCAAAGATTTTATATTGCCGAAATTTTCAACGTCAGAGCCAGAATTAATCGCTAAATTTGCACTAGTTTGAACTTTACCAGCATTAGTAAATTTAGAATTAGTATTAATTTGCAAATTGCCGAGCGACAAAATTGCAGAATCAACTGCAGAAACATTGCCGGCTAAAATATTACCAGAATTGTTGACGTTATTTGCGCTGATCGACACGTCACTAAAAGCGCTGATGTTGCCCTGATTTTGTAAGTCATTACTCAAATTTATCGTCAGCTTTTTTGCCAAAGAATTAATGTAGCCAGAATTTGTTAAATCATTGGCAATCAACACAACATCAGAGTTAGCAGCAATATTGCCTCTATTATTTAGCTTGGCCGCACCACTAATTTGAATAGTATTTTGCGCCGTGATATCTGCGAAATTATCGAGCTGTTGGGCAATATCGAAATTGAGATTAGTTGCGGCAAAAATTGTACTGTTTTGGTTGTTAGTTAGCGCATCTAATTTGAGATTGATTTGGCTGCCTGATTGTATGACGTTGGAATTTTCAACACTTTTTCCAACCAAACTCAAAGCCGCAGTGGCAATAATAAAACCAAGATTGGTTAATGATTCGACAAGCGTTATTGCTAAATTATTTTGCGCCGAAATTTCTGCGTTATTGGTGATTTTGTTGGCTTGCACATTCAAGTTAGCACCAGAAGTGATCAAGGCCGAATTATTTAAAGTGCCACTTAAAGTGATTTGATAATCAAGCGGCGAATAAATAATCGCTGAGTTGTAGTTCGTTAAATCTTTTGCGTTAATGGCCAAAGAATTTTGCGCAAAAATCAAACCTGAGTTGTTGATTTTAGTGTCATTAGAAAGCTTGTCGATGTTGAGATTAAGAGCTTTTATTTCGCCGAAATTATTGATGCTGCCGCCATTTTTGATGGAAATATTATTGGCAACTGCCGATCCCAAATTGGTGAATTCCGCAGCGCTAATATTTAAATTTGTAGCTGAAAGGCTGGAATTAGCGTCGGTAGTTTGAATTTTTTGCGTTGATTGCACATCAATTTGATTGGCCGCAGCAATCTTAGAATAATAAACGTCGCCATTAGATGAAATATTCACAGTTTTGGAAGCCAAAATTTCACCTTCCATTTTTACGCCAACACCTGATTTGGTGGCAATTAAATAAATATTACCGGCCTGAATTTTCGATAAATTGGAAGCATCAATAGCAAAAACTGGCGAAGTAGGATTTGCTGAATTGTTATTTGCAGCGTTGATAGTTTTGGTGGCGTAGTCATATCGCCCTTCTGCGCCTTGAATTGCGACAGAGTTGGAATCTGCACCGTAAATTGTCGACAATAATTTTACCGACGAGGCAATAATCTCTGTCGAACTATTATTAGTTACGTCTAAACCCAAACCATCAATTGTAATCAACGGCACGTAAAGATTGGGATTATCCTGACCTTTTAAATTGAAACCCAAATTACCATTGGCGTCATAATTCGAGCTGCCGCCAACCATCAATAAACGCGCTGTATTGACAAAACCACAACCAAAGCAAGTTATTCCGTTGGGATTGGCGATAATTAGATCAGCTTTTGTGCCGGCAATTTCTGTGTAACCGCGCAATTGCGAACTGTTGGCGGAAGTAACTTCATTTAAAATAACACGGGCAGCGCCAGAGTTGGCTAAATTTGGATTGGCTGTAACTAAACCGCCAATTTGAGTTTGCGTAACAGCGTTGGCACCAGTTCCGCCAGCAACTTCGCTGGAATTTTTGCCAGAAAAGTTATTTATAATCTGGCCTGACTCATTGACGTTATAATCTGTAAACTTGTTATGCGACAAACCAGAAGAGTTTGGCATGGCAATGTTTATTTGATCAATGTTGGAAGAAGTTTTGCTAACTTGAGTGTTTGTTGAATTATCAACAGTAATTGGCAAATCCGCCGCCCAAACAGTTGCGCTGAAAAGCAAAGTGAACTGATTGCACAAAAGAGCAACGAGCGCAAAATGGGCGAAGACATTTTTAACAAATGGCAGCAATGCCTTGGTGAAAAGGCGAGGAGTCGACATAACTTAGTGGTGAAAGTATGTTGGGTTAAAAAGGGTTTTTTATATTTATTTATTGAGACTTTTAAATTGAGATCGGATTACAACTTCATTAAAAATTAGCTTACTTTCAAAAGCAAGTTCTTCATTTTTTCTTGAGATCAAGCCAATAAAATCAAAGAAACTAAAGTTTAATTTTTCACATTTATCGCAACTTTATGACGCAAAATTTGCATTTTATTTTTGGAGATCAGCTGTCGCATAATCTTTTAAATTTACGTCATATTGATCAAAAAAATGATGTGATTTTGATGTGTGAAGTTGTTGAAGAAGCAAGTTATGTCTGGCATCATCGAAAAAAAATTGCCTTTATTTTTGCGGCAATGCGCCATTTTGCGGAAGAATTACGCGATCAAGGTTTTCAAGTTGATTACGTAAAGTTAGATGATGAAAAAAATCGCGGCTCATTTGATGAAGAGTTAAAACGCGCGATCACAACTTATAATCCACAAAAAATATTACTCACCGAACCTTCAGAATATCGCGTTTGGCAAAAGGTTCTTGCTTGGCAAAAAGAATTGGAAATTCCTTTCGAGATTTTCCCCGACACACGTTTTTTATGCTCGCAAGCTGAGTTTCGCAATTGGGCTAAAGGTAAGAAAGAATTACGTTTAGAATTTTTCTATCGCGAGATGCGCAAGAAACATAAAATCTTGCTCGATGCCACACAGAAGCCAATTGGCGGCAAATGGAATTACGATGCTGAGAATCGCAAAACGCCAAAAGCTGGCATGAAATCGCCCAAGCGAATTTCGCATAAAAAAGATCAAATCACTTCTGAAGTCTTGGATTTAGTGGCACGTAAATTCCCAAGTAATTTCGGCGATTTATTGCCATTTCATTTTGCCGTAACTCGCGCTCAAGCTTTGCTGGAAGCCCAACATTTCATCACAGAATTGCTGCCAAATTTCGGCGATTATCAAGATGCCATGGTTGCTGGCGAGCCTTATCTTTATCACTCTCTGCTGTCTTCATACATTAATGTTGGATTACTTGAGCCGCTGGAAATTTGTAAAATGGCTGAAAAAGCTTATTTTGACCAAGTCGCTCCGCTCAACGCTGTCGAAGGTTTTATTCGTCAAATTTTGGGTTGGCGCGAATATGTGCGCGGAATCTATTGGCTGCATATGCCAAAATATGTCGAACTTAATTTCTTCGATGCCCAAAACGATTTGCCGAAATTTTATTGGGGCGACAAAACTGCAATGTCTTGCGTTGCTGAAGCTGTAAAACAAACCAAAGAACACGCTTATTCGCATCACATTCAGCGTTTGATGGTGACTGGTAATTTTGCACTTCTTGCCGGAATCAATCCCAAGCAAGTTCACGAGTGGTATTTGGCAGTTTACGCCGATGCTTTTGATTGGGTGGAAGTGCCCAACACAATTGGTATGGCGCTGCACGCTGACGGCGGAATTATGGCGAGCAAACCTTACGCGGCGAGCGGCAAATATATTTCGCGTATGAGCAACTTTTGTAAATCATGTCGCTTCGATCCAGAAATTACGGTTGGCGACAAAGCTTGTCCGTTTAATTCACTTTATTGGAATTTTATGAACCAACACCAAGACAAGCTCAAAACCAATCAGCGTTTGAAGTTTGTTTATCCAACTTGGCAAAAAATGGCGGAGAAAAAACGTGAGGAAATTCTCAATCAGGCCAAAATTTATTTAGAAAAATTAAAACATAATCAACTATGACCAAACCAAGAATAGCAATCATCGGAGCCGGAATTTCGGGAATTATTTTAGCGCGAGAATTGCAAAATATTGCTGATGTAAAAGTTTTTGAAAAATCACGCGGCGTTGGCGGACGGATGTCAACGCGATATGCCGAGCAATTCGCTTTCGATCACGGCGCGCAATGTTTTACGGCGCGCAGTAAAGCTTTTCAAAGATTTTTGCAGCCTTTTATTGTTTCAAACGATGTTGCGCCTTGGCTTGGTAAAGCAGTAAATATCGATAATGATGGCACAATTTCGCCGCGTTTTTGGTTTGAAACTCATTTAGTTGCCGCGCCCAACATGAATAGTTTGTGCAAAAAATTGGCGGTCGGACTGGATATTGCAAGCGGCGTTGAAGTTGCTCCGCTGCAAGAAAAACAACATGATAAATGGCATTTGCAAGATAAAGCCGGCGCTGATTTGGGTGTTTACGATTTCGTAATTTCTACCGCACCGCCAATTCAAACCACAAATCTTTTCGGCGCGAAATTTAATGTCGCAGAAGTTGCCATGCAGCCTTGTTACGCTTTGATGTTGGGCTTTAACAAAAAATGGGATCGCGATTGGATTTTTGCCAAAGTGCGCAACAACCCAATTAAGTTAATCGCGATAAATTCAAGCAAACCAGCGCGCAACAATGAAGCAACTTCGTTGGTAATTCACACTCGTGACGCTTGGACGAAAGAAAATTTAGAACGCGATCAAAAAGAAGTTGAAGAGATTTTATGCCAAAATTTTAGCCAATTAACCAAAATTGATTATCAAGAAGCGGCTTACAAATCACTGCATCGCTGGCGTTATGCTTTGGTTGATGAAACTAAAAATGAAACTTTCTTTGACGCACAAAATAAACTCGCAGCAACAAGCGATTGGAGCACCAATTCGCGCGTCGAAGACGTTTGGATTGCTGCAATGAATTTAGCGAAATTAGTGAAATCTAACCTTTAACTTTCGGACGCACAGAACCAAGACCGCCGTCAACTGCCAGTACTTGGCCGGTAATCCAGCTATTTTTTGGATCTAAGAAAAAAGCGATTGCGCTGGCTACTTCTTCGGCCGTTCCGATACGACCCAAAGCGTGCATTGCTTTTGAAACTTCCAAGGCTTTTTCGTTGCTAACAATTTGTTTGGTCAAGTTGGTTTCGGTTAATCCCGGAGCAACAACGTTAAAGCGCAGATTCTGAGTTGCGTAGGTTGCGGCGGCTGATTTTGCTAAACTAATAATGCCGCCCTTTGCCGCAGCAATTGCTTCGTGGTTTGCCAATCCTGTCATTGCGGCGGCCGACGAAATTAAAACTACCGAGCCACCATTTTTCATATATTTTGCTGCCGCACGACAAACTGAAAATGCTGTGGTCAAAGATGCTTCAATAACAGATGCGTAATCATTTTGTGAAGTAAGATGCGCACCTTTTAACAACAAGCTGCCGCTTAAATTTACTACGCCATCAACATCGCCGACTTGTTTAAAAACCTCTTCAGTTGCTGCAAAATCGGCAGCGTTTAAGATGTAATCTGGATTAATTTTAGAATTATCACGAGCAGTTTGAATAACTTCGTGACCTTGATTTTTAAGTATTTCAACTAAGTTCTGACCAATTGAACTACTTGCTGCGATAACTAAGTAACGTGCCATTTTTTTAAAATTAATTTAAGAGAAAAAACAAATGTTAGATAAGCTAAAAAGCAGCTTTTCAAGCCGTGATGAATTAATAAATTTTGTCGCCTCAATTACACCGCATCTGCAAGATTTAACTTACAGCAATGAAATTATCGGCGGAAAATTGCACGGCGAACAACGCTTAAGCAAAATCGATCCTCTGTCTTATTGTCGAAATCGCAACTATTTAGATGGCAGTGTTACCAAACTTTCCGCCTATATTCGTCACGGAATTATCACGCTGAAACAAGTGCGCGACAAAGCTATCGAGAGTGTTGACGATCCGCATAAAATCGAAAAATTTATTCAAGAGCTGGCTTGGCGTGATTTTTGGCAGCGCATTCATTACGCAAATCCTGAATTTATCTTCAATGACATCGAAGAATACAAAACTGGCTTCACGGCGGATGATTATCAAAACGAAATGCCTACCGATATTTTGTCGGCCAAAACTCCCAACGCTGCTATTAATTTTTTCATCCAACAATTAGTCGAAACTGGTTATTTGCATAATCATGCTCGTATGTATTTGGCATCTTATGTTGTGCATTGGCGCCGCATCAAATGGCAAGTTGGGGCAAAGTGGTTTTTACATCATTTAATTGATGGTGATCCTGCTTCCAATAATTTGTCGTGGCAATGGATTGCCAGCACCTTTTCCAATAAAGCTTATATTTTCAATTTGGAGAATGTGCAAAAATACGCCGATCATCGCGTTGATTGCTCGTCGCAAAATAATCCAGAACTCAATTTCTCTTACGAAGAACTCAACGCTAAATTATTCAAAAATGCCTAATTTATTTTGGATTCACGAAGATTTTCTAAATGATCAAATCACTGCAAAATTTGATGGTCAGAAGTTTTTTGTGTGGGACGAAGAATATTTCCAAACCATGAATTATTCTTTCAAAAGACTGGTTTTTATCTACGAAACTTTGACTGAAATGCAGTGCGAGATTTATCGCGGCAAAACTTGTGACGTTATTTTTGAACTAGCGCAGCAAAATGATCTCAAAGAAATTTCTTGCGGCGCAACGCCAAATCCACATTTGCAAAAAATCATGCAAGAATTGTCAAAAAATTTACAAGTTAAACTGGTGAATCTTCCTGATTTTGTGGTTTTATCGAAACAACCAAGTTTACGACGTTTCTTCAACTATTGGAACGTTGCTCGCAAAATCGCTTTAACTAAAAATTAGAATTTTGTGCCTCAAGGAATTAAGAAAGAAAATCTGCCGCAAAAAATTTGCCAAACTTGTCAAAAACCTTTCACTTGGCGCAAGAAATGGCAAAAAGTTTGGGATGAGGTAAAATATTGTTCCGACCGTTGCCGCAACAAAAGAAATTAATAATCTTTATGATTTTTAAGAAGATTATTCAAAGTCATTACGTATTACAAAATAATAGTAACCGAAACTAACTAAAAACATGATCAACATCGACACAAGTAACATCAAGAAAATCGCCACTCCGATAACTATTGGCGCCTTCGTTTTAATGTCAGTAACTGGAATTCTGATGTTTTTTCACGCCAACATCGCACTTAATAAACTAGCTCATGAATGGTTGGGTTGGGCTTTTGTTGCAGCTGGTTTAGCACATTTATTTTCGCATTATCGTTCGTTCTTCAAATATTTGCAAAATCCTAAAGCAATCGCATTGATGGCAGTTTTTATTGTGATTTTGATTGGCTCATTTTTTCAACTTACCAAAGAAATGCCAAATCCTACTAAGTCAGTAATGAAAGCGGTAAATAACACTCCAATTGCCGCACTTTTTCCACTTACACAAAAATCTGGGGAAGAAATTTTGGCTAATTTAGCAGCTAAAGGATTTGCCGTGCGCAATCCAGAATTTGAAACCATTGATATTTTGAGCAACGGTAATCGTGAAAAAAGCAAAGAGATCATTAACATTATTTTCTCAAACGATAACTCACTCTCTTCCGAACAAAAAAACTTCCCAAGAAAAGGTGATAGAAATTTCGGAAACCAACCGCCAATGCCAAGAATGGGTGGTAACGGACCAAGAGATGATTTCAGAAATGACAATGGCGATAATCAACCAATGCCTCCAAGAGATAACTTTGAAAATAACTCAAACTTTAAACCACAAAGATAAAATTATTTCCCGTATGTCCCATTGGCATACGGGATGGGGATCCCCGCAAGGCGGAGCGCGACTCGTGTCGTGTTTCCGTATCCCGAAGCGATAAAGGAAAATTATTTTAGTAAAGATTCACCACATCTTTATTTTTGCTGCTGCCGACTTCCTTCCTAAAACTTCATATGATGTGCTGACTTGTTTAAGAACTAAAATTTACTAAGTTAGAAAAGCTCTCTGATTTACAAATTCTCTAAGAACAATCAAAATTATCATGTCACAACTCTTCACTTCTTATAAAATTAAAGACGTTACGCTGCGCAATCGTATCGCTATTCCGCCAATGTGCCAATATTCAGCAATTGATGGCATGCCCAACGATTGGCATCAAGTTCATTATCCGGCAATGGCACGTGGGGGCGCTGGGCTGGTAATTGTTGAAGCAACTGCTGTTTCTAAAGAAGGTCGAATTACTCCTGGATGTTTAGGAATCTGGAACGACGAACAAACCACAGAACACGCAAAAATTGCCGCATCAATTAAAAAAGCCGGCGCAGTTGCCGGAATTCAAATTGGTCATGCTGGCCGTAAAGCTAGCGCCAATCTGCCTTGGCAAGGTGATGACCATATCGCCGCAAATGATCCACGCGGCTGGGAAACTATTTCACCATCGGCAATTGCTTTTGGTGCACACTTACCAAAAACACCACGCGAAATGACAATTTCCGATATTGAGCGTGTTAAATCCGATTTTGTTTCTGCTGCCAAACGTGCTTTGGAAGCTGGCTATGAATATTTAGAATTGCACTTTGCTCATGGTTATTTGGGACAAAGTTTTTTCTCGGTTCACGCCAATAAACGCCAAGATCAATATGGCGGTAATGCTGAAAATCGTTCACGTTTTTTAAGCGAAACTTTCGATGCCGTAAAAAAAGTTTGGCCAGAAAATTTGCCACTAACTATGCGTTTTGGCGTTATCGAATTTGATGGTCGCGATGAAGAAACTTTACAAGAAGCTATCGATTTGACCAAAAATTTACGCAGCAAAGGACTTGATGCCATCAGCGTCAGCATGGGATTTTCAACTCCTGATGTCCAGATTCCTTGGGCGCCAGCGCTTCTTGGATCAATCGCTAAAAGAGTTCGCGATGAAGCAAAAATTCCGACTACAACCGCTTGGGGATTTGGCGTACCACAACTTGCCGAGCAAGCTCTACAACAAGAACAAGTTGATTTTATAATGATTGGACGTTCGCATTTAACTAACCCACATTGGCCTTATTTTGCTGCCCAAGAATTAGGAATTGAAAAACCATCTTGGACTTTACCAGCACCTTACGCTCATTGGTTAGAACGCTATAAAACAAAATAAAATCATGACCGCTCATCAAAATTCACAAATCGTTTTTCTGCCCGGAACTTTGTGCGATGAAAATGTTTTTAAGTTTCAGCGCCAAATTTTTCCCAAGGCAATTATGCTCAATTTGCGCCAATCTTCGTCAATGGCAGAAATGGTTGAATTGGTAAATCAGGTTGCGGCAGAAAATCTGATTTTGATTGGTTTTTCGATGGGCGGTTATGTGGCGCAAGAAGCGGCGATAAAATTTCCGCAACGTGTTAAAAAAATGGTGATTATTGCTTCTTCTTCCGAAGGTTATCCTGAAGCAGAAAAGAATTTGGTTTTATCTTCACTTGATGCCATCAAAAAAGGCCCTTTCAAAGGAATTACTGATCGCCGTTTACGCGACTATCTTCATCCTGATTCTTACGAAAATTTAGAATTAAAAAAAGTCATCCAAGATATGTCCGGATCTGACGCCAAAGAAGTTTATTTACGTCAGTTTCAAGCAGCAATTGAAAGGAAAAATCTGATGTCAGAAATGGAGAAATTAAGCTGTCCGATTCTTTTTATTGGCGGAATTGACGATAAAATTATCACCATTGATTCAGTAGAAAGATCAGCTTTAAACTGCGGAGCTGAGTTGGTAAAAATTCCGCAATGCGGTCATTTCGTAACTTTAGAAAAACCTCAAGAAACCAACAACGCCTTGATAAATTTCTTATCTTAAAGTTACGGATTGCACTATTACATTTTACAATCACTTTTACAGATTACGAAAATCAATCAAACCAGAAATATGGCTTCTGACCAGCTACTTTTACTAGAAAACCAATTGTGTTTTGCTTTGTACTCAACTTCTTTGGCAATGGGAAAAGTTTATCAACCTTTGTTAAAAGAATTAGGAATAACTTATCCTCAATACTTGGTTTTATTGGTACTTTGGGAAAATGATGAAGTCACAGTCGGATTTTTAGGAGAAAAACTTCATCTGGATTCTGGCACATTAACACCTCTTTTAAAGCGCATGGAAAAATCTGATCTAATTACCAGAACTCGTTCTGATAAAGATGAACGCCAAGTTTTAATTAGTTTAACAAAAACGGCTCTGAATTTACGTAACAAAGCTCAAGAATTTCCAAATAAACTACTCTGCGCTATAAATTCACCGATTTCACAAGTTCAAGAACTTACCGAAACTTTAAAAAAGTTACGCGCCAACCTGCATAAAAATATCCAAAAAAAGTCTTAAGGACAATATTTTCTAAGGCTCTGCTTTAAGTTAAATTTTTTACAAAATTATATTGCATACAATATAATTGTATCAAATATTAACTTACTTACATTTTGTAAGAAATAACCAAAAAAGAGGATTTTATGAATAAATTAGAAAAAGTTTTATACGTAGGAAAAGCAACTGCAACAGGCGGTAGAGATGGCCGAGCCGTATCGTCTGATAATTCAATTGATCTAAAATTAACTACCCCAAAAGAATTGGGTGGCAATGGCACACAAGGCGCTAATCCAGAACAATTATTTGCTGCTGGTTATTCTGCTTGTTTCATCGGAGCTATGAAATTTGTTGCCGCACAAGAAAAAGTTACTTTGCCACAAGATTTATCAATCCAAGGTAATGTTGGAATCGGACCAATTACCGGCGGTTTTGGTTTGGAAGTTGAGTTAAATATTTCAGCTCCAACTTTGGATAAAGAAACTTTAACCAAATTGGTTGAAAAAGCTCATCACGTTTGCCCTTATTCTAACGCTACTCGTGGTAATATCGCAGTTACACTAAACATTTTGTAAGTCCTTTATCCCTTCTGGATACAGAAACGCGACACGAGTCACGCCCCGCCTTGCGGGGATCGCCATCCCGTATGTTAATGGGACATACGGGTTTTGTAATAAGAATAATTTGAGACCAAAATTAGCTTCCATTAATTATCGGAAGTTAATTTTGGATCTTTACTCAAAATTAATAATATTTCCCAGCTGATCTATCGCCATCGCCGCATAATCCAAATCATATAAAATTTCCTTAGATTTTACATGATCAATTAAGACTACCTTCGTTAAAGCATCTGCAATTGCACAACTTACACCAATCACTGTGGCGTGTAGAATTTCTTTTTTCTCATAAATTGCTGATTTCCCACCGCGTTCTTTCGAATTATCACTTATACATGACGAAGCGATGGCACAGTTGGAGAAATTACCCAGAAAAATTTTTTGAGTATGATCAAATGGATCACGAATGTGGATTGGAGCAACGTATTCGCCAAAGATTCGAATATCACCACCAGCATTAATAATTCCTCCTACAACTTTATCGCGTATCATCTTGCTGGCTTTATCGACAATAAAACCTTTGGCGATTCCTCCTAAATCAATTTTGACTTCTTGTAATAACTTAACTCGACGTTGATTCTGCACTAAAAATTCTGCCATCTTTTCCCCAACTTTATGAGGCATAATCACGTTGAATAGAGCATCAGTTTTACAATTTAGATAATTAGCAATTTTAAGAAGCACCGCCAATTCATAACCAATTATCAACTCACTTTGTGAAAAACTTTGATTTAGTTTAGACAAATCACTTTGAGGATTAAAGAAGCTCAATCGGTTTTCCAACACGGTAATATAAGCAAAAACTTCACTGATATAACTCTGCACATTTTCCAATTCTGCTGCTTTTACCAAACATTTAATTTCGATAAAAGTGCCCAAAGCAATTGTACTTCTTTTGATCTCGACTTCAGTCGTCATAATTTTTGATAAATTTACTAAAATTTTCGGTTTACATACAATTTTGTAAAAATGATAATCATTATCTTTTTATACCAAGTCAAACAAAAGGCCTAAACTTCTTCTTCATTCATCTAAAATGCGGTTAACTTTACTACAAAGACTTCTTTGCCATTTTTCAATTTTCGCACTTTTAATTAGCGGCATCATCTGGTTGATCGTTAATTTCTATCTCACTTACGAATCACCTTGGTATTTTCTTAACTCTTGGTCGCTCAAAATTCACGGCGCTGCTTCTTACATATTTTTAGTGATGTTTGGCATGATTTTGGCAACTCACATTTCTTTTAACTGGCGCGTAAAAAAGAATCGCCGCAATTCTGGCATCATCGCAACTGGCTTATTTTTTATCCTGATTATTAGCGGCTACCTACTTTATTATCTTTCAAGCGATGAGATTCGTAAAATCACCAGCTATCTTCATTGGATTAGCGGCCTAATTTGCAGCGCATTTTTTATATTTCATTTTACCACTAAAACCAAACGCCCACAAAAAAAGTGCTAAGCCCAACGACTTAGCACTTTTTTAGATAAGAATCTTCACAATACAAAACGCGTTTCTTATCCAAAATTTTTGGATAAAGTTCTCAAAACTAACCTTTCAAGTAAAGATCATGAATTGTTAGAACTCTTTTAACTCCATCAGCAATATGCTTACAAGAAAGAGTCGCACCGCTGATATTTGTTACATCTGCGTCTAAAACAAACTTATCACTAACTTTTTTTCCTACGAATTGTTTGCGCCAAGATTCTTGTTTAACTTGCCCGCCATATGATTCTTTGTACTCAATAATATCAGTTGAAATAACCGCTCCATCGTTACCAATAGCAACGGCATATTTTATCAACTCATGTTTGCCATAAACATAATCTATGATGAAATATCCGATCTGCTTGTTATTTTGGAAAACTTTCCAAACTGACTGATCGTCTCCTACACCTTTGATTCCAGAAACTTTCTCAATTCTTTCTTTTTGTTCTTTAGTATAAATAATTCTGCTATCCACAAATGAAGTGGCATTTTTGAACATAGCTTTTTGAGCTTGCTCTACAGACATATATTTTTCTGCATAAGCACTTTGGACATGAGCCGCCATTGCAACTGGCACTAAGCCAACAAAACCGTAAAATTTATTCATAAATTCCTTCGAAATTAAAAGTTATAAGCAATTTTGACCCTGAATTCATTTCTTTCATGATCAACTAGATAATATCTGCCTTTAGCATGATCATTGTTAGTAGCATTACCACCAACTTGCGTTAACCAAGTCAAAGTAACCCACCAGTCTTTAGTTGTGTAGTGAATATTTGGACCAACCCAAGTTACATATTGCTGTCTAAATCCATATCTAGGAACTGTATACATACTGTTTACGTTCTCTGTTTGTGGATATTCCGAGTGGTATCTACTTTCTAAACCAACATACCATTTTGGACGTAACAAATAAGAAATACCCGCATAAAGATTTAGCTCTAGGTCATTTTGCCACTTACCATCAGTTTGATTTATTTTACGCTTAACAAAACTATTTTCGATATTGAATGCAGTAACTAGACGGTCTTCAAGAAAGTTTTTTTGTAAAATAATCTTAGTTTCAACATAAGGAGATGACATATCTTCACCAGTTACGTTAAAAACAGTCGAATATCCAGGTTCGATATAAAGCGCCAAACCAATATCTCCAAAATTATTTGGCTTGAATGGACTTAGAACGTTATATTTTAAAGCCGCTGACACACCATCAAATCTTACAGTATCATTTCTATTACGATAGGTCGGTGAACCATCTTCCATCGGGGCAGAGTCTTTAATATGAAAGCTACGAGCGTTTAAATAAAGAGAGCTTTGTAGATTATTAGTTATGCCATACTCAAACTCTGTACGATAATCTTGAGCACTAAAAGTACCTTGACTTCTTTGCTGACGATGAGTCACCCATTGATATAATTGTTTTCCTCCTTCCGGTAAAACTTCAGCACCTTGTATATAACCAAAAAGTTGTTCATCGGCAAAAGCAGCCTGAGAAATAAGACCAAAAGCCAAAAACATGGCCAGTCCTTTTTTTATTCGCATAATTTTTAAATTATTTGGGAAATTAATAAGTGTTCATCATTTTGCGAAAAGCAAAAACCAAGTATCTTAAAGCATCGAAAAATGTTTGATTAACAACACTCTTGCGCATCTCTACTTGTCTTTAATCACAATCGAAAATTTGACGAAAAAAATGGAAAATTCATGAATTGCTGATAGTGATAATTATTATCAGCTTTATAATCAAACTTTTTTTTAAGAAAAATTTAAGAAATCTATTTTGGCAATGTAGCAAATTACGTTTTGCTAAGAAATTGATTTGTAACGCTGTCTTTTCTACTCAGAAAAAAATTTCTAAATTTTCATCATATTGCTCTACACCCTGATTTAGAGGCATCTTCTTCTCCTTATCTCAAGCTTCTATTGCTGCAGAATAGTTCATCAGTAAAATCTATTAAGATGATAATTATTTTATATTTTACTTATTGAAGTCGAGCAGCAAAAAACATTTTCGCTAAATCACACTGCTCTCCTCTAACCCATCAATAAAAACAAATCGTAAAGACTATGAAAATAAATAAGCTCTTATTGATCACATCACTTGCTGTGATGGGATGTTCGACAAATGCGGCTCACAACAATGTTTCGAGTCGTGATGTAAAACCCAATGAATTTTGGTGGCCTAATAAAATTAACCTTCAGCCTTTGCGTGCACAATCCGTTGAATCAAATCCTTATGGCAGCAATTTTGATTATGCTAAAGAATTCCAAAAAGTTGATATCGCCGAACTAAAACAAGATATCAAAAAAGTTATGACCACTTCGCAAGATTGGTGGCCAGCTGATTACGGAACTTACGCACCTTTCTTCATCCGTATGGCATGGCACAGCGCTGGAACTTATCGCACAATTGACGGTCGCGGCGGTGCTGGTGGCGGTCAACAACGTTTCGAACCTCTCAACAGCTGGCCAGATAACGCTAACTTAGATAAAGCACGTCGCTTGTTGTGGCCAGTTAAACAAAAATATGGTCGTCAAGTTTCTTGGGCTGATTTGATGGTATTGTCTGGTAACGTCGCACTTGAATCGATGGGCTTCACTACTATCGGATTTGCTGGCGGTCGCGCTGATGATTTCGAACCAGATTTAGTTTACTTCGGACCGGAAAACAAATTCATGGAATCGAATCGTTTCGATAAAAATGGCAAATTGGAAAAACCACTCGGCGCAACCACGATGGGTTTGATTTACGTCAACCCTGAAGGCCCGAACGGCAGCGGCGATCCAATTGCTGCGGCAGCGCAAATTCGCGAAACCTTTGGCCGTATGGCAATGGATGACGAAGAAACTGTCGCTTTAATTGCTGGCGGTCACACTTTCGGTAAAACTCACGGTGCTCATAAACCAGATCAATGTGTTGGTTCTGATCCAGCTGGCAGCACAATTGAAGCACAAGGCATGGGTTGGAAAAATAAATGCGGCACTGGCAAAGGTGTTGATACTGTAACCAGCGGCTTGGAAGGCGCGTGGACAGCCAATCCAACCAAATGGACCATGGGATATTTACACAATCTTTTCGCTTATGATTGGGTAAAAACCAGAAGTCCAGGTGGCGCTTTACAATGGATTCCAAAAGATAATCAAGCAGCTGGAACTGTAGTTGACGCTCATGATTCATCGAAGAAACATGCGCCAATTATGCTCACAACTGATTTGTCTTTGAAAGAAGATCCGAAATACCGCGAAATTTCTCAACGTTTCTTGGCCAATCCGAAAGAATTCGAAAAAGCTTTCGCTCGTGCTTGGTTTAAGTTAACTCACCGTGACATGGGACCAAATGCCCGTTACGTTGGTAAAGATGCGCCAAAAGAAAATTTCATCTGGCAAGACCCGCTTCCAAAAGCAACTTACAAAGCGATTGAAGCTGCTGATGTTGAAAATTTGAAAGTAAAAATTCTCAACTCTGGTTTAACTGTTTCACAATTAGTGCAAACAGCTTGGGCTGCAGCCGCAACTTATCGCGATACCGACATGCGTGGCGGTGCTAATGGCGCGAGAATTCGTTTAGAACCACAAAAAAATTGGGCGATAAACAATCCGCAAGAATTGGCAAAAACATTGGCTGTATTGCAAAAAGTACAAACCGACTTCAATAAATCTTTAAACAACGGCAAACAAGTTTCACTTGCTGACGTTATTGTTTTAGGCGGTTCTGCGGCAATCGAAAAAGCTTCGGCTGATTCTGGCATTAAAGTTAAAGTTCCGTTTGCAGTTGGTCGTGTTGATGCTTCACAAGAGCAAACTGACGTAAATTCTTTTGCGGTTCTTGAACCAAAAGCCGATGGCTTCCGTAACTTCTACAGCAAAGAAGTCGAAGTTTCTCCGGTAAACGCCATGATCGATCGTGCTTACATGCTGCACTTAACTGTGCCAGAAATGACAGCTTTGGTCGGCGGTTTACGCGCTATCAACATCAATGCTGATCATTCACAAAATGGCATTTTAACTAAAAATCCTGGCAAGTTATCTAACGATTTCTTCGTCAATTTGTTAGATATGTCAGTTGAGTGGAAAAAATCGGCCAAATCTGAAGCAATCTTTGACGGTGTTGATCGCAAAACTGGCCAAGTCAAATGGCAAGCAACTCCGGTTGATTTAATGTTTGGCTCAAGCTCAGAACTTCGCGCCATCGCAGAAGTTTACGCAGCGAAAGACGGCAAAGAAAAATTCGTCCAAGACTTCGTCAAAGCTTGGGTAAAAGTTATGAACGCAGATCGTTTCGATTTGAAGAAATAACTAAAAAACACCACAAAACCCAACACCACAAAAAAACCACAGCTCGTCTAACATTTACAAAAAACTATTTTCCAACCTCAACCTTCTCACCGCGCCAACCGCCACCCAAAGCGCGATACAAATTCACGTAAGATGATAATTGTTTTTGTTTTACTTCGATTAAATCGAGTTGTGATTCCAAATAATCGCGGCGGGTTAGCAAAGATTCTAAATAATCAACTCGCGCTGCTTTGAAGAGCAAATTTGAAATTTCAAAAGAATCAGACAAAGCTTCGGTTTGCTTGGCTTTAGCTTGATAAATTTGATCGTAATTTTTCACCGCGGCTAATTGATTTGTCACTTCCACAAAAGCGTTAATGAAAGTTTTTTCGTAATTAAAAACCGCTTCTATCTGGCGATTATTAGCCGAAAAATAATCAGCTTTAATTGCTTGTCGATTAAGCAAAGGCGCCGTCAAACCGCCAGCTACGTTGTAAACCAAACTTGCCGGATCAACAAAGTGACGCGAATTAAACGATTGATAGCCAATATTGCCGTCAATGTTAAGCGACGGATAAAACTGCGCTTTCACAGCTTTAGTATTGAGTTTAGCAGCTTCAATTCGCAGCGATGCTTGTTTTAAATCTGGGCGATTATCAAGCAAATCGGTAGGAATTCCGGCGACAACTTCCGCTAAATTCATGTTTTTAAATTTTGACGATTGACGCTCAATTTTTTGCGGCAAACGACCCAAAATTTTATTTAGATGATTTTCAGTAACGACAATTTGCTGCTCAATTTGATATTTGCGACTTTCGTTTTTTGAAACTTCGGCATCAAAACGTCGAACTGCTAAAGATGTCGTACGACCAGCAATTTGTTGCAACTGCACCACTTGTTGGGCATCTTTTAATGTTTTGATAAATTGCTCAACAATTTCCAATTCGTTGTCGAGCGCCATCAGCTCATAATAATCAATTGCAGTTTCGGCAACCAGTTGAGTTGCGGCAAAATTACGACCTTCAATTGAAGCTAAATATTCTAAACTAGCGGCTTTGGAAAAGTTGCGCAATTTACCCCAAATATCGACTTCCCACGTGGCATTTAACGACATTTCGCGAGTGTGCAATTTATCAGAAAGTCCGTTGGCTTCATCGCTGACACCTTGGCTGCTATATTCGCTTTTTTTGTCGTAACCATAATCCACACCAACACCAACTTTTGGCAAATATTGACCTTTGCGCGCCATAACTTCGTTGCTTACGATACTGATTTCTTGGTCTAAAATATTTAACTCTTGGTTGTTGGCCAAAGCGGTTTCGATCAAGGCAATCAAATTGTCGTCTTGGAAAAATAACTTCCAATTTTCTTTGACCAAATCTTTTGCATTTAAGCTGCTACTCGCTGGAAAATTTGACGGAATCGTAAATGATTCAACAGTTGGCGTGTTTTTATATTGCGGCAATTTCGGCGCACAGCTTGACAAAGAGAAACTCAGAAATGTTACCGACAAAACGATAAAATGACGTGTTTTAACCATAATTATTTCTCGTGGTTGAATGTTTCGGTAAGCGGTTCTTCGTGTTCGTCTTGAATTAATTTTTTGCCAGCTGCAATTGAACCAAAAATGTAATAAAGACCCGGAACGATCAAAACTCCGAAAATAGTTCCAAGCAACATGCCGCCCAACGCTGAAGCACCGATTGTGTTGTTGGCAACTGATCCGGCGCCGCTGGCCAAAGTCATTGGAATCAAACCGGCGATAAAAGCGAAGGACGTCATTAAAATTGGACGGAAACGCATTTTCGCACCTTCAATTGCTGCTTCCAAAACTGTGGCTCCGCGTTCTTGTTTTTGACGAGCAAACTCAACAATCAAAACCGCATTTTTACCCAAAAGACCAACCAACATAATCAAACCAACTTGGGCATAAATATCGTTGGCCAAACCCATAATTTTTAGCAAAAAGAACGATCCAAAAATTCCCGGCGGCAACGACAACATAACCGCCAACGGAATGATAAAACTTTCATATTGCGCCGCCAAAACGAAATAAACGAACAACAAAACCACGGCAAAAATATAAATTGCCTCGTTACCTCGTGCTGCTTCGTCAAACGACAAACCTTCCCAAGCCACGTCAAAACCAGTTGGCAAAACTTCTTTAGCCACTTCGCGAACTGCATTAATTGCATCACCAGTTGTGTAACCTTGAGCCGGAACCGCACGAATCGAAGCTGAATTATACAAATTGAAACGAGTGATTTCGTTCGGACCTTGGGTTTTTTCCATCTGCATAAATGCCGAATATGGCACCATTTCGCCTTTGTCGTTTTTGGTATAAAAATTCAAAACATCCGACGGCAAATCACGAAATTCCGGCAAAGATTGTACGTAAACTTTAAAAAATTGTCCGAAGCGAATAAAACCTTGTTGGTAAGTACTGCCAATCATGATGTCGAGATTTTCCATGGCGTCGTCAATGGAAACGCCTTTTTGCATCGCTTGTTTGGTATCTAACTTCAACTCATATTGCGGAAAAGTTGCCGAATAGAAAGTGAACAAGCCGGTAAGTTCCGGACGTTTTTTTAAATTAGCGAGGAACTCTTGGTTGATGCGATCAAAAGTGCGATAATCAGTTGTGTTGGTTTTGTCCAACATTCTAAAAGAAATACCGCCAGTTGCGCCGTAACCGGGAACGGTTGGCGGCTCGAAATATTCAATTACAGCGCCAATATCTTTGGTTTTTTCTTCCAATTCTTCGACAATTTGATGCACATTTTTGCTGCGATGTTTCCAATCTTTTAGGTTGATAAAACAAGTACCAGCATTTGAACCGCGGCCTTCCGTCAAAATTTCAAAACCTGCCAAAGATGAAACTGATTCAATGCCTTCAACTTCTTTAGCAATTTCACCAAGCTGTGTCGCAACTGCGTAAGTTTTTTCCAAAGTTGAACCCGGCGGAGTTTGAATAATGGCGTAAATCATGCCTTGATCTTCATTTGGAATAAAACCAGCTGGCACGATTTTGCTCATAAAAAATATAGCGACGGCAAAGAATCCTAAAACTGACAAAGTCAAAACTTTGCGATGAATAATTTTGCCTAAAAAATTGACGTAAATTTGCGAAATCTTTTCAAATTCCTGATTAAATTTATCCAAAGCTTTGGCAATTGGCGTTTGATGCGAATGATTGTGCGCATGTTTTTTCAAAATCATCGCGCTCAAAACTGGCGTTAAAGTCAACGCCACAACACCAGAAAGTGTGATTGCTGAAGCCATTGTGATCGAAAATTGCTTCAACAAAATTCCTACCGGACCAGTCATAAAAGCAATCGGTACAAAAACTGCCGTCATCAAAAGCGTGATCGCAATTACCGCGCCGCTAATTTCATTTAAAACTTTTTTTACCGCGGCGTAAGGCGAAATATTTTCTTCAGCCATTTTGGCGTGCACAGCTTCAACCACTACAATTGCGTCATCAACCACAATACCAATTGCCAAAACCATGGCAAAAAGTGTGATTAAGTTAATCGACAAACCAAAAATCTGCATCGAAACAAAAGCGCCGATCAAAGAAACCGGAACCACCAAAACCGGAATCAATGTTGAACGCCAATCACCCAAAAACACGAAAACCACCAACGACACCAAAACAAAAGCTTCAAGCAAAGTGTGAATAACTTTGTGGATTGAAGATTCCAAAAAGCTGGAAACGTCGTAGCTAATTTTATAATCCATGCCGGCGGGAAAATCTTTGCGCAGCTCTTCTAATTTTTGCTTTACCTCTTCAATAACTTCGGTGGCGTTACTGTTGAAAGTTTGTTTGAGCAAAATTGAAGCTGACGGATGATCATCTACTGTTGAATAAATATCGTAAAACTCGCTGTCTAACTCAACTTTAGCGACATCTTTGAGATATAAAATTTCACCGTTTGGATTGGAACGAATGACGATATTTTCATATTGTTCAGGTTGGTTGTAACGACCTTGATAAGTTAAAGTATATTCCAGCGATTGCGCTCTTTTACCCGAGCTGCTGCCGACGCGGCCGGGATGTCCGATAATACTTTGTTGGCCAACAGCATCCATTACATCTTTTGTCGAAACGTTGTAAGCGCGCATGCGATCTGGATTTAACCAAATCCGCATGGCATAAGTTCGCGAACCCAAATTTTGCGCTTGGCCAATTCCTTTGATACGTTTCAACTCGGGCAACAAACGAATATTGGCGTAGTTGAAGATGAATTTTTCATCAGCTTCTTTGTCGGTGCTGTAAAGATTGACATACATCAACATACTTGGCTGCACCGATTGCACGATCACACCTTCAAGTTGAACCAATTGCGGTAATTTGTTAACTGCTTGATCAACACGAGTTTTGACCATCACCACCGCGTCATTAGGATCAGTGTCCATATCAAACAAAACTTGGATTGTACCCTCACCTGCGCTGCTTGCCGAAGAAACCATGTAACGCATTCCCGGAACACCGTTAATTGCTTGCTCAAGCGGAATCAAAGCTGATTGCACCACAACGTCGGCGTTAGCTCCCGGAAAAGTTACGAAAACAATTACACGAGTTGGCGCAATTCGCGGAAATTGTGAAACTGGCAACGTCAAAGCCGCCAAAATACCCAAAAAGACGATAATCAGCGATATTACGATCGCTAAGACTGGACGATGAATAAATTTCGCAAACATAAATTTTTATTTTGTGGTTAAGTTTAAACTTTGTTTGACCGTTTCGCGATCTTGCATCGTGGTTTTCACAACGTCGCCATTGTGAACTTTGCCAAGTCCATCAATTAGAATTTTATCGTTTTCGCTAACGCCGGAAGCGATGATAAATAAATGTTCAACTTCGGCAGCGATTTTGATTTGCTTGGAAACTAAGCGATTATTTTCATCGATCAAAAAAACGAATTTTTTATCCAATACTTCGAAAGTAGCTTTTTGCGGAATCACCAAAGCGTTTTCGAATTTTTTGGTCAGCAGCACAGTGCCAGTTTCGCCGTGGCGCAGCAAATTTTCAGTATTTGGAAAAGTAGCTCGGAAAGCGACGTTACCGACTTCGTTGTTGAAGTCGGCTTCAATAGTATCAATTTTTCCAGTGTGGCTGAAAATACTGCCATTTGCCAAACGCAACTCAATTGGCAGTTGGTTATCACTTTTATGGCTGTGCTCCATATAATCTAAATAATCAGCTTCGGAAACATTGAAATAGAGCCACATTTTACTGTTATCCGACAAGGTTGTGAGCAATTCTCCTTCATCAACCAAACTGCCCAAACGCACGTGAAAACGATCCATAATTCCGTCAAATGGCGCTTTTACGGTACTAAAATTTAAGTGAGCTTGCGCTGCTTCCATTTCAGCTTGAGCTTTGTCGAGACGCGCTTTGGTCAAAGCTAATTCATTGGCTGAAACAACGTTTTTTTTGTACAGCAACAAAGTGTTGTCATACTCAATTTTAGTAAGCTGATATTCGGCATGAGCTTTTTTCAATTCCGCTTGCAACAACAACGGCATGATTTGAAACATCTTTTGGCCTTTACGCACAAACTGACCTTCGTCAACGTAAATATTTTGCAAATAACCTTTCTCGAGCGAGCGCAATTCAATGTGCTGCACCGAACGAATTTGGGCGACATATTCTTTTTTAATATCCAAAGTTTCGCGCCAAGGATTGGTAGCAGCAAATTCAGCTTCAACTTTTTCTTCATGCTGATTGTGGAAATGCAGAAAAATCAGCGATCCCACTAAAATTAACGAAAAAATAACTGCCCAAAGAGCTTTGTTTTTGTTACGATTTCGCAACAAATCGTGGTGTTTTCTTAAATCAAAATTCATGGAAGTTTTATCAATTTCTCAGCTTAATATTTCTAAGTTAATCATTTACGAATCGCACGCAGCGCAAAAATGAATTAACTGAAAATTATAATTGAAGTGGATGCTTAAATCTTCCTTAATGGTTGTTGTTTTTAGATAATTCCCCAATCAAGATTTATTTTCTTGGCAACTCTATATTTCAAAAACTCATGTATTTATTCGTCGGAATTTTCGGCAGCGCTTTGTGCATCATCGCTTTGGCTTTAACTTTGCGTAACGGCAAATTTGGAGAATCATTGAATTACAAACTTCTTAACTTCTGCGGCGGTCTTTGTTTGCTTTATTACGCCATCATCACACACAGCTTGCCTTTCATAATTTTGGAAAGCATTTGGGTTTTATTGCCAACTCTGGCTTTAATCAAAAAATTTTTGGCGAGATCTTAATAAGATTGGAAAAACAATAGCCGAAATTTCAAATTTTATTTTTGGACACAATCACAATCAGTAAGTCACTTATAACTAATTCGGTATCTCGATAGCACTCTTATAAAACTAGACTAACCGCCACTTAAATAGAAAATTTGCATAATATTTTTTACTCTCTAGTTGTGCAAATCACTTACCGCTATTTTTAAAATTCTACAATTCAGCGGATCTAAAGAATATCATATCCTATGAGAAGAGACATCGCCGTTATTGGTTCTGGACCAGCAGGAGCTGGTTTTATCAGTGAACTTGTTTTTCAAAGCAATAATCCAAAAATGGCGAGAGTTTTGTCTCGCAGCACTATTCATATTTTTGATGAATCTACTTTGCTCGGCGCCGGATTGCCATATGATGAAACGATGACAGATCCAGAACATATTTTAAATATTCAAAGCACTTCTGCTTCAGTTCCTAAAGATTTTACTACTGAATTAGCCGCCGAAGAACCTTGGTTGACTTGGATGCAAAACAACAAAACTTTAATAGAAACTAAATTTAATAAAATTTTTTCAGAACGTTTTGCCGAAAAATTTCAAAAAAGATTTAATCAAGAATATCAACCAGAGAAACATGATGAATATAATGATTTAGAAGGTTTCGCAGATCTTGAGCAACATTATCAAAAATTACGAGAAAGTTTTCAGACTAGATATTTAGACTTCGAAAAAGCAAAAAACTTTCACCCTAGAATTCTTTACGGAATGTTTGCCGTAACACAATTTTTACAAGATTTAGAAACTCTCGAGCAACGAGGCATAAAAATTGAACTTCATCCAAAATCGCAAGTTCTAGCTATTGACGATAACGCCAACGTAATTTTCACAGAACTTGGTGAAGAAAAAATTCACAATTTTTCTAAAATATTCATCGCCACTGGAATGATGGCCAATCAGCAAAAAAATGATGTCGATAATCCAATAATCACAACATTGTGGCCAATTAAAGAAGTTAAAGATCGTATATCCAATCTGATTGATGAGGCTAAAGAATCTCACAAATCTAATATTAAAATCGCAATTAAGGGAACAGCTTTAGCCGCGATTGACATAGTAAAAACGATATTTCGCGACGGGCTTTTTGATAATGACGAAAAAGGTGAATTAATTTTTGCACCTTTTGAAGAAGATGGCGTTAAAGTCACTGTTGATATGATTTCTCGAACTGGAATTTTTCCTAAAGTTCGCGGAACTTGGGATGAAACACGAGAATCTGCAATCAAATACGGCAATGTATCAGATTTAAATAAACAGATTAGAGATCTTCCAAAAACTGAATTTGGCTCAGTTCCGTTGTGGAGTATAGTTTCATTTATTTCCGCTAAAATATCAGAAATTTACCACGAAAATGGCGATTTAGAAATGGCCGAAACTTTTAGATCTTTTGCCGATTTTGCCCAAGAAAACCAAGATAATAATCAAATATTTCAACGCTTTTTATCTTACAGAAAAAGTGATCCTTTCGCAGAAATTGCATCAGATCTAAAACAAGCTTTAAATGAAGACGGCGCAACTAAAGACATTATTTGGCAAAATATTTATTATCAGATTGCTAAATTCGACGACTTGCTAAACGAAAGTGATAAACAGTTTTTTGATAGTCTAGTAAGATGGCGACAGAATTATTCAACACCAATGCCAGCACAATCAGCTCGAGAACTTCTAGCACTTCACAATTCTGGGGTTTTAAATTGTAAAGCTTTGGGTTTTGATTCCACAGAAGAAATCAGCGCAAAAACTGTACAGATAACTAACTCTTTTGGCACAGAAACATACGACTTAGTAATTAACGCTACTGGTGAAAGATTGGGCGTAGAAAATATCAACAGCAACAGTTCACCTTTATATCAGTCTTTGGAAAAAATTACTCAAAAAAGTCTGGTTACTATCAGTGATAATGCTCACCTCAGTCGTGATGTTCTTAAAGACCAAGATATCATTGTATCGCGTCGCGTTGGAGGAATTGCAGCAGCAAGAAGATTCGGTAAAGGTGCTGCAAAGGAAATAGCTCAAGACTTATTAGAAAATGAAAAAACAAAAAATATCCTATCAAACCCAAGAGCTCAGGCTCTTGATTCTACAAAAAAAGTAATTTCGCTATAATTTTGACAAAATTCGCTACTTATTAGCCAAAATCTTTACGCGTATTCGAAAAGAAAACTCCAATAAACCCACATTAGCTTTTGTCAAAAAAGAACTAGCTAAAATTAAATAGCATAAAAAAAAGGCGTACCCGAATTAATTCAGATACGCCTTTCTTGGTTTCTTCTTGGCTTTAGTTTCTTAGATAAGCTCGATGTTAGCTGCAGATACTTTACCTCTGCTATTTTCTTCTTCGTAAGATACTTTTTGACCTTCTTTCAAATCACGGATACCTTTTTCTTCAAGTTTGCTGATGTGAACGAAGATATCTTTTCCGCCGTTGTCTGGTTGAATAAATCCGTAACCTTTAGTGATATTGAACCATTTTACTGTGCCTGTTGTAGCCATTTTAGTTTAGTTTTTAGTTTAGTTTGTGTCTAAAGAATTTAGACGAGAAAATGTTGCTAAATTAGTGGTGACGAGAGCAACCAGAGTCAGTATTAAGGAAGTTAAGAAAACAATCAAACTACGGAAAATAATTGAACTTTATCAACAGCAATTAAGCAGCGCGGCGAAACCTATAATGGCAATTTCTGATTTGCTAGAATTATTTAGCTAAGTTTAATTGCTGATTCAAAATAATTAAAACTTGCAAAACTATATTTTATCTAAGCGATGAACAACGAATTATTATTTCAGAAACAAAAAAATGATTTTCTCGATAACCTACAACCAGACGACTTCCGTAATGGCGCTAGTTTCAACAGCGCCGAAGAAATTATCGACCAATTACATAAAGCACTTTTGCAACACGCCAAAAATCACGATAATCATCAAGAATTTATTGCCAAAGCCTTGTCGAATTTATTTCGCGAAAATTCTCCGGCCAAAGCAACAGCACTTGATTTAGCTAATCTTTACCTCGAAGTTAATTTAAAGCCAAACCTATAATTACATCAGTTGGTGATAATTCGTTTTCAAATCAAAATCTTCAAAATTAAACTCTATTTCAATTCGACTAACTCAATAACTAATTGATACATTTTTGGTTTTTGATGCTATACATGTAAGAGTAGCTTACTTCAAATTATCTACCCTAATAATATATATTTATGAAAAATATTTTAGTTGCCACTGATCTTTCAGCCCGTTCAGATAGAGCTATACAAAGAGCTTTAAAATTAGCTAAAAACTACGGCGCAAAATTGACTATTTTGCATGTTGTTGACGAAGATAATCCTGAATCAATTCATAAGGAGTTAGCTAAATTAGCTAAAAAAGAAATTTTCACTGCTGTAGAAGGAAAAACTCAAAATATTGACTACAAAATCGAAGTGGTTACTGGCACTCCTCACTTAAAAATCTTACAAGTTGCTGTCAAAATTAAAGCAGATCTTATAGTGCTTGGTTTACATCGTCATGCCAGTCAGGATCAATCTATAATGGGTCAAGTTGTACAAAGAATTATTAAAAATTCTCTTAAACCGGTTTTAGTCGTGAAAGAAAGAACCGAATTTGAATATAAGAAGATTCTAGTAGCTTTAGACTTTAATTCTCACTCAAAATCATCTTTAAAATTAGCACTTAATTTATTTCCTGAAGCGAACTTTACCTTACTACACTCTTACTTCATGCCTATACTCGGTTCTATTGGAATTTCAGCAAATCAATTAGAGCAAGAATATAAAGAATATTGTGAGAAAGAAATAGCTAGCACAGTTAAAGACGTTAGCAAAGATATTGCGAAGTCTCATAAAACAAAAACTGAAGCTACTTATAAAATCAAAAACAAACTCATTAAAGGACCTATCATTGAAGTTCTTAAGGAAGAACTTCAAAGTTCAAAACAACAATTAATGGTTATAGGAACTCACGGTAGAAGCGGAATTTCCAAATTTTTATCTATAAATGTTGCTGAAAATTTCTTAATTGATCCTCCTTGTGATGTTTTGGTAACAATATAGGAATTAAGGGATAACACAAATTCAAAGTCGTTATCCCTATAATCAAACATCCCACCTCCACAAATTTTTAGTCATGGCCTATTTCTACAAATTCATAAAATCACCAATCGGACAGCTAAAGTTAGTTGCAACCAACCGAGGATTATCAGCAGTTTTGTGGGAAAATGACGATCCAAATCGTGTGAGGTTTACAGAAATTTCACCAAGCGCAGATCATCCAATATTGTGTAAAAGCCAACGCCAACTTGACGAATATTTTGCCGGCAAGCGTAAAAATTTCGAACTCGATTTAGATTTCCACGGCACCGAATTCCAAAAAAAAGTATGGCAAGCTTTGCTAACAATCCCATTTGGTGAAACCAGAAGCTACGGCGAAATTGCCCGTCAAATTGGCAATTCAAAAGCATCACGACCAGTCGGCGGCGCCAACAGCAAAAACCCCATCGCCATCATCGCCCCCTGCCACCGCGTTATCGGCGCATCAGGCAAACTAACCGGCTTCGCCGGCGGATTAAAAATAAAAGAATTCTTATTAAAGTTAGAGCAAGCTGAGTTTTGTGATTAGTAATATTATGCTTTTGAGAAACTGATAAAGTTTTAACGAAAAAAATTTCGAATAACTTACGAGATGAAAGACATAATTATATTCCATGCAAACTTTTTTATGAAGTTATAGTTTTATAAATTTTATTCAGAATAGGTCTAAATTTTTCAAAATTCTCTTCTGTTTGATTTATCTCTTCTGACATATAATTAGCTAGAGCGGTTTTTCCTTTTTTAGCTCTAATTTTATCTTCAAACAAATCTTCAATCTCTTTATCTCTTCTGGAAGAGACAAATAATAGTTTAAGCTTTTTTGTCTTAAGTTTCTTTTGAAAATATTCGTCCTGTTTTACTTTTTTAAAAATCTCTCTTCCAGCTTTATCACTATCAAATAAAGCTATTTGATATTCTTGGTCCGTTGGCATTTTCATAAAAATTGGGATGTGCTTTACGCCTGTACCACCAAATATAAAAATATTCTCAAATTGCTTTTCCATTTTTAAAGCTCTGATAGCGCTTTTTATATGCTGCTCATCTGTTTTTCCTTCAGTATAAAGAACTCTTTTGTTGGGATTGGTTATTAGAAGCTGTAATTTTTCCTCAAAATCGTGAACATCAATTAGACCATTGGATAACTCTCTAACAATGTCATCATATTCTACATTGATATTAATCCTTCCATCTGACATCCATATTGTTTTGGCACCACTTTTCTTAGCGTAAACAATTGTAGATGGATTATGAGTTGTCATAATAACCTGCACACCAAGATCCACAAAATACTTTTTAACTACAGAAATAAATTGCTCAGCTATCGATGGATTGAGATGTGCATCAAATTCATCAATCAATAATAAGTCTGTTTTCTGCTTACTGGAATTACCCCAAGTCCAAAGTGCTATTGCAAATGCAATAGCTTCTCCAGATGATAGATCTTTCATTTCCAAAGGCGTGCCTGAGTCAGTTCTTATGAAGCCCAATTCGCCATTAAGATTTTCTCGATTAAGCCTTATATACAGTCCGAAGTCATTTAATATTCTATCTATACGATCCCACGGTTTATCATCTGTTACGTTCGATGGAAGCAAATCAGATATAGAATTGGTTTTATCATATTTTTCTCTTTTAGTAAGTTCGGATTTAATCTCGTGAATACTGCTATTAAACCTCTTACGTTCTCTTATTATCTCATCCAAAATCGCATAATCTATTTTGCTGATAACACCATTATTTATAAAATTATTTTTATCAGAATCCCAATCGTGTTTGGCACCGGTTTTTTCAATGGCATAGTATTTGCCATTTTCTTCAAAATGTTTGAAGCGATACTTGCTTTCAATTACATTAGCATGCTTATCTAATGGTGTTTTGTAGTTGATATCAACATATCTTATTAGGTGTTTTTGATTAAAACTTCGATTTTTTGAGATCCAATCTAATAGCTTTGTTTTGCCGCTACCGTTAATTCCAGCAATAACTGAAAAATTAGAAATATCTGACCATTGAAAGTCTTTTTTTGAAAAGAATCCTTCCTGTTCAGAAATTGTAATTGATGTAATTTTTGTCATTTTTTCTATTTTAAATTTTCTTTGATTTCCTCAAGAGTTAATCTCCTCTCCTTCATCTCCTGAATTTCTCTCACTCTCTCAATCATCTCCTCAGAATACATTTGATACCCCGACTCTGTCACTTCCGCAACCTGCAGTAATCCTTCTTTCGTCCAATGTCTTATCGTTGGAACTGTTTGGTTTGTTGCTTTAGCAAGTTCGCCGATTTTTAGAAGTTTTTCGGAATCAACTTTTTCAACTTCACCATCAATTGCTTTGAGATAAATGTTGAGCGAGCGATCGACTGCTGCTGCTATCAATTTAAAATAATCTTTCTTTGAATCGTCTTCACCATTCACCAGCTGCGCTTTTTCTAAAGATTTAATGTAATTCAGGCGATCATTTTTGCGGATAATTGCAGGTGGATAGCCGCGCATCATCAAAATCATATTCATCAGCAAACGTGCGGTGCGACCATTGCCATCAGTAAATGGATGAATTGTTACGAAGCGATAATGCGCCTCAGCAGCAAGTTCAACGGCGTGCATTTTAGTTTCGTTTTCAAGCCAAGAAAAAAACTCATCCATTAAAGTTTGAACTTTTCTTGGATTTGGCATCACGACAGCAGAACCAGAAATGCGAACTGGAACACGGCGATAATATAATTTCCCTTGGCCAGCATTTTCACGATCGATTCGATCTAAAATAATTTCGTGAATTTTTAGTATGTCTCTTTCTCTAAGGTCTGATGGCTTTCGTTTGATTTGCTCTTTAACAAAATCCAAAGCCGCTGCGTGATTGGTTGCTTCAAGATGTTCGGTAATTGATTTGCCGCCAATTGTTAAACCCTTTTCCACAACCAACGCAGTTTCAGCACGCGACAAAGTGTTTCCTTCAATTGCGTTGCTCGTGTAAGTAAGTTCAATTCGAAACCATTCTTCCAAATTCTTCACCAGCGCGGCATCAAAAGGACGGTGCTCGTCCAATATTTTCTTTTTTTCAGTAAGCTTTTTGTAATTTATTTCGCCTGACATTTTTTAGTAATTTTGCTATTTTACGGTTTTTATAATTCCCAAACCATAAAGTATAACCTTACGCTTTTCAATAAAATATTTTGCGCAGAAAGAAAAAAATTCGCAAAAAATCTCACGCACCCACCGCTTTGCCATTCTCGAACTAAAACCCGCGAACCGAGTATTTACGGATGCATACCCTTTTTAAAAAGGAGTCAAAAATGCTTCTTAGCAAAGATTCTTCCATTTCCTGATTTTAGATATTTTTCAAATTTTTCAGCTTTTTCTAGCTCTTCAAAGGCGAAGTAATTTTTAATTTTCCAAGGAGTGAATTTATTTGTGTAAACTAATTTACCAGAATTGTGTTCGGATAATCTGCGTTTTAGGTCTGAGGTAGAACCAGTGTAGAATCGGTTTGGGTCGGAGAGGGAGTTTAATATATAGGTGTAATACATTTTCTGAGTGGTGATTTCAGATTAGTACGATTTTGTTAGAACATCCCGCTTTCGTGCGCCTTCGGCGACTACAGCGCGATCACTTTCGCTAATCACTCCACCACAATTGTGCTTCGCTCAATTGCGCTGTAGCGAAGCGTAAGAGAATGGCGGGGCAGCTGATACAATTTGCGAACCATTCTCCAACCTTGGAAACCCTTGATTTTATTGGCTTCTCATGTGTACCGAAAAGTTAGAGAAAAATCATCTGGGTGCGGTTGATATAACCTGCGAACTTTCTCCTATTTCTGTTAAAATTGCTCTGAAGCCTTGATTATACTGGTCATTTCATGTTTACCGAAGAAATGAGGAACAAATTCAAACTAAAATATGTGGGTGATCTCTTTCGTGAACTTACAGACCTAGCAACATCGGTTCTTTTAGGAACTCAATGGATTTATCAAATTTCAGACCATCTGAAAAAACCAAAATTTCATCTCCAACTCTATTGGATGTAGATTGAGATAATTTGTGAACAATTTTTCTTCTCTCATGATAAAGATTTAGAATAAAGTCATGATTATCGTAGGACACCATCCATCTCTTATTCATATTCTTAACATATTCGGAAAGTTTTTGGTGATCTTCTTTTGAATAAAAATTCATATAAAGATTTGCGCCTTTCTGGTAATAGGGAGGATCTAAATAAATAAAAATTTCCTTATTTTTTCTATCCATACGATCTACAAATTTTAGCCCATCAAGATTTGATACTGATATCTTCTTCTTAGCTTTAGAAATTTTCTGAATTCTTTCTATTAATTCCTGCTTATTAAATCTGGCATCTATTTTATATTTTCCAGATTGATCCTTACCGCCAATTATACCACCTTTTATAACACCTGAAACATTCGTTCTATTTAGAAAAAATGTCGATTGTGCTAGTTCAAAAAGGTCTGCGTTTTTCTGATTTTCCTGAATTTTTTTAAAGTGATCCCAACTTTTAGTTGAAACTTCAACCGACTCAATCCATCTGCAAAATTTTTCAGAATCACTAATTATAGTTTTCCAGAAGGCATAAATTGATCTGTCAAAATCGTTGATGTAAATGTGATTAACTAATCCTTCCAATAACAATCTAACTGCTAAACCAGCACCTCCAGCATAAGGTTCTGCATAACCACTGTCTTCTAAGTTATTTTCTCTGATCAATTTAGAGACGAAGTTAAATATGCAATTTTTGCCACCTGGGTATCTTAATGGAGAGTAAAATATGGGCATAAATTTATTTATATTTGGTGATTAGTTTTTCATATTCTTTAGTAAACAACTCAACTTCATCTTTATTATCATGTATCCATAGATTTATGAGATTAGCGCAACCACGTCCCCAGTATCTTTTCTGATCATTAAACCATTCTTTCGCTTTGTTCCTATCATTTTTTATGTCCTGAAGATTGTGCCGAGAAAAAGCAAAATGCTTGGAATAGCTTACTCCTGATTGGTCGGTGTATATTTTTCTCCAATAATCCGATTTATCTGATAGACCATTTAAAAATTCAGCTAACATAAGTTCTGGCCTAACCTTTCCTGGTAAAAGGAGGATATTTCCTAATTTATTTATTTTCTTCATTGAGGAAGATACGCTTTTAACATCTCCATCTAAAACTATTATAGAATTAGGGTAAGTAAAAGATGGTACTTTTTTCTCAGCAAGCGAAATCAAGTTGGTACACCCTAAACTGCAATCTACAATATTGAGCTTGGTTAAACTTCTTTTTAGAATAGCACTTAAAAGTATTGTTGTCTCGGTATCTTCTGTGAAAGTAATAACTTTTTTCGCTTTAACTTTATCAGACAAAGCTACGTTTAATTTATTCTTTATCGCATCGTAGTTTATATTATCTGAGATAGTAACATCAGAATCTTTTTTTTCCAAATACACAACTTCCGCTTGTCCTTGTAATTTCTTATCAGAACTCCATTCACAAACTTTTCTTAGAATGTCAGTTGAGTGAGTGGTGAAAATAATTTGTATTTTATATTCAGAGGCAAACTTTCTTAGTGCTTCTAGCAATTTTACTTGGGATGCGGGATACAAAGTAGCATCAATTTCATCTATGGCCAATATTCCACCAATGTAAGATTCCTTGTGATTTTCTTTTAGTCTTCTGAAAGACAAGATGGCCAACAGTATTTTACCAATATTATCTTGACCTGCGGAATTCATTTTCCAGTCGTAATCTTTTGTACTTACTCCGAGAGTATTTTTTGATTTTCCTCTTAAATGATTTACGGCAGTAGCTTTACTATCTGGTATTATTAAAATTCTATCATGCAATTCATGATAAAACTTCATCTCTTCTGCGGTAAGAGTAAGGGAGTTATTTGTTTTTAATGAATTATCTTCTCCTATAGGAAACAACCTAGAAAGACTTAAATAAATCACCGGTACCTGCTTGTAACCAGAGCCTTTAGATCTATCACCTTTTTTCCAAAACCTGATCCCTTTGCCTCTTTTTATACTTTCAACAGTATATTCATTATTTTCTCCACTTAGAACCAGCGTCCATTCATGCTCTCCAGGCTTATCAAAATCTTCAGAAAGTTTAAATTTTTCTCCAAAAGATGATTTGTAACTGCCTCCACAAAGAGGTTTTTCACCGTGAAGCGGATTATTAGTATCACTCAAAGTAAAAGATTGGCTCAGAATTCCCATAACAGTAGTTTTTTGGGTTCCATTTTGCCCAGCTATTGCAGTTATAGCCGTGCCAAGACGAAAGCTGATATTCTTGAAGCCACGAAACTTTTTAATACAAACGCTTTGGATTATCATTTTTGGTAAATCTGTTATTTAAATAATCTGAAAAAATTAGTAGAAACGATTAAAAAAGACAACTTGTCCAAACCAAAAAATAAATTTTTTCAGATTGGCTATAAAGAATGAATCAGTTTGTGTGAAGAAAATTTTAAATTCTCCAAATCTCCGTTTCATGTACACCGAATTTTGATCAGCAAAATCAAGACTTCACATAATATTATTTGTAAAAAATTCTCTGATTTTTTTTATTTCAAAAACATTTCAGCTACACAGTCAGCCCCTCAAGCAAAAGTTCGCAGGTTATATCAACTGCCACCACTTTGAGAAGTTCGATGGAAAAGCTACGAGACCAGTATTTATCAATGTGTACCTTTTTCACGCGGTAAACATGAAACGGAGAAATGGAGACAAAAATTGCTGAAAAATTGCAAAATTTTGGAAATTTTTTGGGGAGTTTTTGAGCGGAAGGTAAACGTGAAATGTGGGTCGTAAAATCTGCGGAGCATTGCCAATAAAGGCGGGATCACGCGTGTTTGGAATTCCTAAAAATTCACTCGGAGATTTTGGTTCGCAAAAAAAGTAGTGGCGGACAGGGTGAGATTCGAACTCACGGTACGCATGAACGCACGGCAGTTTTCAAGACTGCTGCCTTAAACCACTCGGCCACCTGTCCACATAGAAATATTCGCAATTGCTGCGAGGCGGGGCAAATTATTTGTAAGGAATTTTAATTGCAAGTGGCTAGTGGGAAAATTTAGAAAATATTTTTGCGTGATCATTTTTAAAATTTTTCACTTATTGACTAGCGACGAATTTATTATTTTTTGCTGGCTTCAAAGCCTTGATATTATTGCAAGAAAGACGCTTGTTTTATTAATCAAAGACAAAAATTATTCACCACAACACTTCTGCACTCATCAAAAAAAACCCGCATGTCTCTTTGACATACGGGTTAAAGATCGCCGCAAAGAGCGCGCGACACATGTTGCGTCTTCATATCCCGAATGGATAAAAAACAAAAATAATGCGCGCTTAATGCCCAGCTTAAAACTGGTGGCTGCAAATTTTCTTAAAAATTGTAAATCACGCCTAGCTTGGCAATTCCTAAATCAGTTTTGATTTTTGATGCTCCGCTGGCATATCGCATATTGAAACGCTGATAGTCGTACGAAGCTTTCACAGAAATATTAAACGGTAAATCTACCAAAACGCCGACTCCGTAAAGTGGTGCCAGCTCAGTTTGCGAGGTTGATTGATTTACGTTTGCCACTGAGTTGCTATAACTGACATTAGCCAAGCCGTAAGTTATGAAAGGCGTGACGCGCGGCAAAATAGCAAAACCAATATTACCTTTAACGCCGTAACGATTTTTCAAAGTGATGTCGCCACCAGAATTAGAGCCAGAAATTTGGCTTAAATTTTGCGTCGAACTTTGCAAATTATCAAAAAATAGCTCACCTGATGCATAGAAAGTCAAAAGATCAAAACGCACACCAGCATTGATTCCGGCATTGAATTTGCTGTCTTGTTTTTCGCTATTATTTTTCGGACCGGTGACGCTCGAAATGTTTTTCGCAGTAAAATTCGCGTTAGACGACAAAGCATCTAAACCAACGTAAATTCCTGTCGCGTTAGCAGAATTGCTTAGAACACATAATAATCCTGAGAGATACAAAAATTTTTTCATAATTATTCAGAAATTAAGATTAGAAATTGAAATAAACTGTTTTTTTCAAATCTGGATGAACACTCAGGGCAACCGGACAAGAATAAGCGGCGTCGCGCAAAATTTGTTTTTGTTCTTCAGAAAAATTATTTGCAGCAAAACGGAAATCGATCACCACTTCCACAACTTTACGTGGTAATTGCGACGACATGATTTTGGTAACGTCACACTCCACGCCGTCAATATTCATGTTATTTTGGTTAGCTTGAATGCCCATAATTGTGATCATGCAACTTGCCAAAGAAGTTGCCAAAAGGTCAGTTGGTGAAAATGCTTCGCCCTTCCCTTTATTATCAACTGGCGCGTCAGTGATTAAACTATTTCCTGATTTAACGTGAACTGACTCAGTACGTAATTCGCCCAAATATTTTGTTTTGATTGTGATCGACATGATTTAGTGAAATAAAATTAAGGTTAAGATTCCCAGCAAAGTGACTGTTATTCCAATCATTTCACTGATGCGGAGTTTTTCTTTCAAATGCACATATGAAATCAAAACTGCGAATAATAATTCTGTTTGTCCAACGGCTTTAACGTAGACTACATTTCCAATCGCGTAGGCTACAAACCAGCAAACTGAACCTGCATAACTCAGCAAACCGGTTTTAACAAAAGACCATTTATTTTCAGCGGCAAATAAGCTTGATAAATCTTTAATAAAACGATTTTGCGCTGCTTTTGTGATGGAGAAAAACATATTTTGGAAAGTAATTACCCACATCAAAACAATAACTGCAGCTTTGAAATCACTATATCCATTTTCAATTAAATTGCTGGAAGCAAATTTTATACCAAAGGCAGAAAATGAAAATGATAAGCCAGACAAAGCGCCGTAAAATGCTACTTTGTCAATATTTTGACGAAAATTTTTGATGGTAAAATTCGACATTAAAATCATACCAATACTAGTTGTGATGATCGCCAAAACTCCGATGGAAGAAACTTGCTGATGAAAAAATAAAATACCTAAAAGCAGCGATTGCAAAATTTCTGTTTTATAAAAAGCGATGCCCACGCCGAAATTTTTCGATTGAATAGTTTTAAGCAAAAAGAGATTTCCCAAAATTTGAAAGAAACCAGTGAAGGCGCAAAACCAAATGAACTCAACCTTAACTTCCGCCAAAGTCAAAACAACCGTAGCAATAGCGAAAGGCAAAGGCAGAATAAAACGCGACCATGAAACTGTAAGAGTATCGAGTTTCTTATTGAGACTTTTTTGCTCAAGATTGCGAAATGTTTGCAATATTGTCGCGGCGATTGTGAAAATGATCCAAAGCATGATTAGAAATTTATAATGGCAGAATCGCTCAGAAAATTTGTGAGAAATTTTGCTAATTTGCGATGATGCCAGATCATCAAAACTGAACTAATTAAACATCTTGAAATTAAACATTAAAATGAAACTTCTAAAAACTTTACTGTTGTTGTTAATGTTCTTGCCTTACCGCGCCAACGCAGAGTTGGTTATTTATAATTGGCAAGAAAATGTACAGCTCACCAAATCTGGTAGAATTTCCGAAGTATTTGTCCAAGGCAAAATCACTAATTTAGCCGCTAATATGGCGATGTCTTCTTTCTCTATCGCTTTTGATCCGCAGCAAGATTTAACGATCAGTAAAGTGATCAATGACAACAATTTAAACAATTACGCCAACAACTCTGATTTCACTTTCAGCAACAATAATCTGACTATTCGTTTCGCGAAACCCAAAAGAAACGGCGACCAATTTTCGCTCTATTTGGCCTACAAAGAATATTACAACAAAATCAATCAATTCTTGCGCCAAGAAATGATTTACATTCCCGCTTTTGCTGCTGGCGCTAATTCTAAAGTTACTTTCAATTTTCCCGGATATTTCGAATCAGCAACTTTCAATCCTAACGTAACTAAAGTTGGCAACAGCTTTGTTTACAGGAATGTTGTCCCAAAAAATGGCGTGCATGAAATTATTAAACTAACTCCGGTTTTAGATAATTGGGATATTGCCGTTAAAACGACTATTCGCGGCAATAAATCACTTGGTAAAATTAATGTGAAAGTTCCGACATTTTTCCAAATCGAGAAACAAAAAGTTGAGAATTACAAAATCGCAACCTCAGTAAATAGTTCTGGGCAAAAAGATGAAGGTGGCGTCAGATCTATTTCTTTCAACACAGCAGCGCAAGAATTGGTTGTGACGAGCTCGGCAAAAATAAAAACTGGCTTGATTAATCGCAGTCCAATTTCACGTAATCCGGCCAATTACATAAATTACAGTTCTGCGGAGTCGAAACTTTTGACGACTATTCTCGAACAAATTCGCAACGATCAAACTTATGGCAATATTCCGCTTTACGCCAAAATCGGTAAATTTGTGCATGACTATTTACGCTACGAAGATTCTTACGTCGGCAAATTACCTGCGCTGCAACAAATTGTCCAAAATCGCGTCGGCGTTTGTACAGAATATGCTCGCCTTTTTGATGCTTTAGCCCGAGTTGCCGGAATTCCTTCAATTGTCATTGACGGAGCTGCTTGCGGAGAATATTTCGAATGCCAAGGACATAGTTGGAATTTGGTTTATCACCAAGGCAAATGGATTGAAGTTGATCCGACGTGGGATTTAATGTCTGGCGTAGTTTCATCTTCCCACGTTTATTTTAACGATTACGACAAAGGCAAAACCGGTTTGGAATATTTTGACAATAGTTTGCAAGTTAACATGAAAGTTGATTTGGAAATGAGCGAATCAATGTAGCAGCCATTTTTTGTAAAATTTTGCGGTTACCAAAAAGTCACTACTTGGAAAATCATCGTCCTCACTTATGTTGATCGTTCCACAATTTTTCGCCCATCAACTCAAAATCAAATTTTTATGAAACTTAAATCTGCTAAAACGTTCGCGCTTGCTGGTTTGTTAATTGCAAATACAAGCATGAGCATGGCTTTTGCAAACGACACTATCACTAAAAGCCTAACTTTTCACTACGATCAATATCCTGCCAGCGTATACAGCAAGCAAGTTGCAGTAACCAACTGGAACAGCAAAGAAGGAATTGAGAGATTGCAAAGAACCGAATATAAAGGCGACTTTTATCGCCTCGCGCATCATTTCAAACCGCAAGTAAATCCTGCAGCTTGTGGACAAGGCGCAGCAACCGTAGTGCTTTCAGCAATTTACGAACTTAATCACAAATCCTTTCCAGTTATTGAAGAATGGCCAATCACAATCGGCGATAAAAAATATCCGTTACAGTATCGTTTGATTAACGATTCTAATTTCTTCAACGAGTCAACTGACAAAATTTTAGATCGTCGCACTATTTCGATGAAAATTACTAAAAAAGACGGCAGCTTTGGCGGCGGAATTGACATCGATGAATTGCAAAAAATGCTTAAAGTTCACGGTGTAAAATCAAAATTAGTCAATGTTGACAAATTCTCTGACGAAAAACTCGCTGCTTTCAGAAAAGAAGTGAAAGAAGTAGTAAATTCTGACAAAGAATTTTTGCTTTTAAACTATGATCACTCTTACAAAGGATTGATGGGCGGACACTTTTCACCAGTTGCAGCTTACGATGAAAAATCAGATTCAGTTTTGATTTTAGACGTTGCTGCGCACAGAAATCCGTGGATTTGGGTTAATTTAAGCGACATTTATCACGCGATGAATACCAAAAACTACGCACAAACTTCTTACCGTGGTTACTTGGTTGTAAACACTAAATTGAAATAAACTTTCAAAAAGCGAAGGATCTCATTTACGAGATCCTTCGACTTTGCAAATCCGAACTACTTCACCAAAAACTTCTGCATCTCTGCAATCAAAAACTCATCACTAAAATCTAAATGACCGGCTCCCGAGACGCTTATTAATTTTTTATCCGACTTAACAGCTTCATAAAGTTTCTTCCCTTCTAAGTAAGGCACCACTTGATCTTGCGTGCCGTGAAAAATCAAAAGCGGTGCTGTAATTTTCGGCGCATATTTGATCGATTCAAATTTGTCTTTGAGCAATAATTTAACTGGCACAAACCAATAAGTTTTTTGCGCCACCGACGCAATTGAGGAATAAGGCGATTCCAAAACCACTGCAGACGGATCAAAACGCGCAGCTAGTTGCGTTGCAACTCCAGAACCCAAAGATTCACCGTAATAAATTAAATCCTGCATCATATAATTTTGATCGAGCGCAAACTTCAAAGCCGCTTCCGAATCTTGAATTAAAGCTGATTCTGATGGTTTTCCTTCGCTTCCAGAATAACCTTCATAAGAAATTGCCAAAACGCCAAAACCGGCTTGCGCAAAAGCTGCGAATCTGTGAGCACGATCACTTAAATTGCCAGCATTGCCGTGAAAATATAAAATCAATTTAGCGTTTTGCGGCGCTGCTTTATACCAAGCGAGAATTTTTTTGCCGCTTGCAGTTGTTAATTTTTCCTCAACAAAACCTTGAAGCTGATAATTTTCTATTTTTTGCAATTCCCCTGAAGGTCGATATTGCAAGTGACGCTGAAAAACAAAGAGCACAAACAACAAAGCAGCGTAAATACAAACTGCAGAGATCATGATTTTTTTGTGCATTTTTAAATTTTATTAAGCGGGATTTTAACATATTGCACCGAATTCGCTTCAGCGTCGCCGAATTTGCCAGTGCGCAAATTAATTTGCAGCGCCGGAAATAAAAGTTTCGGAACTGCTAAAGTAGCATCACGCTTGCTGCGATTTTCGACATATTCTGCTTCACTAACCTTGTCATTAATCAAAATATTGTCGCGATTTTGATCAGCTACTGTGCATAAAAACTGCGGTTCTTGGCCGTTTGCTGGATAATCGTGACAAACGTAAATTTTGGTTTGCGCCGGCAAAGACAAAATCTTTTTAATCGATTGGTATAAAGTTGTAGCACTACCGCCGGGAAAATCTGCACGCGCTGTGCCCATACGCGGCAAGAAAATAGTGTCGCCGACAAAAACACAATCTTGAATCAAATAAACTGCACAAGCTGGAGTGTGTCCCGGTGTGTGCATCACACTGACTTCAAGATTGCCAATATAAAATTTCTCACCATCCAAAAAAAGATGATCAAATTGCGAACCATCAATTGGCGTATCTTTGTGATTGTTAAAAAGCGGCACCCAAAATTGCGCTACTTCTTTGATTTTTTCACCAATAGCAATTTTGCCGCCCAATTTTTCTTTGATATAGCTAGCCGCGGTTAAATGATCGGCGTGAATGTGCGTTTCCAAAATCCACTGCAACTGCAAATTATTGTCGCGAATATAATCAATTACTGCATCGGCTGACGCAGTAGAAGTGCGACCAGAATGCATATCATAATTCAAAACCGAATCAATCACCGCGCATTTGTTGGTTGCAACATCGCTGACAACATAAGTAAAAGTTGCGGTATCTTTGTCGTAGAAATTTTGGATTTTCATTTGGAATTTAGAATGTTTTTAAAAAGTTCTTGCCTACAAAAGTGGCTTTACTCATGTTCTGCAAAGAAAAAACGCCCATAAAACAATATCAATAAAATATAAGAATGAAAAAGTTTTTACTTACCATCTCAACTATTTTGTCATTTTTTTGCAGTGTTTCTGCTTTTGCTAAAACTCAAGGCTCTTCCCTTGGTCTTGATTTTGTAAGCACTACCAATTCTTTTTATGGTCGTGTTTACTATAAAGATTTTCATCCTTCTGCAGACACAGATCTAAAACCAGCAAGACGCGAAACTTTTGGCGGCGTGGGTTTGAACTATAAATATGCTGTAAATTTTGATGGATTTTTTGTCGCACCAGAAATTTTTGTTGAGCAAAATAGCTTTGGCAATAAAGGATCTCAAAACCCCAGCACCGATGCTTTACAGATCAGAAATCGTTATGGTTTCAAAACTAATATTGGTTATGACATCAATGATTATGTTGCTCCTTTTATCAATGTGGGATATGCAGCAACACAGTATAATAGCACTTCAGCGGCTTATGACAATAGTAATACACAACTTTTAAACGCATCCTATAGAGGCACTGCATCTAGTTTAACATTTGGCGGCGGAATTAAATTTTCTTTAACTGATAATGTTGCTCTAAATTGCGAGTATAATTACCAAAAGTTTCACACTAAATCACGCGTTAATGACACGATTAATTACATCCAAAAATACAAACAAATAGCTCGTTCAGATATTGTAAAGGTCGGTCTCTCTTACCAATTTTAAAAGACTCAAATTCATGCCAAATTCTTCATCTGCGATAGATTCAAAACCTACAAAACTTGATGAACTAATTAGTACATTTAACCAAAATAATTCTGAATCAGCTGATGCGAGTAGCATTTTACGACATCTAAAACCATTCCATGATAATGAAATAAAGAAAATCAGAGATAATTCCACGGTATATCATGATCTGTTGATCGATCAATTTGCCAGTTTACACAGTAATGATAACACAACCATTTGCTCTGCTGCAATTGCGTCATTTTATGATCCAAAAACCACAAATAATGCGGAAGTCTCTTCTAAAATAACTGCCGAAAATCAACAAAAAGACAGCCTTTTACGCCAAGCTCTTGATGAATTTAAAGATTCCCAACAATCACAAATAATATTTCCAATCGATTTAGGAAGTAATCGCTTTTCTTTGTTGGTTGTAAGCAAAACTGAAGCGGAAAATTTTCAAGTAATTTACTGTGACCCAATTGGAATTGATGTACCATACGATTCTTTAAAGCTTGATCCAGTAGATCAAGAAACAGCTATAAAATATAGCTCAATGCCACAAGAAATTAGAAAAATAGTTTCCGAAAACCTTAATATCAGCGAACAAAACGTCATATTCACTCAAAACAGAATCCAAAAAACTAGCTTTGATTATTCCCAAGAAAATATTCGCTATTTCGACAGATTTGAAGATAACGGCCCAATTATCATCGACCTCATCAAAAGATTTTCTAATCAAGAATTCTCAATAGCTAAAATAGCTTTTAGCGAAGATTTTAAAGGTGATTTTATAAAAGCTAAAAATGACTCTGAAATTCCTTATTTTCAGGAAAATTCAGATGTAATAATCGCACAATTAAGAAATTCTCAAGCCCAAGATCTCAAGCAATATCAAACCAGAACTTTAAAAGTAATTCAGGATTTTCTTGAAGAAGAAGCTTCAAATCAGACAGCTGAAAATAACCCAAAATTTGTTAGATCTAACACCAATCAATCCTCCGGAACTTCTTTATCTGCTATTTTAGGAAAATTATTACCACTATCTCTTTTCACTTTTGCTTCTGGAGCAATCGAAGGAAAAGATCAAAATAGTGATAAAAATTTAGTTAACTTACAAAGCGCATCTTCACAAATTAATCTAGAAGCAAATCCTCCGCGCCCTGCAACTTATGAACCATCAGCAACGCCGAGTTTTCGACCTACTATCCAACCAACTGCAAAGCCAACAACTCAACCAAGCAGAACACCAAGTACACAACCAAGTTTACAACCATCAAATCAACCAAGCACTCAGCCAAGTAGTAGCCCAACAAGTCAACCTTCGTCACAGCCAACTTCACAACCATCATCTCCTGAACTTCCATCAAATAATCTTTCTACACATGATTATTGGTTAATAATGATGCTTGGTGCTGCCGGAATTGGTTCTTTAGCTGAGATTTCAACAAGGCTTCTAACTCAACATGGTTCTTTGCATAAATATTTTCTTGAGTTGATTCGTGATGGCAATAACGGCAGCAATGAAACACCGAAATGTCTCGCCGGAATTATTACTTCAGCTGTTGTTGCTTCAACTTTGATTGGATTTGGAATTGCATATTCTCAATCTACAGAAAATCAAAATACCTCTGAAGGTTCTACTGGCGCAATTATAGGAGCAATTTCTTCATTTGCATTCTTTGCGGCGATATCTGCGACTTCAATTGCAATAAGCTGTTGTGAAAAAAACAAACCAAATAGTATTTGTGGAAAACCAGTAGCTCAAAGACCTGAAGGAGAAATTTCTTTAGGAATAATTTACCCTGATAGATCGCGAGTATAATTTGCATTCTATTCGTATAGAATTGTGAATTACTCAAAAACTATCTTTCACAAAATCCATCAATGATTCGATTAACCAAGAATAAAATAAAATTAGGAATGATCTTGGCTTTGTGCTGCATTAATAATGCTGCATTTGGGCAAAATCTTAAACTATCTTGGCAAGAATGTGTCGATTTAGCTTTAAAAAATAACAATAGTTTAAAGTCGGCAATCGCTGCAGAACGCTCAACAGATAATTTAAACAGCGCCTCCATTGCTGCTTTTTTGCCGCAAGCTTCGGCAACTTTATCATCCAACCGCGGTAATAACGGTAACTCAACCAACCCTTCACTGACAACAGTTCAAAGCAATGTAACTCAAGCCTACACCGGCACTTTGTCGGTCACGCAAAATTTATTTAATGGTTTTGCTGATGTCGGTAAATTTGATCAAACTAAAGCCAATAATTTAGTTTCAAAAACCAACGTTCAAATCGCCAAAGCACAACTTAGCTACGATTTAAAATACGCTTACGAAAATTTATCTTACGCCAAACAAACTGTTGAGTTGCTCGATCACATCATCAAACGCCGCGAAGATAATTTACGCATCATCGAATTGCGTTACAAAAGTGGCATGGAAAATAAAGGTTCTTTGCTGCTTGCGCGCGCTTATCTTGATCAAGCTAACTATGATCGTTTGCAAGGTAGTAACTTAATTGAAACAGCTCGCGCCCAATTATGCCGCGCTATTGGCACTTCAGATTGCAAACTTTACGACATCAAAGATTCTGTTCCCACCAAACAACCAAACAATAAAATCGATTTAAAAACTATCGTTGAAGAAACGCCGCAACACAAGCAAGCCGTTGCTCAAGAACAAGCAGCCAAAGCTGGGATTTTGATCGCCCAATCCGCTTTTATGCCATCTTTAAATGTGAGCGCAACTCAAGGACGTCGCGGCGCCAACTTCTTTCCCGATAATGGTTATTGGGCAGTTGGTATGAATTTAACTTTCCCGTTTTTTACTGGCGGTAAAGATTATTTCACCACGCGCAGCGCTTACGCTTCGACTACCGCAGCTCGTGAAAGTCGTGAAAATACCGATCAACAAATTTTGATAAATTTACGTCAAAATTATAATTCGTACGTTGAAGCTGTAACAAAATTGAAAGTTGATACCAGCTTTAAAGAAGCGGCTCAATTGCGTGCCGACATTGCCCGCAGCAAATATAATAACGGCTTGCTCACTTTTGAAAATTGGGACGTGATTGAAACTGATTTGATCAATCGTCAAAAATCTTATCTACAAAGTAAATTCAGTCGCGTCACAACTGAAGCAGCTTGGGAACAAGTTCAAGGCAAAGGAGTATTTGAAAATGCAAATTAAAATTAATCAAAAATCAAAATCTAAAAAACTGCTGATTGCCGCTTGCGTTGTTGGCATTATCGGTGCTGCTGCTTATTGGTCGCTACAAAAAGATGATAAAAATAAAATCACTTACAGCGAAAGCATCGCCGAAGTTGGCACTTTACACGTCAAAATTTTAGCAACCGGTACTGTGCAACCAGAAAATCGTTTGGAAATTAAACCACCAATCGCCGGACGTATCGAGCAAGTTTTAATCAAAGAAGGTGACGAAGTAAAAAAAGGCCAAATTTTAGCGTGGATGAGCTCAACTGAACGCGCCGCTTTGATTGATGCCGCTCGTTCTAAAGGCGCTGAAGAAATCAAAAAATGGGAAGATATTTATCCGCCAACTCCAATTTTAGCGCCACTTTCCGGCACTATCGTTTTAAAAAATGTCGAACAAGGCGAAACTTTCACCAGCACTGATTCTTTAATGTCGATGTCTGATCGTTTAACAGTAAAAGCGCAAGTTGATGAAACTGACATCGCTTCCATCAAAGTTAAACAACAAGCGGAAATTGTTTTAGATGCTTACCCGGATCAAAAAATTGGCGCTGAAGTTGATAAAATCGCATTTGATGCCACCACAGTAAATAACGTAACCACTTACGTTGTTGACGTTTTGCCTAAAGAAATTCCGCAATTTATGCGCAGCGGCATGACGGCGAACGTCACTTTCAAAGTAACTTCTAAAGAAAATGTTTTGTTAATTTCTTCCGACGCTTTGCGCACCAAAGAAGGTAAATCAACTGTTTTGGTACGCCAAAATGGTGAGGAAATCGAAAAAGAAGTTGTCACCGGTTTAACTAACGGCAAACAAATCGAAATTATTTCAGGGCTTACTGTCGGCGAAATTGTGTTGTCGCCTCAAATTAAATTGGAAAAAAACTCTAAAGGCTCAAGCCCTTTTAATCCGATGGGCGGACGTAAAGTTGGCAAAAGATAACCGTCAAATAAACAAAAAATGATTGAACTGCAAAACATAACCAAAGTTTACAAAATGGGCGACAACGTCGTTCACGCTTTGCAAAATGTCAGTTTGAAAATTGACGATGGCGATTTTGTCGCGATCATGGGCCCTTCTGGTTCTGGCAAATCTACCATGACCAATATTTTAGGATTACTTGATGTTCCAACATCTGGCTCTTACAAATTCAATAATCGCGAAGTTTCAAAATTATCGGAAGACGATTTAGCAGTTTTACGTCGCGAAGAAATCGGTTTTATTTTCCAACAATTTAATTTGTTACCGCGACTCAGCGCTGCGGAAAACGTCGCCCTGCCCTTGCTTTACTCGCAACATAATATCGAACTAACTTTCGCTGAACAGTTACTACAAAAAGTCGGACTTGGCACCAGAATTGATCACAAACCCAGCGAACTTTCGGGCGGACAACAACAACGCGTTGCGATTGCACGATCTTTGATCAATCGTCCGAAAATGATTTTAGCTGATGAACCAACCGGCAACTTGGATTCTCGCAGTGAAAAAGAAATCATGGAAATTTTAAAAGAACTCAACTCGCAAGGCATTACAGTTGTCATAATCACTCACGAAGAAGCAATTGGCGAACAAGCTCACCGTTTAATCAAAATGCGCGACGGCACCATTCAATCTGATGAAAGAAAAGTGGCGCTGCAAAATCGCATAACTTCAAAAAATTCGACTACGAAAATTGTCGAAAATTCCACTTCTATTATCTCAAAAGAAACTGCCGAATATTTCCGCCAAGGCTTTAAAACATTGGTTGCAAATAAGGTGCGCACTTGTCTTTCAATGCTGGGAATTTTAATTGGCGTTGCTGCGGTTGTGGCCACTTTAGCAATTGGTAATGGCGCGCAAAAAGCCATTGAAAAACAGTTGTCTTCTTTGGGTTCAAACCTTGTAGTTCTTCGTCCCGGAGCAATGAAGGTCGCCGGAGTTTCGCAAGAAGCTGGCGCAGTAACTCGTCTAACTTTTGAAGATGGCGAAGCAATTGCTGAAAAAATTGATAGCGTAAAAAGCGTTTCACCACTTGTAAGCGGTCAAAATCAAGTGACTTACTTAAACAAAAATTGGAACAGCCGCATTGTCGGCGCAACTCCGATTTATGCGCAAACTCGTTCTGCCGAACCAATCGCCGGAAGATTTTTCAACAACGAAGAAACTTCTAAAAGATTACGCGTTGCTTTAATCGGAACGACGGTGATGCAAGAATTATTTGGCCAGTCAAATCCAATTGGCGAGATGATCAAAATTAACAAAGTTAGTTTTCAAGTTATCGGAATTTTGCCACAAAAAGGTTCTAATGGCTTTCAAGATCAAGATGATGTGATTGTGATTCCAATCACAACTGCGATGCACCGTTTGCTTGGAAAAAATTATGTCGATTCCATTGAAATTGAAGCCAAATCACCGGAAGTAATTGATGAAATGCAAGACGAGATTTTGAATTTGATGTACACGCGCAAACGTGTCGCCATGTCTCAGCGCAAAGACGCTTTTCAAATTCGTAATATGGCTGATTTGAAAGCGACTCTTTCCGAAAATAATAAAACTATGTCGATCTTACTTTCCTCAATTGCAGCAATTTCTTTGCTGGTTGGCGGCATCGGCATTATGAATATCATGTTGGTTTCAGTTACTGAACGCACTAAAGAAATTGGATTACGCAAAGCAATTGGCGCCAAACGCAGCAACATTTTAATGCAGTTCTTGGCTGAATCGATTGTTGTCAGTGTTGTTGGTGGATTGGCTGGAATATTTTTAGGAATTTCTGGTGCAAAAATTTTATCACTAGCTGCTGGTTGGGAAACTGTAGTTTCAATAAGTTCAGTATTTTTAGCTTTTTCTTTTTCAGTTTTTATCGGACTGGTTTTTGGAATTTATCCGGCCAAAAAAGCTGCTACTCTTGCTCCGATCGAAGCTTTGCGTTACGAATAATTTTTTACAAATTACGAAACTGACGATCAATTTCTCGCCAATCTGGCATAAATTTATCCATCAAATTGTAAAAATTTTTGTTATGTTTGCGCTCAAAAAGATGAACCATTTCATGAACAATCACTGATTCTAAAAACTGTTGTGGCCTTTTTGCCAACTCAAGATTTAACCAGATAAATCGCGACTTGATGTTGCATGTTCCCCAACGTGTTTTCATTTTTTTGACACCAAAATCGCTTAACTTTATCGCCATTTTTTCTTCATATTTGGCAATTAACTGCGGAATTATTTTTTTGATTTCGCGACGATAAAAATCATCAACCAATTTTTGTCTTTGTTTTAAATTGCTGATATTTTTGACATAAAGCTGCATCATATTCGACGTGATTTCCACACGATTTTTCGCACTATTTGGGATTAATTCGAAAAGTAATTTTTGACCAAAAAAGTAATGTTCTTCTCCCGAAATAAATTTAGGCGCTATCAGCAGTTTTCCTTGCTCGCGCAGGCTTTGAATGTGGTTTTGATTTTTCTTAATCCACTCCAATTTTTGCAAAATAAACTGATTAATTACCGCTAAATTACAATAAAGCGGAGCTGAAACTTTGACCTGCGAATCGGGCATTGTAACTCGAATTGTGATGTTGCGAATGCGCTTTTGCGTAAGCTGTATTGTTATTCCGCTAACTACAATTTCACGTTTAACAATTTTCGACATTTTACTTTCTAAAAGCCGAAAAAAATTGTTTGATTAACTGCGGTGCTTGTTGCTTTAACTTAAAAAGTTGTGGGTTGCGCAAATATTCCGTAACGATTCCCGACATATAACAAGCCAAAGAAATCGCGGTAATTTGAGGATCTAAATCTTTTGCTAAATTTTTGTTTTTTTTGGCGCGCTCAAAATATTCGGCAAATCTTTCAATATTTTTCAATTTGTTAACGCGCTGCTTTTCTAAAATATCTTCCATCCCGCAAGAATAATCGCATTTACACAAAAATATTTTAAGAATTTTTTTGCGCATTTCGTCATTGTCCAAATCAACCAGCAACTTGACACAAAGCTTTTCCAACTGGCATAAAGAATCATCACAATTCTTCTTCATATCTTCCAAAATTGATGACGTCAAAGGCTTGTGCAACGCTTCGTGTAACTCAGCAAAAATTTCCTGTTTATTTTTGAAATGCCAATAAACCGCGCCACGCGTAACTTTTGCTTTGGCTGCAATTTGCTCTAGCGTTGATTTGCCGAATCCATTTTCGACAAACACTTCAATTGCCGATTGCAAAATGTCATTTTTAGTGGCGATCGGATCTTTAATTTTTTGGATTTTTTCCTTATTCGATAAAATAATTTTCGACGAATTTTTCTTCACTTTTTCTGGATTTAGAGCGTTTCCAGTAGAAGAACTTACCTTAATTTTTCCTTTAATTTTGTTTATAGCTTTTGTCACAAAAAAGTTTGTAAATTAAGTTAATTAAATGATTAAATGTTCAACATACATTCATGTATGCATGTTCTTTGCATTCACTTCACAAAATAAAATATGAAAAGAAAACTAAAAAAATCTAAAGCAATATTATTTGTTTGCTTGGCCGCTGCAGCTTACGCCGGCTATTTCTACGTTGTAAAACCAAAATACAATCAAGCCGTTACAAATAACGCAAGCGTCAATAATAACAAACCAGCAATTCCGGTTACAACTATTTCCGTTACTAAACAAAAAGTACAACTTTACGTTGATTTACCGGGACGCGTTAATGCCAAAAAAATCGCTCAAGTTCGTCCTCAAATTGATGGCGTAATTAAAGCTATTAAATTCACCGAAGGTGCTTTGGTGAAGCAAGGTCAACCACTTTATCAAATTGATTCTGAAATTTATAACGCTGCTGTTAAAGGCAACGAAGCCAATGTTAAAGCACTTACAGCCAAAAGAAATCGTTACAAAATTTTGCTTGAGCAAGATGCTGTCAGTAAACAAGAATTTGATGATATTGAAGCTAGCCTTGATCAAGCAAAATCAGAAGCTTCTAAAGCTAAGAAAAATCTCGATTACACCAAAGTTCTCGCCCCGATTTCTGGTTTTATCGGCAAAACAAATTACACGGAAGGCGCTTTAGTCACCGCTAATCAAGCCGATGCCCTCACTACAATCGTGCAGCTTGATCCAATCTACGTTGATTTAGAACAACCAGCTCAAGAAGTGATCGCGGGCGGCAATCGCAAAGAAATTCCTGTCAGTTTGATTGCTGATGATCCGAGCAATCGTCTGATCGGTAAATTAAAATTCTCTGAAATGTTTGTTGATGAAAGCACAGATTCAATTCGTCTTCGCGCCGAATTTTCTAACAAAAACCAAAAATTATTACCGGGAATGTTTGTCAGCGCAAAACTTCATTTAGCACCTTTCGCAGCAGTTACTGTGCCGCAACGCGTTACAACTAGAACTCCTGACGGAAAATTAATGGTTTGGGTTGTACAAAGTGACAACACCGTCAAAGCTAAAATAATCAAAGCTGAAAAAATCTTTAATGATTCTTGGATTGTCCAAGAAGGCTTGGAAGAAGGTGAAGTTGTAGTTTACGAGGGAATTCAAAAAATTTCTGAAGGTGCGAAAGTAGTAGCAACTCCGGCCCAAACTGAAGAAACAAAACCGACAGAAAACAAATCAGAAGCAAAAAAATAACATGTCTAATTTTTTCATTGATCGTCCAATATTTTCTTGGGTTCTAGCAATAATAATAATGATGGCTGGAGCTTTGGCACTTTTAAAAATGCCAATCGAGCAATATCCAAACATTGCAGCGCCTGCGGTTACAATTTCAACATCACTGCCTGGTGCATCAGCACAAACCTTGGAAAATAGTGTTACCCAAGTAATTGAGCAAAGTTTAACAGGTATCGACAATGTGCGCTATTTCTCTTCTGCAAGCGACTCTGATGGTAACGTTACTATTACTTTAACTTTTGAGCCAAAAACTAATCCAGATATTGCTCAGGTTCAGGTACAAAATCGTTTACAATCTGCAATGCCTTTATTGCCTCAAGAAGTTCAGCAACAAGGGGTTCGAGTTCGCAAATCTAACAATAACTTCTTGGTTGTCGTCAGCCTTTACTCTGAAGATGACTCATTAAATGAAGGTGAACTTGGGGATATTTTATTATCTGACATTAAAGATTCTATTTCGCGTATTAACGGTGTTGGAGACGTAACTACATTTGGTAACCCGCGTGCAATGCGTATTTGGCTTAATCCCCAAAAATTATATAATTATAAACTTACTACCTCTGAAGTAATAAGTGCCATAAAAGCACAAAACGCCGATGTTTCGGCTGGTCAACTTGGAGGATTACCTTCTGTAAAAGGACAACAATTAAACGCTACTATCACTTCTCAGTCAAAACTTAGAACGGTTGATGAGTTCAAAAAAATAATTGTTAAATCAAGTAAAACCGGAGCCTCAGTCCGTTTAAAAGATGTAGCAACAGTCGAACTTGGTCTTCTAAGTTATAGCACAGAAGCAAGATATAAAAAACATCCAGCTGCTGGTATGGCTGTAATTCTAGCTTCAGGTGCTAATGCTCTTAAAACTGCAGAAGCTGTTAAAAGTAAAATGACAGAAATGTCACAAAACTTACCAAAAGGTGTAAAAGTTATCTATCCTTATGACTCAACTCCTTTCATCAAATTGTCTATTGCTGGAGTTGTTGAAACATTACTTGAAGCCATATTTTTGGTATTTTTGGTAATGTTTTTATTTTTACAAAACTTCCGCGCTACTTTGATTCCAACTATTGCTGTACCAGTTGTATTACTCGGTACATTAGGAATTTTATTCTCATTTGGTTATACAATTAATACTCTAACCATGTTTGCCATGGTTTTAGCTATTGGTTTGTTGGTTGATGATGCCATTGTTGTTGTTGAAAACGTTGAGCGTATCATGCATGAAGAAGGTTTATCGCCACAAGATGCAACCCGAAAATCAATGAAACAAATCACCGGAGCATTAATCGGTATCGCCATGGTATTGTCTGCTGTGTTTATTCCTATGGCATTTTTTGGTGGATCAGCTGGTGCAATTTATCGCCAATTCTCTATCACCATCGTTTCTTCAATGGGCCTTTCTGTTTTGGTGGCGCTTGTTTTATCTCCGTCTCTTTGCGCAACAATTCTTAAACCACAGACAAAACATACCAAAATATCAAACAATAAATTCATCGACTACTTCAACAAGAAACTCGATTTATTACGTAATTTTTACAGCAATTCTTCAAACATAATTATCAAACGCAGTTCTAGATTTTTGATAATTTATGGAGTTTTGATCATTGGAATTGTTGGACTATTCCGTTTCTTACCAACATCATTTTTGCCTACTGAAGATCAGGGTATGATGTACTTAATGGTTAATACACCAAGTGGTTCAACGCTTGAACGCACTGCTGAAAGTTTACACAAAGTTGAAGATTATTTCTTAACCAATGAAAAGGATAATGTTGAGCATTTGTTTACTGTATCTGGTTTTAGTTTTGCTGGACGAGGACAAAATGCTGGTTTCGGATTTATTGGCTTAAAAGATTGGAGCCAAAGAGAAAAACCAGATCAAACTGTTATGGCGATCTCTGGTCGCGCAATGGGAGCACTTTCTCAAATTAAAGATGCTTTTGTTTTCACTTTTTTTCCACCACCAATTCGTGAATTGGGCAACGCTTCTGGATTTGACTTACAATTACTTGATCGCGGCGGTTTGGGCCACGAGGCTTTGATGGCAGCACGTAATCAACTATTGGGTATGGCTTCAAAAAATCCTTTATTGATCGGTGTTCGCCCTAATGGTTTGAACGATATGGCTCAGTATAAATTGGATATTGATTACCAAAAAGCCACTGCTCTGGGAATTTCAATTTCTGACATAAACTCCACCCTTCAAACTGCTTTAGGCTCAACTTATGTCAATGACTTCATCGACAAAGGAAGAGTTAAAAAGGTTTATTTACAAGGCGAAGCTGAGTCTCGTATGAATCCAACCGATTTACAAAAATGGTATGTTAAAAACTCGGATGGAAAAATGGTTTCATTCTCAAGTTTTGCAACTTCTCGTTGGACATTCGGCTCTCCGAAATTAGAACGCTTCAACGGTATTTCTTCAGTTAACATCCAAGGTGGCCCTGTTCCTGGAGTCAGTTCTGGAACTGCAATGTTAGAGATGGAGAAAATGATTAAGCAATTACCAGCAGGCATTGATTTTGCTTGGTCAGGACTTTCTTATGAAGAAAAAGCTTCTGGATCACAAACTCTAGCTCTTTATATCATTTCATTGATCGTAGTTTTCTTGTCACTAGCAGCTTTGTACGAAAGTTGGTCTGTTCCATTTTCAGTAATTTTAGTTGTACCTTTCGGTATTTTCGGCGCTTTGCTCGCTTCAACAATTTTCCAAATGAGTAATGACGTTTACTTCCAAGTAGGTTTACTAACGACAATTGGCTTATCTGCGAAAAACGCGATTCTGATCGTCGAATTTGCTAAAAGCTTGTATGACCAAGGTGAAGAAATGGTCTCCGCTACAATCCAAGCAATTAAGTTACGTTTCCGTCCAATTATCATGACTTCAATGGCTTTCATGCTTGGTATCACTCCTTTGGCGATTGCTCACGGAGCTGGTTCTGCAAGTCAAAGAGCGATCGGTATCGGCGTTATGGGCGGCATGATTGCGGCAACATTTTTAGCTACATTATTCGTTCCGCTATTCTTCGTTATCGTTCAAAAATTCGCTAAAAAATTAGCTAAATCATAAGCCCAATGAAAAAAATCGAAAAATCTCGCAATTTACTGTTAACAACAACTGCACTTTCTGCTCTTGTTTTAGGCTCTTGCACCATGGCGCCAAAATATGAAACGCCAAAAGCGCCAGTTCCTTTTGAAGCTGCACAAAACGCTAATAAGAAAAAAATCGCTTTAGTTTCATGGCAGGAATATTTCCAATCTCCTGATTTACAACGCGTTATTCAACTTGCTTTGGATCACAATCGCGATTTGAAAACAGCAGCTTTAAACATTGAAGTCGCTGAAGGAACTTACGGCGTTTCACGCTCAAATTTATTGCCTACAATTACCGGCACTGCTGCGGAAACACGTCAAGGCGTTCCTAGCGGATTTGCCAGCTTCACTCCAAAAAGACAATATCGTGCTAACGTTGGATTCACCTCTTACGAAGTTGATTTGTTTGGCAGATTACGCAGCTTGAAACAATCAGCTTGGCAAGATTATTTGTCGACGCAAACAGCTGCTGAAATCACCAAAATCAGTGTGATTGCGCAAACTGCTAATGCTTACACTCAATATTTGCTTGATCGTCAACTTTTAGAAAACTCACAAAAAACTGTACAAGCGCAACAAAAACGTTACGACTTTGTCAAAACTCGTTACGAAAATGGCATCGATTCGCAAGCAACTTTGCTCAATAGCGAAGCATTGTTGGAAACTGCCAAAACCAATGTCGAAACTTACAAAAAATTACTCGCCCAGGACAAAACAGCTTTAATGGCTTTAACTGGCGTGTTTTATGAAAGCTCAGTTCCGCAAGATAGTACAATTAACGACATTAAAATTAATGAAGATCTTCTTGATTTTGTGCCGTCCTCAAACTTGCTTTTGCGTCCCGACATTAAACAAGCTGAACATAATTTAAAAAGTGCGAATGCTAATATTGGTGCTGCTCGCGCTGCATTTTTCCCGAGCATCACTTTAACTGGAACTTATGGTTATGGTTCAAGAAATCTTGATAGTTTATGGGATAATCGCAGCTGGACTTTCACACCGCAAATCAACCTGCCTTTATTCTCCGGTGGCCGCAATATTGCCAATCTTGATATTGCTAACGCGCGTAAAAACTTACAAATTGTCGCTTACGAAAAAGCTATTCAAACCGCATTCAAAGAGGCAGCAGACGCTTTAACCGAAAGAAAATCAGTCGTTAATCAAGTTGATTCTTATAACAAAATTTTAGCTGCACGCCAAAAATCGTTAAATATTTCTGATGCTCAACATCAAGCTGGCAGCATCAGCGGACTTGATATTGTTGATAGCGAAATTTCTTTTTATGCAGCGCAACAAAGCCAATTGGCCGCAAAAAAAGATTTGATCGTGAACCTGATCACACTTTACAAAGTGATGGGCGGCGGCTCGGAAGTTGCTGAACAAAGTAGCAAAAAATAATTTTTAATCTTTGTAGCAAAGCGTCACAAGACACGCTCCGCCTTGCAAAAATCAATATTCGTATTTCAAAGGAAAATACGAATAATTTTGTTTGAGTTATTCCTAGCATTTAGAATTTATTACTCTTTAATGCGCGGCCGCACCACGTTTCAATTTTGATGCACAACTTTAGAAGACCAAACACTTAAAACCCTCTTTTGCAAATCAAAGCAAAGATAAGTAATTCGGAAATACCTCTCAGGTGTAACAAACTAACGAATTTATTGATCGATTTTATCGCGATTTTTCAGTTAAAAACTATCAACAACAGTTAGTTTGATATAAAGCCAATCAAGGCTTCGTGCAATTTTTAAAAGCAGTTTAAATTTAACTAAATGACTACATTCCAAGAAATCGGATTAAATCCGAAAATCCTTTCAGCCCTTGAAAGCAAAGGCTATACAACCCCTACTCCTATTCAACTTCAAGCAATTCCGCACTCTCTTGCTGGAAAAGACGTTTTAGGAATCGCGCAAACTGGAACTGGCAAAACCGCCGCTTTCTCTTTGCCAATCATTCATAATTTAGCACAAAATTCTGGTTCAGTTGGCAACGGCTCAATTCGCGCTTTAATTCTTACTCCAACTCGTGAATTGGCATCTCAAATTGCTGATCAAATCGAACTTTACGGTAAAGACTTAAATCTGCGTCACGCTGTAATTTTTGGCGGCGTTTCTGAACGTCCACAAATCGCTGAATTACAACGCGGTGTCGATATTTTGATCGCAACTCCGGGCAGACTTTTGGATCTTGCCACTCAAGGTTACATTCGTTTCATGAAGCTCGAAATTTTCGTTCTTGATGAAGCTGATCGTATGCTCGACATGGGTTTCATCAACGATATCAAAAAAATCATCGCGCGCATTCCAGATCGTAAACAAACTTTGTTTTTCTCGGCAACAATGCCAACAGCAATCAATGATTTGGCTAACTCGATTTTGAAAGATCCAATCAAAGTTGAAGTTACTCCTCAATCTACAACTGTTGAGCGCATCGCCCAAAAAGTTATGTTTGTTGAAAAATCTAACAAATCGGCTTTGTTAAAACGCATCATCAAAGAAGAAGAAATTCAAAGCGTTTTGGTATTTTGCAAAACCAAACATGGTTCTGATCGCATCCAAGAATTTTTGTTACGCAATTCAATCAAAGTTGTAGCCATTCACGGTAACAAATCACAAGGCGCACGTGAAAAAGCGTTGGAAGCATTCCGCAACGGCAGTGCACAAGTTATGATTGCAACTGACATCGCAGCTCGCGGTATCGACATTCCAGCAATCAGCCACGTAATTAATTACGACATTCCGATGGATCCAGAAAGCTACGTTCATCGTATTGGTCGTACAGCTCGTGCTGGTCGTGAAGGTATTGCTATTTCTTTTTGCGATCCAAGCGAAACCAAACTTTTGCAAGCAGTAGAAAAAACCATCAACTACAAAATTCCTGTTGATGAAACTCACCCATTCCATGGAGTTGAAGCAGCTCCAACATCACGCGAGTCAAAACGTGATGACCGTGAATTCAGTGAAGAAAGAGTTCGTCGTAATTTCGGTCACTCACAAAATCGTGAAAAAGGTGATCGTCCAGAACGCGACAGCCGCAACAATAATCGTTCATCTCAAAGTGAAGACAGACGCGGTAATGAAAGACGTAGCCGTTCTTCTCAAGGCGAAGATAGACGTGGCAATGAAAGACGCGGTGAAGAAAGACAAGGTGATGATAGAAGAAGAGATCCAAAAAATAATGATCGTCGTTCTAACAATCGCGACAATCGCCGTCCGCGTGATAAGCAAGACGGTTCAAAAACTGGCTTGCTTGATTTCATCGGTTTTGGTCGCAAAAAAACTGACAATAAAAGTCGTCGTGAAAATCGTCCACACATCACCAAAAATGGCGATTTCTTGAGCATCAACGAAAAGAAAGAAAATAAATTCGGCTTTAGTTGGTTCAGAAACAAAAAAGACGACGATTTCAGCATTGGTGGTGAATCTCGATCGGATAATTTCAGAAGTGGCGGTCGTAGCAGCCAAGGTGAACGCGGCAACCGCAGAAGCGACAATAACCAAAATCGCAGCAGTGGCAATAATCGCTCTCAAGCAAGAAGTGGCGATAATCGTTCACAATCACGCAGTGGCGGTGGTAATGGTCGCTCTGAGGGTCGTTCTGAAGGTCGCTCAGAAGGTCGTTTTGGCGGAAATAATCGTGGTAATTCTAGTCGTAGCAACGACGGCAACCGCGGCGGCAATTTCCGTAAGTGGTAAAAATTAAAGCGAGTTTCGTATGCAATTTTTGTTTTACGAAGCTCGCTTTTTTTTGTGCCTAAATTTCGGGGTAAAAATTTCTTAACAAATTACGATTTCAATAAATCTGGACGATTCTTTTTTGTAATTGCAATCGCCTGCTCTTTGCGCCAATCGGCAATTTTTTTGTGATGACCTTGAGTTAAAACTTCAGGCACTTTTTGACCGCGCCATTCTTGGGGTTTGGTGTAGTGCGGATATTCTAATAAATTTTGATATTCTTCACTATTTGCTGATCCAAAAGATTCTTCGTGAAGCGATTCATCAGCTCCGAGCACGCCTTCCACATTACGCAAAACTGCATCAATCACAACATAAGCGGCGATTTCTCCGCCACTTAAAACGTAGTCTCCGATTGAAATTTCTTCGATTTCATATTCGTTTAAAACGCGTTGATCAACGCCTTCGTAGCGTCCGCACAATAAAATTATGCCTTCTTCTTTGGCCAATTCACGCGCAATTTTTTGAGTAAAAACTTTGCCACGCGGTGAAAGATAAATTATTTTTGGTAATTTTTTGTAAGTCCGAATTTTGTCAAAAGACAGCGCATCATCAATTGCATCAGCGATAACATCAGCCTTCAAAACCATGCCAGCTCCGCCACCATAAGGCGTGTCGTCCACTGTTCCGCGTTTATCTTTGGCATAATTGCGAATGTTTATTGCTTCACAAGACCACAAATTTTTTTCCAAAGCAGAACCAGTAACTGAGGCAGCTAAAGGCCCTGGAAAAAGATCGGGGAAAATAGTGAGAATTTTGAAATTGATCACTTGTGAAAGTTATTTTTTAGCAAAAATTTGTTTCAACGACGCAACCGCTTTTCTGGTTTCCGCTTCATTTCTAATTAAAGAAAAACGCACAAAACCTTCACCATTAGCGCCGAAGCTGCTTCCCGGAGTCATCACAACGCCAGCTTCAAGAATCATTTTTTTACAAAAATCAAATGACGTCATATGAGAAAATTCTTGTGGCAAACGTGTCCAAATAAACATGCTGGCTTTAGGTTTTTCAACGATCCAACCTAGTTCATTTTTCAAAAGCTCGCACAAAAATTCGCCGCGATTTTTGTAAAGAGCGCGCAGATTTTTTAAATATTCATCACTTTTTTCAGAGAGAGCGTCCACCGCAACCATTTGCAGCGGATTAAACGAACCGTAATCGAGATAAGATTTAATTTTGTAAAGTGCGCCAATCAAAGTTGGATTTCCCACAGCAAAGCCAACACGGCATCCCGGCATTGAATAGCTTTTCGAAACGGAAGAAAATTCAATGGCAATGTCTTTAGCACCTTCAATTTCAAGGATTGAATGCGGCTTGTCTTTTTCATCAAAATAAAGTTCGCAATAAGCGATATCGGAAATGATGTAAATTTGATGTTTTTTACAAAAATCGACGATTTCTTGATAGAACTCCAAGCCAACAATTTCAGTAGTCGGATTGCACGGATAATTCACAATAACTGCCAAAGGTTTTGGCTGATTATTAGCAACTTTTTCTTCAACTAATTTTTTAAAATCGCGCAGAAAATCTTGTGATTTAATCACCGGCAAATGCACCACGTTACTTTTCGAAAGCGCGAAAGCAAAAGTATGAATTGGATAAGCAGGTGACGGCACCACGAAATAATTGTCCGGACTAGAAATTGCGGTAGCCAAAGATGCGATACCTTCTTTAGCGCCAATTGTCACCAAAGCTTCTGACTTAGAATCAAGATCAACATTGAAGCGGCGTTTGTAATAATCACAAACTGCGTCGCGCAAAATGTGAATTCCACCAGTCACTGAATAAGCAAATAACGAACCATCTTTTGACAATTCCGCCAAACGATCCATGACAAATTGTGGTGGCGGAGAATCTGGAGTTCCCATGCCAAAATCAATAATTTCAACGCCGTTGGCCGCCGCTTCCATTTTCAAATGATACATCGCTGCGAAAATATAAGGCGGAAGATTCTCAGTAAGGTAAAACTTATTTTGCATTCGGATTTTTCTTTATGTCGATATGAAGTTCACGAAGTTGTTTTTGGCTGACTTCCGCCGGAGCATTCATCATCAAATCTTGCGCTTTACCGTTCATCGGGAATGGAATTACTTCACGAATGTTTGGTTCATCAGCCAACAACATGATAATACGATCAATCCCCGGAGCAATACCGCCGTGTGGTGGCGCGCCATATTTAAATGCGTTTAACATAGCGCCGAATTTTTGTTCGACCACTTCGCGGCCATAACCAGCAAGCTCGAAAGCGCGATACATAATTTCTGGTTTGTGATTACGAATTGCGCCTGAAGATAATTCTACACCGTTACAAACGATGTCATATTGGAAAGCGTTAATTGTAAGCGGATCTTGCGAATTCAAGGCTTCCAAGCCACCTTGCGGCATTGAAAATGGATTGTGAGAAAATTCAACTTTGCCAGTTTCTTCATCAAGCTCGTACATTGGGAAATCAACGATCCAGCAGAATTTATAAACTGATTCATCAATCAAACCAAGGTCTTGACCAAGTTTAATACGAACTTGTCCGGCGATTTTTGCTGCTTCCGATTTTTTACCACACGAGAAAAACACGGCGTCACCATTTTGCAAACCAGCGATTTGCTTCAATTCAGCCAATTTTTCCGCGGACAAGAATTTAGCGATCGGACCTTTTCCTTCACCATTTTCGTCGAAAATAATGTAAGCCAAACCTTTGGCGCCGTTGCCTTGAGCGAATTCGATCATTTTGTCAAAAAATGAACGCGGTTGCGCTGCACATTTCGGAGCTGGAATTGCACGAATCAAAGCACCTTGCTCAATTTGCTTGGCAAAAATTGAAAAATCTGAGCCGCGGAAAATTTCAGTAGCATCAGAAATAATGATCGGGTTACGCAGATCTGGCTTGTCGATGCCGTATTTCAACATGGCATCTTCATATTTGATGTGAACGAATTTTTCGTCAGAAGTTGTTTTGCTGCCGAATTTTTTAAAGATCGTTTTCAAAACTGGCTCGATGGCATTGAACACGTCTTCTTGCTCAACAAACGACATTTCCATGTCGAGTTGATAAAATTCTGGAGTACGATCAGCACGTAAATCTTCATCGCGGAAACACGGCGCAATTTGGAAATAACGGTTAAAACCAGAAACCATCAATAATTGTTTGAATTGTTGCGGAGCTTGCGGCAAAGCGTAAAATCTGCCCGGATGCAAACGCGCTGGCACCAAATAATCACGAGCACCTTCCGGACTTGATGCAGTCAAAATTGGTGTTTGAATTTCCAAGAAACCTTGTTTGGTCATTTCTTCACGAATCGCTGAAATAACTTGGCTTCTAAGTACAATATTTTTGTGAGTTTTTTCACGACGCAAATCAAGGAAGCGATATTTTAAACGTAATTCTTCTGGATATTCGTTTTGATCGTTGATTTGGAACGGGATTTGTTCGGCTAAAGATTCGATCTTCAAATCGTTAACTTTAACTTCAATTTCACCTGTCGAAATTTTCGGATTCACCGCTTCTGCAGCACGTGATACAACTTCGCCAACAATTGTGATTACTGATTCAAGTTTAATTGATGCAATTTGGTCTAGGTTTAGAGCTTGATTTTGCTGGTCAATTACTACTTGCGTCAAACCAAAATGATCGCGCAAATCGATAAAAATTAAACTACCGTGATCACGTTTTGAATGAACCCAACCTGAAAGTTTTACAGTCTGTCCAACGTTATTTTTGTTAAGCTCAGAACAATTGTGTGTGCGATATTTATGCATAATTTCAAACAAAAAAAATCGGATGAGATTCATCCGACTAAACAATAAAAATTCATCGCGAATGCACGAATTTACTTCGCGCGTAGCGATTCAACTTAAAATAAATTCAAAACAAAGTTTTGAATTTAACTGTATTTAATAGGCATCATACGAGTTAGTTCCGCCGTGGTGCATACGATTCGGACAAACGTTACATTTCGAAGTCTTTGCCAATAAAAGCTCTAGAGCACGCGGCTCTTTCAAACAAATAAACCAAGCAATCATGTGATTGAAAGGCAATAAAATCAAAAGATAGAAGAATTTGTTTGTAATTACGAAAGCCAGCAAAGAAACCATACCATTCAATGCTGCAAAAGTATAACTCACGCCGAGCAACATCGGAGGTCGAGTAAGACCCAAAAACAGGGGATCAGTACCGAGAGTTCCAGCCATAATTTTTCAGGAAATAAATTGACAAAGGACAGTGGCGTACATAAAACGCGCGGTCTTTAAAAAAGTCAACTCTAGTTTAGTGCTTAGCACATTGTGTCTACCACGCATAAAAAAATAATACGCGCACTAAAAACCAACAAATAAGAAAAAATTATGTCATTTCTCGCTTCTGCTCTTTCAAACGTTAAACCTTCGCCAACAATTGCTATCTCAATGAAAGCCGCTGAATTGAAGGCTTCAGGTAAAGATATCATTTCGCTAAGTATGGGTGAACCAGATTACGATACCCCGAACAACATCAAACAAGCTGCGATCGCCGCCATCAACAAAGGCGATACCAAATACACCGCAGTTGACGGAACTGCCGCACTCAAAAAAGCTGTAATCGCCAAATTTCAACGTGAAAATAATTTAGAATATAAACCGTCAGAAATCTGCGTTTCAACTGGTGCGAAACAAGTGATTTACAATGCTTTGGTTGCTACAATCAATGCGGGAGATGAAGTGATCATCCCTGCTCCTTACTGGGTTTCTTATCCAGACATGGTTTTGCTTTGCGGCGGAACTCCGGTAATCGTTGATTCTTCTGAAAAAAATAACTTCAAAATTTCTCCGACTGCTTTGGAAGAAAAAATTACTCCAAAAACTAAATGGTTAATTTTGAACTCGCCAAGCAATCCAACTGGTTCATGCTATTCTGCTGCTGAGTTGAAAGCTTTGGCTGACGTTTTAGTTCGTCATCCTCACGTTCATGTAATGGCTGATGACATCTACGAACATTTGATTTTTGACGATTTGAAATTCGCCACAATTTGTGAAGTTGAACCAAAATTGAAAGATCGCACTTTGATCGTAAACGGTGTTTCCAAAGCTTATTCAATGACTGGCTGGCGAATTGGCTACGGAGCTGGCCCAGAAAAATTGTTGAAAGCAATGTCAATGATCCAATCACAAAGCACTTCCAGCCCTTGCTCAATTTCACAAGCTGCTGCGGTTGAAGCGTTGAACGGCGTGCAAGATTACATCAACGACAGCAAAGCAGTGTTTCAATCACGTCGCGATATGGTTGTAAAAATGTTGAACAAAATTGATGGCATTAATTGCAACACTCCAAACGGCGCGTTTTACGTTTTCCCATCATGCAAAGGTTTGTTTGGTAAAAAAACTACAGCCGGCAAAACTATCGAAAATGACACTGACTTCGCCGCTTATTTGCTTGAAGAAGCTTTAGTTGCAGTTGTTCCTGGTGTTGCTTTTGGTGCTCCGGATTTCTTCAGAATTTCTTACGCCGCTTCAGAAGAATTTTTGCAAAACGCGATGAACAGAATCGCTGAAGCTTGCAATAAGTTAAAATAGTAAACGATTTAGTGGTAAGACATTTCAACTTACCACTAACCGCTTACCACTTACCACTTTTTTATGCTCTTAACCTTCGACATCGGAAACACAAATATCGTTATTGGCCTTTTTGACGGCAATAAATTGACGCACAAATGGCGTATGATTTCTGACACCAAAAAGTCTGCTGACGATTACGCCGTTGATTTGATTGAACTTTTTTTGACTGATAAAATTGATTGTTTGAAAGTTTCAGGATCAATTATCGCTTCGGTTGTACCAGCTTTGACTTCTAAAATTTTCGATGCCTTAAAAAAATTTACTAACGAACAAATTTTCATCGTTGGCGATAAAAACGTAAAGCTAGACATCGAAATTCTAGTCCAAAATAAAAATGAAGTTGGCGATGATCGCTTAATCAATTCAATTGCCGCACGTCAAAAATTTGGCAACTCATTGATCGTTATTGATTTTGGCACTGCGACAACTTTTGATGTAGTCAGCCAAAACGGTGAATATCTTGGCGGCGTTATTGCGCCAGGTATCAATTTGTCGTTGAAAGCGTTGCACGATATGACCGCAAAATTGCCTAAAATTACTGTACGTTCTCAAAAAAATGTCATCGGTAAAAATACTATTGAAGCAATGAATTCAGGTGTTTATTTCGGTTATATCTCTTTAATCGAAGGTTTGATCGAAAGAATCGAGAATGAATTAGGCTACAAAACCACCAGAATTATTACCGGAGGATTATCAGAAATTTTTAAAGAAGCCTTGAAAACTCAAGTGCAACATCATGAGCCAGACTTAACGCTCGATGGCTTGAGAATGATTTATGAAAATAACAAATAAAAACTAATCTTTTTCTGTCATCCCAAACGTTAGCGAATCTCTCAATTTTAGTTCAATCATAAACTAATTAGATCCTTCGCTTACGCTTGGGATGACAGACATAATAAAATAAAAAAAATGGAACTTAATCTTAAAAAACACTTCTCAGATTTAATTTTTCTGCCTCTTGGCGGTGCCAACGAAATCGGGATGAACCTTAACGTTTATCATCTTGACGGCAAACTCTTAATCGTTGATTGCGGCGTGGGCTTCGCTTCCGACGTGCCAGGAATCGACATGATGACACCAGATATTTCTTTTTTGAAAGCTAACAAAAAAAATATTTTAGGAATTATCGTCACTCATATTCACGAAGATCATCTTGGTTCAATTCAATATTTATGGCGCGACTTGGAAGTTCCGGTCTACGCTTCCAACTTGGCAGCCAACTTTTTGCGCACCAAACTCGAAGAATTCAAACTCGATAAACAAGTTCCAATTCGTTTAATCGATTCCAGCAAAGATTTACAAATCGGACCTTTCAGCATTGAATTTCTTGGCTTGACGCACTCAGTTCCTGAGATGAAAGCTTTGATCATCAAAACTCCGAAAGGCAATATTTTACATACTGGCGACTGGAAATTTGATCCAAATCCAGTTATTGGCGAAGTTTCTGAAAAAGAAAAAATCCGCGAATGGGGCGATCAAGGAAAATTTTTAGCCGTAATTTGTGACTCAACCAACGCTATTTCTGAAGGCCATTCCAGATCAGAAGGCGATTTGCATAAATCTTTGAAATATCTAATCGAAGGCCGCAAAGGTATTGTCGGTGTTACAACTTTCGCTTCCAACATTGCGCGAATTTACACTATCGCATCAATTGCCAAAGAAGTTGGCCGTAAAGTTGTATTGGCTGGCTTTTCGCTACACCGCATCTACGAAGTTGCTAAAAAAAGTGGCTACGATTTTTCTGGCTTCGATTTTATTTCTGATCGCGAAATCAAATTCCACGATAAAAAAGATTTGTTGGTAATCTGTACCGGCTGCCAAGGTGAACCTAACGCCGCTGCCAGAAAAATTGCCACTGATCATCATCCTACAATTCGCTTTACGATTGGCGATTTAATGATTTTTTCGTCAAAAATTATTCCCGGTAATGAGAAAAAAATCTTCTCATTATTTGACGCCTTTGCCAAAAAACAAATCGATGTGATGACTGAAAAAGATCACTTCGTTCACGTTTCTGGACATCCTTCGCAAGACGAGTTGAAAGAAATGTACGCCCTGGCCCGTCCTAAATTGGCAATTCCAGTTCATGGTGAATTTTTACACACCAAAGCTCACGCTGAGTTGGCTCGCGAATGCGGCGTTCCTCGTACAATTCAAATTGAAAATGGTTTGGCCGTGAAATTGCAGGAAGAAAATTTCCAAAGCGAATGTGGCATTGTCGGCATGGTAAAACACGGCTATTTCGGCGTTGATGGCAAACAACTCTTGGATTTAAACGGCGAAGTTATTCGCGAACGTCGTAAACTTCAAAGCGGCGGAATTGTTACTATTTCTTTAGCTTTGAATGATTCATTAGAAATGGCTTCGCGCCCAAGAATTCAGTGTATTGGTTCTTATGATTTAAAATCTGATCGCGATTCTGAAAAATTTATCCAAGAAGAAATTCAGTTTTTCCTCAAAAATAAAGCTAAAGAATTGGGCTTAAACAAAGTCTCTAAAGGCTTGTCGTTCTTGAAAAAAACCAAGAAAAAGAAAAGTTCAATTAACGCTGCCGAAATCGAAAAATCATTACGCGGTAAAATGCTAAAAATTTTCGAAGATTTGATGGGAAAACGACCAGCTTTAGAGGTGACAGTCCACTTAATTTAAAAAATAAATTCCTGTCATCCTAAGCGTAGCGCAGGATCTCGTTAGATAAAATATCGGATCTCTTACGCCGGATGACAAACTCGTAAAAACTATGAAAGCCGAACTCAAAATTATTGCCGATCACTTACGTTCCACTTCTTTCTTGGTTGCCGACGGCGTGTTGCCAAGCAACGAAGGTCGTGGTTATGTTTTGCGTCGTATCATGCGCCGCGCCATGCGCCAACTTCACAAACTTGGTGCTAAAGAAGCTAAAATGTACAAATTGGTTGATGCTTTAATCAACGAAATGGGCGCAGCTTATCCGGAATTATCACGTGCTAAAGCTGTCATCATCGAAACTCTGAAAAACGAAGAGGAAAAATTCCGCGAGACTTTGGAAAAAGGTTTGAAAATTTTGGAAGAGGAAATTGCCAAAACTAACTCTGCTAAATTTTCCGGCGAAACCGCTTTCAAACTTTACGATACTTACGGCTTCCCGCTTGACTTGACGCAAGATATTTTGAAAGAAAGAAATCTCGAAGTTGATATCGAAACTTTCAATCGCGAAATGGAAAATCAACGCGAAAGAGCTCGTAAAAACTGGGCTGGTTCTGGTGAAATGGCCGAAGAAAAAATCTTTTTCGACTTAAAAGAACAATTCGGCGCGACGCAATTTTTGGGCTATGAAACTTTAAGCGCCAAGGCGAAAGTTTTAGCAGTTTATCCCAATTTTATTGTGCTTGACCAAACGCCATTTTACGCCACTTCTGGCGGTCAAAAAGGTGACGACGGCAAAATTGGCAACATCGAAATTTCTGAAACCAAAAAATTCGCTGGCGGATTATTCGCGCATTTTTTTGCTAACCAAAACTGCACTTTAAAAGTTGGCGATGAAGTTATCGCCGAAGTAAATTTTAAAACGCGCCAAGCTCGTGCTTGCAACCACTCAGCAACGCATTTAATGCACAAAGCTTTGAAAGAAGTTTTGGGAAATTCAATTTCGCAAAAAGGTTCTAACGTTGACTCTGATTACTTCACTTTCGACTTCAATTTCAATCGCGCCATGACGCCGCAAGAAATCGAAAAAGTCGAAGAAATGGTGAATACTCAAATCAAAAATTCCGCTTCTGTAAACACTAAATTAATGGGCTTGGAAGATGCGCGTAACAGCGGCGCTGAAGCTTTGTTTGGTGAAAAATACGACTCAGAAGTTCGCGTTGTAGCAATGGGAAATTCGATTGAACTTTGCGGTGGAACTCACGTTAAAAATACTGCAGATATCGAAATTTTTAAAATTATTTCAGAAAAATCTGTCGCTTCCGGAATCAGAAGAATCGAGGCTGTAAGTGGATTTTCCGCTCAAGAATTTTTACGTCAGCAACAAGCAAAAGCGCAAAATCAAATCGCTGAATTAAAAGAAAAAATCGCCCAAAAAGATGCTGAAATTGCTTCTTTGAAAAATGCTGCGGTTGAAGAAAATCCAAGCTATTTGCTGGAAAATGACAGCAAAGTTTTGGAAGAAATTTTGAAGAAGAAAGACAAAGAAATCGAGAATCTCAAAAAGAATGCTGCTTTGGCAGAAATACAAAATTTAAAATCGGAAAAAATTGCCGATAAAAATTTCGCGCATCACATTTTCAATAATGTTGATGGCAAAATTTTCCGCGACATTGCTACTGAAATTAAAAACAAAGCTGAGTTCAAAGATAATAGCGTGATTGTTTTATTTAACTGCGTTGCCGATTCTGCAACCGCAACAATTATCGTTTCAGCCAATATCACAACGCAAGTTAATGGTAATAATTTGTTGAAATTAATCGGCGGCAAAGGTGGTGGCAAAGCTGATTTTGTAACTGGTGGCGGCATTATTTCATCTCAAATTGCGACCGCAATTTCTGCAATTAAAGAAAATTTAAATTCCTAAAAATGACTCGTAAATATTTCGGAACCGACGGTATTCGCGGCACAGCAAATAAATTTCCGATGACTGCGGAAATCGCTTTAAAAGTTGGCATGGCCATCGGCGCTAAATTTATTGACGGCGACCATCGCCATCGCGTTGTTATCGGCAAAGATACTCGCCTTTCAGGATATGTTATTGAACCAGCATTAACCGCCGGATTGGCAGCCGTTGGCATGGATGTGTTTTTGGTCGGCCCTGTGCCAACTCCGGCCGTTTCGATGTTGACGCGATCAATTCGTGCTGATATCGGCATTATGATTTCAGCATCACACAATCCTTATCACGATAATGGCATCAAAATTTTCACACGTGACGGCCACAAACTTAGCGATAAATTGGAACGTGAAATTGAAGATTTGATTGAAGGCGACATCACTCCGCATTTGGCAAAATCTGAAAAATTCGGACGTGTAACTCGCCTTGATGATGCTTCTAATCGTTACATCGAGTTCGTTAAAAATTCTTTCCCGAAAGATAAAAATTTGACTGGCATGAAAATTGTCGTCGATTGCGCCAACGGTGCGGCGTATAAAATTGCTCCGAAAATATTTTGGGAACTTGGCGCCGACGTAATTGACATCGGAACTGAACCCAACGGTTTCAACATTAACGAAAAATGCGGTTCAACTCATCCGGAAGCTTTATGTCAAAAAGTTATCGAAACTAAAGCTGATATTGGCATTGCTTTGGATGGTGACGCTGATCGTTTGTTGATCGTTGATGAAAAAGGTCAAGCTATTGATGGTGATCGCTTGATCGCTTTGATTGCCGAAAAATTACACAATGACGGCGCTTTGAAACGCGATACTGTTGTTGTAACTCAAATGTCCAACTTGGCGCTGGAAAATTATTTAAGTTATATTGGCGTTACGACAATTCGCTCGCAAGTTGGCGATCGTTACGTTTTGGAAGAAATGAAAAAGAATGGCTGCAACTTTGGCGGCGAACAATCCGGCCATATTGTGTTGTCTGATTACTCAACAACCGGCGATGGTTTGATTGCCGCCTTGCAAGTTTTATCCGTAATTTGTGACGCAAAAAAACCAGCAAGCGAAGTTTTAAACCTATTCCAGCCTTTCCCGCAATTGTTGAAAAATACTAAGTTTGAAGCTGGTAAAGCTAATCCTTTAGAACAGAAATCGGTTCAAGATTTCATTAAATCAAAAGAACAAGAACTAGCGGAAAATGGTAGAATCTTGGTGCGTAAATCAGGAACCGAAAACCTAATTCGCGTGATGGTTGAAGGCAAAGATCAACAACAAATCGAAAGAATCGCTGATGAAATTATCGCGGTAGTTAATTCTTAAATAAGCCCTTTTCTTTATTAATTAACCAAACCTCCAGACAACAAAAAAGCCGAGCCAGTTTAAAACTGACTCGGCTTTTTTAATTCAAAATCTAATACTAATTATGATTGAATTACGTTAATCGCATATTTTTTAGACAAATATTTTTCAATTTCTTGACGGTCTGATTTTTTCAAGACGTTATCGAAAACAATAACTTCCATAATTTCGCCTTTTAAGCCTTGACCAACTCCATCAATTGCACCAACTGAAATTTTTGCTGTTGGAGAAACCCAAGCACTGCTAGCTACTGTTTTACTTCCTGTAGAACCATTCATATCAGCCACTCCATTAATATAGCTGAAAACTTCTGGATTAGCCACCAATTGTCCATCAACTGAACTTGGATCAATTGTTAAGCAAATGATGCTAGCACTTCCTGCGTTTGCAACAATCTTAGCAGAACCAGTTACAGATCCAGCAACACCGTATACTAACACAACATTTCCATTTTCGTTAATTTGTACACCAAATCCATCTTGTTCTTGTGTACCGTTATAGAAGATTGTATTTGATTGACTAAGGTCAGTAGTTCTTACAACAAAGAACATAGTGTAAGAGTTAAAAGCAGAATCAATAACTCTCGTTCCATTAAAATGTCCAGAATCTGTTGAAACACCAGGAAGTGAATTAGTAGAGGTTGAAGCTACATATTTTGGAGAATCAGACCCGACAAAGCCATTAGTAATTGAAAGCTGAGGATTTAAATCATTCCAAACTGATAAAACTGATTTATCAGTAGCTTCAGAACTTTTAAAACTACCTTCCATACTAGTTTCTAACCAAAGGGATAAACCTTTAATACTGTTTACTGGAGAACTTTGAGTCAGAGTTTTAGCAGTAGTGATCTTAGACTGTCTTACAAGACGACTAGCTTGAGTAACACCGGCAATTAGCACCCCGATAATAAGGATAACAATCGATAGCTCAATCAAAGAAAATGCACTGAGGTTTTTTTTCATAATAAAATTTTTACTGTTTGTTGAAATACAGGGTGACTAAACTTCCAAAAAAAATGGATAGAATCGATGCGATTAAAATTCCGATTTTTACGCGGTCAAGAATTATCATTACTGAATCTGTAATTGTATTATTTTGCACAAAAGACAACTCACCGATAAATAAACTCATGGTAAAGCCAATAGCTGTAAAAATGACTACTGAGTAAAATTTAGACCAACTAACTCTAGCACCCAGATTCTTAGGCAATTCAGCTATTTTCATTTTAACAGCTACGAAACTAAACAACATAACTCCAATCTGTTTACCGAAAAACAAACCACAAATAATTCCCAAAGTAAGAGAATCACATAAGTCATTTACAGAAATATTTGAGATTTTTACTCCACTATTCGCCAAGGCAAAAATTGGTAAGATTAAAAAATTAACCCACGGAGAAATTCTATGCGCCAAATTCTTTAAAAAATCCTGATTATGAGTTTTTAATGGAATAAAAAATGCTAACAAAACTCCGGCTAGAGTCGCATGAATACCTGATTTCAGAACGAATAGCCACAACAAAATTCCAAGTAACAAATACAGTACAATGTTTCCTGAATTATAACGATTTAACAATCCAAGAACCACTAAAGGTATCAAACTTAACCCCAAAAAAACGAAGCTCAAATCTTGGGAATAGAAAGCTGCAATTATTACAATCGCCATCAAATCATCGAGCACTGCCAAAGTGACGATAAAAACTTTCAAACAATGTGGAATTCTTTTGCCGAAGAAACAAATTACTCCGTAAGCAAAAGCAATGTCCGTAGCAGTTGGTATTGCAAAACCTGTTAAATTTTGCGGCTTATTAAAATTGAAAGCACAAAAAATTATCGCCGGAACTATAACTCCGCCGAAAGCTGCCAATGCCGGCAGTGAGATTTTCTTTACACTGTTCAACTCTCCAACCAAGATTTCTTTCTTAAGTTCAAGACCGATTAGAAAGAAAAAAATCGCCATCAGAGCATCATTAATCCAATCTTTGAGGGATAAATTTTTGTGGATCGATAAAAGGTCGATTGTAAGCGGCATTTGCTTGCCTAGTATGGCAAAATAATAGTCAGAGTAACTCGAATTAACCCAAATTAAAGCGCAAGCGGTTGCTAAAAACAGTAAAATTGCCGTTGCAGCTTCAAGTTCGAAGAATTTTTTTATTCTAGTTGGAAGTAATTTATATTTTGAAGTCTTCACCAAGATAAACCTTTTTAACATCGGCGTTATTAACAATTTCGTCTTTTGTACCTGAAGTCAAAATCATGCCATCGTAAACAATATAAGCTCGATCCACAATTGATAAAGTTTCACGCACATTGTGATCAGTAATCAAAACACCAATATTTTTACGAGTTAGATGCGAAACCAAGATTCTAATATCATTTACCGCAATTGGATCAATACCAGCAAATGGTTCATCGAGTAAAATAAATGATGGATTTGATGCTAAAGCACGAGCAATTTCCGCCCTTCTTCTCTCACCACCAGACAATGCCAAGGCGTGAGATTTTCTGATGTGAGTGATTGAAAATTCTTGTAGCAATTCTTCCAAGCGTTCTTTGCGCTTTACTGAATCTTGTTCGACAATTTCCAGAATCGAGTAAATATTCTCTTCTACAGTCATATCGCGAAAAATCGAGGCTTCTTGCGGTAAATAGCCGATGCCAAGGCGGGCTCTTTGATACATTGGCATATCTGTAATATCGATCTGATCGAGAAAAATATTACCATGACCAACATTTACCAAACCAACAATCATATAAAAACACGTGGTTTTTCCTGCGCCATTAGGACCAAGCAATCCGATAACTTCACCTTGTTTTATCTCAAAACTGATATCGCGAATAACGGTTTTTTTACCGTATTTTTTGCCTAAATTTTTTGCGCTTAAAACCTTAATCATTGCTGTTCTTTTGACTTTTTAAACTCTTTGGCATCGTCGCCAAGTATCACTGTAACTCTTTTATCAAAACCTACCGGATGTTCTTTTTGATCACCCACAAAGTAACTTTTTTTCGTGGCAATATGATGAATAAATTTGTCACCACGTGCCACAGAAACTCCGTTATTCACCATAACATTTTTTTCCAAAACAAAAATATCTTGTTCTGGGTCGTAATATCCTTTATCGCCTACTGCTGTGAATTCATCACTAAAAATTCTAACTTTCTCGTTAGTGTAAACTCGCTTGATTACCGATTTATTTTTATTTGGTTCTCTATTTTGTTCTATTTTTTTTTCTGCGCCCTCTTCTGAAGTTTCTTCAGATTTCTGTTTTTCTAATTTCTTCTCTTTTTTTTCAGCATAGAGAATAGTCATTTTGTTGGATAAAAAACTGCTGTCATCTTTTTCAACTACAACGTTACCAATAAAATTTACTTGTTCAGATTTTCTCTTGATGTCGATTATATCTGATCTTATTTTCGTCGGGCTTGTTTTGGAAGATTTAGGCGCGCTCTTTTCTTTCAATTCAACATCTTCTTGCGCAACAGCGAAGTCACACAAAAAAAGCAAAAACAATAATTTGAATATGATGAAGAACCTGAACATGAAATTTAATCTAGGACGATTTATCTTCTTCGTTTTTATAGGTTTAATTGCAGGAATTATTGTTTTTAACACACCTAAAAGCCTTGACGCAGAAGAGCTGAAACAATTTAACCGCGATCCTAAAAACTATAATGTTAAGTTGCAAATTTTAAATCCAAACAATTCCACAGTCGCTGAATTCATGGTTGCAGTTGCCGATGATGACAATAAAAGAATGTATGGTTTGATGTTTTTAGAACAAATGCCACAAGACTTTGGAATGATTTTCCACTTCAACAAAAATTCTGAAGTTAACATGTGGATGAAAAACACAATGATCACCCTTGATATGCTTTTCATCAACGATCAAGGCGAAATTGTGACTATAAAAGAAAATACCAAACCTTATTCGCTAGACATCATTTCTTCGGAAAAACCTGTTACTCAAGTTTTGGAAATAAATGGCGGAATTTGCAAAAAACTCAGTATTAAAGTTGGTCAAAAAATAAGAATTTTAAAAGCGTAATGAAAATATTTGTTATCCAAGACAAGCTGACTTCCAACCTCGAATCTTCAGCAAAATCAAGCTTTTATCAATTCATAACCAAATCGCAACAAGATGGCGAAAGCGTTAATGCTAAAGTTGAAGAAATTATCGCACAGACCAAAAAATCTGGAGACGCTACTCTGATCAAACTTTCCAATCAATTCGATAAAACCAAATTCAAGAAAGCTGCTGATTTTGTAGTTAGTGAAAAAGAAATTAATGCTGCCGAAAAACTGGTCGATAAATCAATTAAATCAGCACTTGAGAAAGCTTTTAAACGCATAAAATCTTATCACGAAAAACAACTTCCCCAAGATTTCCGTTACCGCGACAAAGAAGGAGTTGAACTCGGTAACTTATGGCGAGCTGTTGAAAGTATCGGAATTTACACACCTGGTGGCACTGCTTCTTACCCAAGTTCAGTTTTAATGTCTGCCGTTCCAGCTCTTGTAGCCGGAGTTAAAGATATCTCGATGTGTGTTCCAACAAGTGCTGGCGCGATTAATCCTGCAGTTTTATTGGCAGCAAAAATTTGCGGCATAAAAAAAATCTACAAAGTGGGAGGAGCACAAGCTGTTGCAGCTTTGGCTTATGGCACCAAAACCATTTCCAAAGTTAATAAAATCGTTGGCCCAGGAAATTCATACGTAGCTGCTGCTAAAAAAATTCTTTTTGGAACAGTTGGTATCGATATGATCGCCGGCCCAACTGACATTACGATAATCGCCGATAAAAATAATAATCCTGATTGGATCGCCGCTGATGCTTTGTCGCAGCTTGAACACGGAGCCGATTCTAAAGCCTTTATAATCACTAATGATGAAAACTTCGCCATCAAAGTTGTAGCTGCAATTCATAATATTGCTCACACTCTGCCACGCTATGAAATCATTGAAAAAAGCATGGAAAATTCAGCAATTTTTGTGATTAAAAATATCGAAGATAGCGCGCATCTGGCTAATTTTATCGCACCAGAACATTTGGAAATCGCTACCAAAAATCCTGAAAAAATAATGCAAAAAATCAAAAACGCCGGTGCAATTTTCTTAGGAAATTATACTCCCGAAGCAATTGGAGACTATATGGCCGGCCCAAGCCACACTTTACCAACTTCAGCTTCCGCAAAATTTTCTAGCGGTCTGTCTGTTTTTGATTTCCTAAAAAGAATTTCACTGATTTCTTGCACGCAAGAATCTTTCAATAAATTAGCCAAAAGCACTTCTACATTAGCTGAATGTGAAGGTTTGCACGCCCATAAATTAAGTGTTGATATTCGCAGATGATAAAAAAAATAATCCTAACAACTTGTTTACTTACTGTTGCTTTAAGCAGTTTTTCTTGTTCGAAAAAGAAGGAAGAAAAATCCAATGCTGAAATTGCCTATACCAAAGCAATGAAAAAGCTAAAAGATCGTGAATTTGTAAGCGCGGCTGAAGCTTTTAGCAAAATTGACGATGATTATCCTTTCTCAAAATGGGCAGTTAAAGCCCAAACTATGGCTGTTTATGCCTACTATAAAGAAGAAGATTACAATAAGTTAATCTCGACAGTTGATGATTTTATTCGTCTCAACCCAGCAAACAGCGATGTGTCTTACATGCTGTACATGAAAGGTCGTGCCTTTTTTAACCAAATTCCAGAAATTGATCGCGCCCAAGACAATACTCATGAGGCTTCTGCAACATTTCGCGAGTTGATCGCACGCTTTCCTGATTCACAATATTCAGAAGATGCACGCAAAAAATTATCCTACATTGATGAACATCTGGCCGGAGCTAAAATGTCGATTGGACGCTACGAAATTCGTAACAAAAATTATGTGGGCGCGATCGGTAATTTTACTGAAGTTACTGAGCGTTACCGCCTTACTAGCCAAGTACCTGAGGCTTATTTTCGTCTCACAGAAATTTATTATAAAATTGGTATCAAAAAAGAAGCACTCGCTGCTTTCAATAATCTCAAAAGCACTTTTCCAAACAGTGAATGGAAAAATTTAGCGACTAAAATCGACCCTGAATTATTTCAATGAAAACTCGCGCTATTATTGGCTCCGACAATATTTGGCTGCCCTACACTCAAATGCAAAATCATTTGCCGCAGCTCGAAGTTTTGCGCACGAAAGATTGTAAAATTTTCCTCAAAGATGGTCGTGTTTTAATTGACGGAATCAGCTCTTGGTGGTCTGTGGCGCACGGTTACAATCATCCGCATTTAGTTAAAGAAATCACCAAACAAGTCAAAATTTTGCCGCATATTATGATGGCGGGATTTGCCGCCGATCAAACTTACAAGCTGGCAAATCGCTTGTGTAATTTCGCAAAAATGGATCGTGTTTTCTTTTCCGATTCCGGATCAACAGCAGTTGAAGTTGCCATGAAAATGTGTTGGCAATTTCACATAAATAAAGGCGAAAAAACGCGTACGAAATTTATTTCATTTAAAAATTCTTATCACGGCGACACTACTGGCGCAATGTCTTTGGCTGATTTAAACAGCGGCATGCATCAAAAATTCGCTAATTTATTGCTACAAAATTTTTCGCTCGATTTACCCCAAAATACTCAAGATTTAATCGAATTTGAAAATTTTATCGTCGCGCATAAATCACAACTTGCCGGAATTTTTGTTGAACCAATGGTGCAATGCGCTGGCGGTATGGTTTTTGGTGATGCACAAATTTTACGTCAGATTTTTTTGATCGCCAAAAAACATCAAATTCTTTTCGTGGCCGATGAATGCGCTGTCGGGTTTTATCGCCTCGGCAAAAAATTTGGCTGTGATTTTGCAGAAATTTCACCAGATATTTTAACTTTAGGGAAAGCACTGACTGGCGGATTTGTTGGCTTGGCAGCAACTTTAACAACAAACGAGATTTTCGAAACTTTCCTCAGCGACTCGCTCGACAACGCTTTGATGCACGGACCAACTTTTATGGGCAACCCTCTTGCCTGTTCAGCTGCCAACGCTTCGCTCGATCTTTTTGAAAAATATGACTACGCCAAAAAAGTCGCCAAAATCGAGAAATTTTTACTGCGAGAATTAAACAAATGCCGCAGCAAAAAAAATGTCAAAGGTGTACGCGTGATTGGCGCGATCGGTGTTGTCGAAATTGTCGGCGACTTCAGCAAAATGTTGGAATTACGCCAAAAATTTATCGCCGCCGGAGTATTCTTGCGCCCTTTCGCCAATTGTGTTTACGTCATGCCAGCCTTGAACATCAAAAAGAGCGATTTGCAAAAAATCACTGACGCTATCAACGCCATTTTGTAATTATTTTCAGCCCTGCCTTAGTTTAAAAAATTTATTCAGCGTAAAAATTTGCAATCACTTCGCTGTATTTTTTTTCAAGAACTGCTCGCTTAAGTTTCATTGAAGGAGTTATGTCGCCGGATTCGATGGATATTGGCTGCGTTGCGATATGAAATTTTTGAATTTGTTCCCAGTGATCTAACTTAGAATTCAGAATTGTGATATTTTTTTCGACGAATTGTTGTAAAATTTTTGATTGTAGAAACTCAACATCATCGCCTTTGAAATTAAATTTTTGTTTGAATTTTTCCAAAGTTTCAAATTCGGGAAACAACAAAGCACTGGTAAATTTTCGCCCTTCCCCGATTACAACCGCGCCCAACAAAAAGCCTAAATTTTGCATTAATTTTTGTTCTAAAACTACCGGCGAAACATATTTTCCATTAGCGTTTTTGAAAACTTCTTTTTTGCGCCCAATAATTTTTACAAAACCATCAGCGTCAATTTCGGCAAGATCACCGGTTTTAATCCAACCATCTTTCATAACTTCTGCAGTTTTTGCCGCATCGTTATGATATCCGCGCATAATATTTGAACCACTTGCCAGCAATTCGCCATCCTCAGCAATTTTAAGTTTTACGGAAGTAAAAGCTTTGCCAACAGTGCCGAATTTGTGATGATCCGGACAATTTGCCGCCAAAACTGGCGCACATTCTGTCATGCCGTAACCACAATATAGTGCAACACCGATATTGCGATAAAAGCGTTCGATATCTTGTGACAAAGCTGCTCCACCACAAATCATCATACGCATTTTGCCACCTAAAGCAGCACGGAATTTTTTATAAACCAACACATCAAAAATTTTATCGAGCAGATTTTGCGGACACTCAACATCTTTACTCAAAGCACGTTTTATGGCTTTTTGGCCTAAAAATTTTTTGAAAAAACTACCATTTTCAACATTGTCTTTGATGCGCGCAAAAACTTTTTCCATCACTCGCGGCACAGTCGTCATCAAGTTTGGTTGCACTTCACGCAAAAAAACGCCGACATTTTTTACATCGTCAACAAAATGAACCTCAACACCTTGCGTAATGTAAAACATCATCACCATACGTTCAAAAATATGGGCTAAAGGCAGGAAAGACAAAACTACATCTTCTTTTTCTAAACGATAAAAAATCGCCGTATCGTGAATTTGCGAAACTAAATTTTGATGAGTTAATTCAACGCCTTTGGGCTTTCCAGTGCTTCCCGAAGTATAAATTATTGTCGCTAAATCTTGCGGATTTGTCGCGCTGACTAAATCTGCAAAATTGTATTTTTGCTGCTGCGCTGCTTGGCGACCAATTTCTAATATTTCTTCAAAGCTCACTGCACCTTGCTTTCCGGCTGCATAAGAAATTATTTTTATGTCGGGATTATAATTTCTAACTTGCTCTAAAACCGCGTCATTATCGGTGAAAAAATACGCAACTTTGGCGTCGTTAATTTCAAAAATTAAATTCTCGCTCGAAATATTATCAAAAATTGGAACTGTCACTGCACCAGCTAAAATGGAGGCGAAATCAACAATTAACCAGATTGGATTTTGATAAGAACAAATCGCCAAAGTTTGATTTTTCGTAACTCCAATTTCTTTCAGTCCGCAAGCAAAATGGAAGATATCATCACAAAATTGCTGATTGGAAAAACTGCGCCACTGACCATTTTCTTTGAAATTTAAAGCTCGCGCATTGTTGAACTGTTGTGCTTGAAAATCGATTAGTTGCGTTAAAGTTTTGAAATTGGCCATCAATTATAGAATATTTTTAATCAAACCAAAAATTGTCTGAACTTTTAAGTATAAGTCAGGATTATGCTGCAGATAAGAACGAATCATCACATCAACACCTGAAGTTTTGGCGAAATACAAACAAATTATCATCAAAAACATGATCGAAAAATAATTGGCGATCGAATCAAAAAAACGTGGCCCAATCATTGATTCTGTAATCTTAACATTTTGCACTTTAGCAATTCTTTTGGCGGTGCCGGGATGAGTTGAAAAAAGTGTAAAATAACCGCCTTTTCCAAGCATCGACAAAGCCAGTGCCATGTTGTGTCCGCCGAAAGCACGCGCTGATTGATAATCACAACGAAATTCCAAAGAACGGCTGATAAAACGGCGTAAAAATTCGTAAACGTTATACACCACGAAACGATTAAAAAAAGTCAGCAAAAATCGCGTCACCGAATATAAATTTGTCATGATATAGCTATATTGTCGCATCGCTGGAATCATCACGAAAAATTGCGTAATTACTCGAAATATTGTAGTCAAAACTGACGACACAAAATTGGTTACTTTTTGATTAGTGATGATCAAAAAACCCGGTAAAAAATCTTTATTCACAAGATGCGACATCTCATGCCCTATAATGCTGCGCAAGGCATTAAGGAATTTTTTTGGATCAGAACACTCAACCAAATAATGTTTAATTAAACCGTGAGTTAAAACTATCGCTTTTTTGTTGAAACTGCTCACCGCGTAGGCGTTTATTTCATCAGAATTCTTAACGTATAAACGTACATTTTTTTCACCAAATTTAGTTTTAACTTGATCGAAAATATCGCTCAAAAAATCGTAATCTTTAATCTTGTCAAAACGCTTGCAGTTCTTCAAAGAAGAGCGCACAGAAAAGCCAAACAGAAAATCTAAAAATAAATAAAACAGCATCAAAAAGCTGATAACGAAAAAGATAAAACAAAAAACCAACTGTAATTTATTTAACATTCCATTATCTAAGGTAGAGTGATTTGCTCCCATATTAATCAATGGCAGAAGCGCAATCGTAAAAGGTGAAATCAAAACCATAATGTTAATTACGGTAATCACATAAACGAGAATCAAACTAATAGGTTTAGAGAACATGAATTTTCAGAAATTTAAGAGAAAGAATGTTTGAAATTTTTTAATAACTTATTACTTAGGACATAAATTTTTCAATTCTTTAATCCTACTTTAACAAAAATGCGTACAATCCAAGTTCAAAATCTCAAAATCGCCAACAACTTACCATTCACTTTGCTTGCTGGCCCTTGCCAAACAGAATCAATGGATCACAGCTTGATGATGGCAAGCAACATAAAAAGAATTTGCGATAAGCTCGGCATTAATTTTATTTACAAATCATCTTTCGACAAAGCCAATCGTTCAAGCGTTGGCGGTCAACGTGGTGCTGGATTGGAGAAAACTTTGCCAATTTTTGCCGAAATCAAAAAACAATTTAAATGCCCAATCATCACTGACATTCACAACGAAGAACATTGCCGCATTTTGGCTGATCGTGAAGAAGTCGATATTTTACAAGTTCCAGCATTTTTGTGTCGCCAAACTGATTTATTGGAAGCCGCCGCGAAAAGTGGTAAAGTGATTAACATCAAAAAAGGTCAATTTTTAGCGCCTTGGGATGCCGCAAATATCGTTAAAAAAATGGATTATTTCGGTAACCAAAACGTAATGTTGACTGAACGTGGCGTCAGCTTTGGCTACAATACTTTGGTTTCTGATATGCGTTCATTGCCAATCATGGCACAAACTGGTTGCCCAGTTGTGTTTGATGCGACGCACTCAGTTCAACAACCTGGTGGTTTAGGCGGCGCTAGTGGCGGCCAACGTGAATTTGTCGATACTTTGGCTTCAGCAGCAGTCGCAGTTGGTGTTGCCGCTGTATTTATGGAAGTTCACCAAGATCCAGATAACGCGCCTTCAGATGGTCCATGCATGGTGCGTTTAGACAATTTAGAAAAACTTTTGACCAAATTGAAAAAATTAGACGAGATCGCCAAAGCTCAGTAACAACTAAAAAACCATATGAAACTTCATCTTTTAGTTATCGACGACGACACCAGATTACGTAACCTTCTTGGACGCTTCTTGGAAGAAAATGGCTTTCAGGTGTCACTTGCTAAAGATACAGCTGAAGCGAAAAATATGATCGAAACCACAAGGTTTGATTTGATGATTGTTGACGTAATGATGCCCGGCGAAAGCGGTATCGAATTTACTTCTAATTTCCGCAAAAGTTCTACCACTCCAATAGTTATGCTAACTGCACGTGGTGAGTTTGAAGATCGCATTAAAGGTCTTGAATCTGGTGCCGATGATTATTTACAAAAGCCTTTCGAACCAAAAGAATTACTACTACGCATCAATAATGTTTTGAAGCGTTTTGGCGTTGCTAGCAAAAATCCAAATATTTGTAGTTTTGGTGAATTCTCTTTCAATCTCAGTGACGGCCGTTTGAAAAAAGGCGAAGATTTCATTCACATCACTGATTCAGAAAGCAAAATTTTAAAAATATTGTGCCAAGAAACTGGCAAAGTAATCAGCCGCGAAACTTTGTCTTCATTATGCGGTGACATTGACGAACGTAGTATCGACGTTCAAATCACTCGCTTAAGACGCAAAATCGAATCCAATCCAAAACAGCCACACTACCTACAGACTGTAAGAAATAAAGGTTACGTGATTTACAATTAAAAATTGGATTTTGTTTTGCTACCAATTGTAGTTTTAATTATCTTTTTTCGGCAAAATTTTGTTCAAGATTTTTTCGCCTTCTTCACTTTGAGCGATTCCAGATAACATTGAGGCAATATCAGTCCCACCTTTAGCAGAAAAAATATCAGTAATTTTATTAATGCCACTGCTGATATCACCACCGTTTGCGATAACTTTTAAATTAGCGCCTTTCAGTGATTCAGCTTGTTTCATGCCGATTGCTTGATCGGCCTCAATTTTACGAACAGTGAGTAAGTAATGTTGATAAGATTGATTTTGTCCAATCTCTTTCGCCAACTCAATCTGTGCATTTACTGGAGCTAATTGCATCAATTTCTCAGCTTCTGCTTTTGCTTCACCTTCAGCTTTTATACCTTCAGCTCCAAGTTTCTGTGATTGTAGATTTCCTTCGGCATGCAAGATGTTTTGCTGTTTTACACCTTCAGCATTTATAATACTTTTTTGTTTCTCGCCGTCAGCTTTTATAATGTTGGTTTGTTTATCTTGATCTGCTTTTACTAGATTTTTATCGCGTTCGATCTCAGCTTTCTTGATCTCTTCAACTCGCACAACATTCATTTCTTTTTCTTTGGTAATACGTTGCTGTTCTTTGATTTCTTGCGCAGACATTTCAATTGCGATCCCAATTTGCTTGTCTTTCTCAGCGGTTCTTTGTCCGACTTCTTGTAATGATTGTTGTTCTTGCAAGGAAGTTTGTTTGCGGGCTTCAATCTCTGCTATTTGTGCAATTTGCATATTTTTTGCGACTTCGGTACGAGACTGCATTTCGATATGAGATTTTTTCTTCTCCATGATGTTTTTAATCACCGAACTATCTTTGTGATCTCTGATATCCATCAGCTCAATATTCTTGACTGTTGAAACCCCCCAATTTGATAATTGAGCACTGACTTCTTTAGTAAATTCATCACCAAACTTTGAACGACCTTGCATAATTTCTTCAATTTCACTGCTAGCGAGAATTGTTCTAACCGATCCTTGAACTACAGCTTTTAATTGTTCTCTTAATTCATCAAAAGAGGCAACACGTTGAGCAGATACATCACTCGAGGTGATTCTAAAAAATGCCTTGATATCAACCACAAAAGGAAGACGTCCTTTATCGTAAGCTTCATATCCACTAAGATCTAAGTCAAAAACACTTACTGGTAAAATTGTCTTAGTCACCCCAATTACAGGAAGAGCTGACGGCCATTCGTAATAAGTATTTCCATCAGCCATATCTTTTCCGTAAGATACTGTTTTTTTGCGTGACTGCACAATGTGCACTTCATTAGTTGGAACAACTCTGCGTAGAAAATAAGGAATTGCGCAAATAGCCAAAATTATAATCACAACTGTAATTGGTAGTAAGCTATCCATAAATAAAACAAGTTTAATGTTGGTAATGAGTGACGAAGCTAAGTTTTAGTCACTTATGATTTCATATTCCCTAATTTCTAATTAAAATCATGAATAATTTGTTACAAATCCAGATCAGATTAATGAACTACTATCTATGATCTTTTTAAAATTAATGGATAGTGTTCCAAGGTAATTCCGAGAAACAGACTTTTCTAAAAACTAATAATGATAACGACAGCTAGTCACCGTAATCTTTTGACCTATCAACGATATAAAATAATCGATGCTCTTTAGTAATTCTGCGCAACCAAAAGCCTGAAAGTTCAAATTTTAGCTTTTCTAGCTTCCCTGTCACTTCGAATAGATGTTTTGATATTTCGTCAAACAGCTCCACAATCCGATTAAAAAAATTTTAGACGTTTGTCCTTTTCCGTATGCTAAAGGGAAAACGCCTTACTTTTTTACAAATCCAAAACCGTAAAGCGATTACGCGTAAATTTTGCGTGGAGCACGCAGCTTTGATATTGTTGATTGGAAAGATGCAAAGATTTGGCCGTAAATTTAATTGCAAAATGCTTGAAAACTTTACGCAGTTTTTCTTGATCAAGGTGAATAAGGCGCAGCTCTTTTTTTAGACTTTCCCAATTAAATTTTTGCGACACAAGTTTAAGCTTCTGCTCATATTCAGCACGACATTGCGCATTAACTTTAGCGGAAAAGAAATTACTCATTTTATCGCTTTTGATGATTTCAATTTCTTTGCAGCTTAACAATTTTTTTTGCAACTCAGATGAAGTGAACGTAGTCACGGCAATCATTTCTCCGTGCAGTTTATTCAAAGCAACTTTTGGATATTTCATTTCAATAGTGTGAGCAATCATATGCTCTGATTGACTCGCCGGATATGAACCATTGGCAATTGTCATTCCTTGCCCTGACAACAACAAAATTTCGGTTAATAATTGAATAAATTTGTCGTCACGCAACGAAAATTTGTGATAATTTTTCAACAATAATTCCATCTTTGCAGACAGCATTTGGAAGGGCTGGTCGCTGAAATAAGTATTGTAAATTTTGTGCGACAAATACCAATCAAACCAACAGCTGTAAAAACACAAACTATCGCCAATTCCGGCTTTGGTAAGTCTTGTGGGCGCTGATTTTAAAATTCTGACATCGCAAAAAACCGCTTCTGGCAAAGTTGCTGGCAAAGTTTTTTTGTGACGTGAAATAGTAATCGAAGCGTTGCGCGACAAATATCCGTTCATCGACAAAGCTGAAGCGATAATCGCGTAAGGAATATTGCGCTGCGCTGAAGTATATTTGCACAAATCGTTAATTGTGCCGCTACCCAAAGCGATGATCAAATCAACATCGTGCAAATTTTTGGCGATTTTTTGCAGGTTTTTTTCATCCGGATGCGGATTTTTCAAAATCAAAGTTCGATAATTTTGCGGCAAAAAATCTTGCGCGAAAAAGCGTGAACAATTCTTCCAAATCTTTTCATCCGTGACAAAAAGCACTTTTTTACGAATTTTCCCCTGAATTTTACTCGCCAAAAAATTTGCGAAATCTTGAGTGAAATTATCTGAAATTCTTACTCGATCGTGCATGAAAATGAAAAAACTTGTTAGATAAAATTGCCTTTATATTTTGCGCGCTCTCTTTACAAAGCCCTCGCTTTCAAATCAAACTTAATTACAATGGAAAATCTACAACTATTCCTGCTTATTTTGCAGGTTATCATCGCTGTTGCCATGATTGTTTTGGTTCTAATTCAAAAATCTGACGGAGATTCTTTAAGCGGAATTGGCGGCGGTTCTGGTGGTTTAAACTCAGTTATGTCAAGCAAAGCTTCTGCAAATATTTTAACCAAAATCACTATGGTTTTGATTGGATTATTTATGTTGAATTGCTTGGTTTTGGCTTCAATTTCCAACGCTAAAAAGAAGGAAATCCAACAACAGCTTGAAAAAACTATTCAAGAGCAAGAACAAAATGCTACACCTGAAGCCTCACCTTCACAAGTTCCAGCTCAAAAAACTCCTTCTGCTCCAAAGGTTAATTAATCCTAATTTTAAATTATAATGAAAGTTACAGCCCTAAACCAAACTCATCGCGATCAAGGCGCAAAAATGGTTGAGTTCGCTGGCTACGATATGCCAGTTCAATATGCAGATGGTATGTTGAAAGAACATGAATGGACTCGCTCTGGCAATGTCGGCATTTTCGACGTTTCACACATGGGTCAATTCTTCATCGAAGGTGCTGAAGTTGTGAAATTTTTGTCACACATCACGCCAACTGATTTTTCTTTGAGCACTCCAAATTTGGCGAAATACACTGTTTTGACCAACCCAGAAGGCGGCATTATTGATGATTTGATCATCACTAAATTAACCGACACTAAATTCTTCATCGTGTTGAACGCCGGCTGCAAAGAAAAAGATTCAGCTTGGATTAGAAAAAATCTTCCAGCCGACATCACTTTCACTGAACTTTCTGATCGTTCATTGATCGCAGTTCAAGGCGGAAAAGCAGAAGAAATTTTGAACAAATTTTTAGCTGCCGGAAACTTGGCTGAATTGCCTTACATGAATATTGGTTTCTTCAAATTGAAATCTGGCGAAGAAGTTTTCATCAGCCGCACCGGCTACACTGGTGAAGATGGTTTTGAAGTTTCAATTCCAAATTCAGCTGCGGCGAAATTCTGGCTTGATCTTTCTGCATTGTCAGAAGTGAAACCAATCGGTCTTGGCGCTCGTGATTCACTTCGTTTAGAAATGGGTTATCCGCTTTACGGACATGATTTGGACGACACAACTTCACCAATCGAAGCCGCATTGGGTTGGGTTGTTAGCAAAACTAATACAACTTTCATCGGCGCTGATCGCGTTTTGAAAGAAAAAGCTGAAGGTGTTAAACGCAAAAGAATCGGTGTAAAATTGCTTGATCGCGGTATTGCTCGCGAAGGCACTGAAATCAGAAAAGACGGCGTTAAAATCGGCTTTTTATCAAGCGGTGGTTTTTCACCAAATTTAAAAGTTTCAATTGGTCAAGGTTACTTCGACACTTCTTTAGCGAAAGTTGGAGATGCGGTAGTTGCAGTAGTTAGAGATCGTGAAATTCCAGCGGTTCTAACTTCGCCAGTTTTTGTCGAAGCCAAAACCAAATCAGTTAAGAAATAATTAATAACATTAAAATAAGGTAAAATTATGAAATTTACTAAAGACCACGAATGGATCAAAGTTGAAGGCGATGTTGCTACAATCGGTATCACCGAATATGCAGCTGAAGCTTTGGGCGAATTAGTTTACGTTGAATTGCCAAAAGTTGGCAACACTTACAAAGTTCACGATGCTTTCGCGGTTGTTGAATCTTCAAAATCTGCAAGTGACGTTTACATTCCAGTTGCTGGCGAAGTTGTTTCGGTTAACGAAGCTTTGTCTTCTCAACCAGAATTAGTTAACAACTCTTCTTACGAGAATGGTTGGATTGCTAAAGTTAAAATGAGCAACGCTGCTGATTTAGCTGATGCAATGGATGAAGCTGCTTACAAAGAATTTTTGAAAAACCAATAATTCAAGATTCATCATTACAAAAAAAACCGGATTGGGTTTCGAACTCAATCCGGTTTTTTATTGGACGATTTTATAGATGAAATTTATTCATAAAACTTTCCACCTTCCCTTCTATCATCTCTTCAATCAAATCAGAAATTTTTAAGTTGGTTTTTTCAACCGTCTTCATTTCTTCCACGCTAAATCTTCCCAGCACATAATCAGCAGTTTCATATTCTTGATTTTGTGGACGACCAATTCCTAAACGTAAACGCCAATAATCTTTACCACAACATTCGTCAATTGAACGCAAGCCGTTGTGTCCAGCGTGTCCACCACCGATTTTAACTTTGACTTTCCCTAAAGGCAGATCGAGATCATCGTGAAAAACGATCACATTTTTCAAATCGATTTTGTAAAAATTAATCGCTTCTATCACCGCAGTTCCAGAACGATTCATGTAGGTTTGCGGCTTAATCGCTAAAACTTTTTGATTAGCAATTGTTCCGCTAAAAACTTCGCTTTTAAACTTTTTGGATTGCGCCGTAAAACCATAATCATCAACGATTTTGTCGAGCAACAAGAAGCCAAAATTATGGCGCGTTAATTCATATTCAGAGCCAATATTTCCAAGCCCGACCAACAAGAACATAGATTGCAAAAATTATTGAAAGAAATTTAACTGAAGTAATAAGAAAAACTTACGATCAAACTGTTTAATTAAATGCCAAAAAAATCATTATATTTTCTCACATTAGTTTTTTGCGCTTTAATTTCTTGCTCAAAAAAGAAGGAAAATATTCCGCCGAAATACATACTTTCAAGCAATCCCAACGTGCAGAAACTTGAACTTGAAGATCATAAATTTTGCGTCTCGCTTGATTTGAACTCTGGCTCAACCAACAAAAATTTCAGCAATGATCTTTACTGGCATTGCCGTCTTTCCATGGCTAAATATAAACTCAACAGCCAAGTAAATTCGAATAAATCGATCCTCTACAATACCGAAATTACTAATCTTATCACTAAAATTAGCCAAAACTTGTCTGATGCACGTGAATCTGTTTTTGTCAAAGAAAACAAAAAAATTGATTCCCGAGATCATCAAAAATGCGTAGAAATGGGCTATAGTTTTAACATGGATGATCGCATCAAAACTGATCAATATTTATTGTGTCGCAAAAGATTGATTGATGACGCACAGCTTGATCCTGCTTACGGAATTGACGAATATTTAAAATATCCTAATCGCTCTTACAATTTAAGTTTCGTGCTCGACACACGCTTAGATATTGAAAATCAGAAATATGCCGAAGCACAAAAAAATTATCCTTATTGCGTAAAATATTTTCGTGATGACGTTCTTTTCAAAGAGTGTAAAACTGCACAAGACAATTCAAAACAATGCCTGAACGAAGTTGACGCTAAAAAATTTAAAAAAGAATCTGAACAAAAAACTCTTTGTCAAAAAGCTGCTTACGTAAGATTTCCTGACTATTATTTAAAAGATGTTGATCAGCGTCGTAAAGATATCGAACGTGCCAAAGTTAATGCAGATTTATACAACAACAACAGCTTCAGCGCTCTTGGATTAATGCAAGGCGACATCGAGCTTTTCGAACCAGATAAAGTTTTTGAAGCGCAACTTGATGCTGCAGAAAAACAAAAAGCTTTAGAGAAAAATATTAACTCAAAACGTGGTCTTTACAGCCGTGCGGAGCTCACTAAATTGCGTCAGAAATATATCATCGCTTGTCAGCAAAATACCGAAAGCGCTATTACCGCTTACGTTGAAAATTTGAAAAAAGATTGCGCTGATATTGCAAACTACAAAGTTAAGGACGAACTTTACTAGTAACCAAACTAGTTCAACACCAATTCTCCTTTTAGATTTATTTTAACAAATCTTCGACCACTGCCAATATTTTGGACTTATCATAAATCTTATCCAAATAATGGCTGGCACCAGCTTCAAGAGACTTATTTTTGGTATCCTCATCGTTATTGCTGCTGATCACTATGATAGGAATATTAAAGTTTCTAAACTTTTTAAACTGACTTCCTTCTCTAATCATTTTAGTCATAGTAATGCCATCTATGATTGGCATTTTTACATCGGTAAAGATCAAATCAAAATCCTTGTTATCCATTAATTCCAAAGCTTCTTGGCCATTTTCTACGCTGAAAATTTTGTAGCCGGCATTACGTAAAATACGATCTAAAACTACTCTATTTATTAGTTCATCATCACAAATCATAATAATCCCTTTATTGACTCTCTCATCTTTAGAAACTTGTGAATCTTGGCTACTCTGATTTGAATTATCTTTTACCTGATTCAGATCTAAATCAAACCACAGCTTAACTTTTGTGCCTTCAAATTTTTTTGATTCTATCTCAATTTTCGCTCCAATCGAATGCACCAAGCTTTTAACAATTGGCAGACCAAAACCATGAGAATCAACAACTTTAGCCAATCCAGTTTTATCAATTTTCGCTCCCTCACCGTCCAAAGCCATCTTGATTTGATTTTGAGTCATACCAATTCCATTATCTATCACCTCAACTTTAATCTTATGTTCCGCAAGCACGTGGCTTAACAACACTTTTACTTCAGTATTTTCGTTACTGTATTTGATGGCATTAGTGATAATGTTATCAAAGATACGTCTTACTACAATTTGATCTGAGCTGATTAAAGGAATTTCATTTTCAAGAATTAAAGAAATTTTAACTGAATGCTTTGCTGCAAAGTTTTGATTGATAAAGATCAGCTCTTTTAAAACCTCTTTAATACTAAACTCTTCAATCAAGTTTGTTTTTTTCAGATCAATCTTTGGTAAATTAATAGAAAGTAGCTCTTGAGCCATTCTAAGAATGCCGTCAGATTGTTTAAAAATCATATGAGAATATTTGGAAATCTGCGCTAAATCTTTTTCTTCATTAATCAAATTTGCCAATCCACAAATTCCAGCAGCATAGTTTCGTAGATCGTGATTAATTGATTTTGTAACTTGCTGCAGATCTTTATTAACTTTACTTAATTGATTCTTTAGCAGTTCTTCTTTTTTGACAAACTTCTTAATCGACAAGATTGCTTTGGCTAATTGATTCATCTCAATGCTACTATATTCAGCAATCTCCACTTCATAATTTCCGTCAGCAATACTTTTTGCAGCTTTTGCAATCACAATAATTGGCTTAACTAAGCTGCTGTACAGCAAAAAGAACAACAGCAAAACTAAAACAACCAAAGAGCAAAAAATAATAATATCATTGAAAACCACTTTATCTATTTCTGCCCTTTCCAACTTTTGGTTATAAATGGTGAAGATTATGTAAGGGTAATCCTTCATTTTATTATAGTAGATTGAGCCAAAACCTTCATCGCTAAAAACACTTACATCATCGATAAAACCTTTTTCTTTACTGGCGATTTCTAACTTTTTGCTATCCAAATATTTTAGAATTTCTGCATGGTTAGTTTTAGGAGAAGCGGCAATAAAAGAGCCATCTTTGTGCGTTAAGATAAAACTAACGCCATTAATATTTATAACCTCATTAAACTTTCTCTCTAAACTGCTAATAACAAAACTTGTAATTACCGATCCCAAATATTTTCCACTTTTATCTACAACACCATAACCAGCGGGAATTGCGTATTTATAGCTATAAATTCCATAAACTGGTTTTCCCAACTGTATCTTAAGAGGATTAGAAACTGTTAGAGGTATGTAATCGCGATCTAACAAATATAACTGCTTATCTAAATGTAATCCTTTGTTGCTCGAAACAATAAAACGAAACTTATCATTAGCCCAAGCAAAAGTACTGAATTGCATTATTCGATTATCAGGAATTCTATAACTGACCAACAATCTTTTTATAAATTCATAATCATTCCACTTCTTGTTATCGACAATTTGTCTGGCGATAAAGTTCATGGAATGCTCGGTATACTCAATTGCATCGATGAATGTATTTTCAATTCTTCCTGACTGATTTTCTAAATTCTGATATATAGTACTTTTGATGTTGTAGTAATATTTGGCAAACAGACCAAAATAAATTACAGAACTGAGAATAACAAAAAATGTGATGTAGATGACAAACTTTCTAGAAATTGAAAAAGGTCTTTTGAGAAATTTTAATAACCTTCTGATTTTCATAGAATCATCTCGAATTACTAACATCATTAGAATTCTCTTTGGCTCGAGATCTCGACCTCATAACTTCCCTAATTTGCAGCTCTCCAGCCCACGCTTCTTCTAGTATTTTTGTATCCTCTAACGAAGGACGACGATTTTGATCATAAGGTAAATATAGCACATCAGATTCAGGAAGAGAAAGATCATATCTTGGAGATGATAATAAAGATAAAATAGTTTTAGTTGTACTTGTGCTATCATGTATTGCCTTTGCGTAACTTTCGAGTCCGTGTCCCAAAAAGTTATGTTTCAAAACATCTGATTTATCAAAATATAACTCTTTAACTTTACCAGCACCAAATATGTACATAGATTCATTACGACCTAATCTAACAGATTTGAATATTTCCGGTCTGTAAAGAAGAGAATTACAATGAAAATTATTAAAATCCGCCTCTGGCTTAGCAGTTCCCATATCCATAACTGATCGAATATTCAATACACTGATACGGTCTAGTCTTCTGACTTCAGCATCCCCAAAATCAGTATAATCTTTTTCTGTGATATCACCAAGATCGATAGTGCCTTGTTCCACAGCTGTCAAAATTTCTTTAGAAACTTTTTTGCCTCTCCAATTAACCGGACTACCAATATTAACCACAGCCACTTTTTCAAAATATCTTTGAATCAAAGAAGGATTTTTACCTTCTTTATCCAAAGATTGCGCAATCTTATCATACAAAAAATTGATGTGAGATATGTTCTCACGATGTCCAATACTAAAGCCAACTAAAAGCAAATTCTGAACTTTTCTAGGATCTTTTAACTTACCATCAGTAAAGAATCTTTTTTCTAAGACTTGTTTAAAGAAATTCTGTGACTCTTCTTCGTTTACGTAAGACTCGTCGTAATAATATGGCAGACCTTTTCTAAACCTTTCTTGTCTACCTTCGGAGTCTCTCAAAGAACTATAAACCGCAACTTCATCTTTGTATAATAAATGAGAAATCGGCTCATATGATTCAAATAAACTCTTCTCTGATCCACCACCACCTAAACCACAAGAAAGCACGATCGAAAAATGATTACTAATATCGGTTGAATCTAATATCTCAGATTTTCCTGCTTTATCAAAAGTAACGACTTTGCCAGCAAGGATATTGGGTTTACCCTCTTTTATCTTTTGGGGAGATTTACCTACACCAAGAGTATTATCTCTAATCAATTCTACTACATTCGGGGTCACAAAAGAACTACGACGCGCTAATGTTGCAAAGGATCTTATACTAATAATATTAGGTGGTTTCATCATTAAAAATTATAAAAATTATGACTCAGTTTAATTGAACTAACATGTTACTACTTTGAATCATAGGTAATTCTTTTACTAATCTTGGGCTGTCTTTTCCAATGAAAAACTCAACCACTTGATTTTGCAAAAATTCATTACGGCTGATTTTTTATGACATTGCCAACATTTTACGCAAAGGCTCTTCGGCTTTCACTCGCAAAGCTTCGTCAAGTTGTAATTCTCCGCCACTTGGCGATTTGTCGCCATATTTTAAAACTAGGTAAAGCTTCTCTAAAGTGTTAAGCTGCATGTGCGGACAATTGTTGCACATCGTACAACCAGCACGATCTTCAAAATAGCATTCATAGAACTTTCCGGTCGGATTATCACGTTGCATTTGATGAATGATGTGCGGCTCAGTTAGAACAATAAATTCATCACCTTGATGTTGCGTCGCAAATTTCAAAAGCGCTGAAGTTGAGCCAATGTGATGAGCGTACGCCAACAAATGTTGCGGACATTCCGGATGCGCAATCACCTTAGCATTTGGATGATTCGCGATCAATTTCACCAATTCTTTCTCGCTGAATTGCTCGTGCACCATACAAGATCCGTTCCACAAAATCATTTTGCGGCCAGTCACTTTTTCTAAATAACGACCCAAATGTTGATCCGGCGCGAAGATAATTTCACGATCCGCGGGAATTTGTTCGATAATTTTTTTAGCGTTAGAAGACGTAACGATAATATCTGACAAAGCTTTGATATCGGCGGAACAATTAATGTAGCTTGCAACCAAAGCTTGCGGATGTTTTTTCTTAAACTCGGCAAATGGCGCTGGTTGGCAAGAATCTTCCAAACTGCAACCTGCTTTCAAATCTGGCACCAAAACTTTTTTGGAAGGCGACAAAATTTTCGCCACTTCCGCCATAAATTTTACGCCACAAAACACGATTGTATCCGCATCAGTTGCCGCAGCATTGCGCGATAAATCAAGTGAATCGCCAACGAAATCAGCAATATCTTGGATTTCGCCATCTTGATAATAATGCGCCAAAATCACGGCGTTTTGTTCTTTTTTTAAACGAAGAATTTCTTCTTCCAAATTATGAGGAATTGCAAACATGGTTATAATCCAACGATTTCAAAAACTTCTTTTTTAGTTTGAGCGGCAATCGCTCTTGCTTGTTCTCTGCCTTGATCAAGAACTTGACGAACATAAGTTTGGTCTTGCTTGAAGCGTCTTAAATTTTCTTGAATTGGGCGTAATTTTTCGATCAAACTTTCGGCTAAATCATTTTTAAATTTACCGTTGCCAGCAGTTTCATATTCTTGCGCTAAATCTTGTGGCGACTTATTGGCCGCCGCCGAGAAAATATTTAACAAGTTGCACATTTCCAAACGCGACTCGTCAAAATTGATTGTTGGCAATGAATCGGTTTTGGCCTTTTTAATTTTTTTCAAAATCAAATCAGCGTCGTCATTTAAATTGATGCGCGATAAATCTGATTCATCAGACTTGCTCATTTTCTTAGCGCCATCTTGCAAAGACATGATGCGTTTGACTTCTTTGACAATCATCGGCTCCGGCAATTTAAAGTATTCGCAACCAAAACGACGATTAAAAGCGCCGGCAATGTCGCGAGTAAGTTCAAGATGCTGTTTTTGATCTTCGCCAACCGGCACAATATCGGCGCGGTAAAGCAAAATGTCGGCAGCCATTAAAACTGGGTAAGAGTAAAGACCGAGATTTTCATCTTTTGCTGATTTCTCTTTAAACTGCGTCATACGATTGAGCCATCCCATCGGCGTCAAAGTGCCAAAAACCCAGGCCAATTCTGCATGTTCAGCCACTTCGCTTTGAACAAATAACGTAACTTTTTTGGGATCTAAACCACAAGCCAAGTAAACCGCAGCAGCGTCAATCACGTTTTGACGCAGTTCGCGCGGATCTTGCGGCAAAGTAATAGCGTGCAAATTCATCACGCCGAACACGCATTTGTGCTGATCTTGCAAATCAATCCAATTTGCAATCGAACCTAAGTAATTTCCCAAATGCAGATTTCCTGTCGGCTGAATTCCAGATAAAACAGTTTTCATAATTTGATTTGATTTCAATTTTGAAGGGCGCGCACTCTAATTTCGTGATCTTGTAAGGCAACAAAGCTTTTTTAAAATCAGTTCAATTTGGTTGAAAAATTGCAATCTCTTTCAAATGGCTTTGCAAATCTATTTCCCGCGACAAATCAGAGGTTCTTTCCTTTAGTATTTTTAGCTGAATTTTCTTCTTGGCTTTGCACTTTTTCACGAAAATCTGCTTTATGATTTTTACGTTCAAAAACTTTTTCGCCGCTTATTGTTTGAATTTTAAGAGGTTGCGGTGAGCGACTTGGAATTTCGATCTTTTTAGTTTCAAACTCAGTTCTTCCTTGGTCGGCAGATTGCTGATTTTTCGAAACTTCGTTTTCTTTATTCGGTTTTATCAATTCAGAATCTTGAGTTGGCGACTTTTGCTGCACATTTTCTGGTTGCAGATTTTTTAATTTTTCTTTCGATCTTTTTTCTTGTTCTGCCATCAAATAACCAATGTCTAAAACTTCAGATTTTGGCAAAACTTTTTGCTCTTTTTCTTGAGAAATTTGTAACTGTTTTTGTTGTTGAATTGGCTTTATTGGTGCAAAATCTGTTTTGCTTTTGCTATCCAATACAACGCTGGAAGATTCTATTTTCTTATCGCCAGAATTATCAGGAACTTTTATTTTTGATTGTTCCACCACTGTTTTGTTTGCTATTTCAGCTTTCTCAGAAACAGAGAATTTTGGTTCTATTGGTTGTTCTTTTTTAAAATCAAATTGCACAGCTTTTTCAACAAGCTGAGGCAAAGTTTTTGATTCCGTGTTTTCTTGAGTTTTAACCTCAGATTTTTGTAATTTCTTACTATCGTTACCTAACTCAAATACTTGATCTATTCTAACTTCAAGGCTCTGAAATGAAGTTTTTAAATCTTTAATCGGAGATTTTTTTTCGGATTCGACATCAAATTTTTTTGAATCTTGACCAACTATAGCATCACGTAAATCCTGAGTTATGTAGTTACCCTTGGCAATTGCTTGCGAAATTGCACTAACTAAAACTTCACGACGTGAAAACATCGACAACGCACCAATCATTGATGAATCAGCGTTATCAACTGCAATATCAATAATAGTTTTACTACCTTCACGATGATTGACGTTAGCACCACAATTAATCAACAAAACTGCAATCAAAGACTGGCCAGATTTAACGGCATTAAACAGTAATTTATTGATATCTTCTTTGCTTAAATCGATTTGCAGCATTTTCTCCAGTTCAGCTATTGCAGCTGATTTGGTTTGTTTCTGTTCTTTATCGTTTTTTATTTCTGGTTGCGGTTTTTCTGCAACTTTTGACGGCTGAGAATTTTCAGCTTTTTCAGTATTTTGAATTTGACTTTGTTGCGCGATTTTAGCTAAAGCCTCGCTTAATTCTTGACGATTACTCGATTCTCTTTCTTTCGTGGAATATGTTGTAACTTTTTGAGCAGTTTGGCTTTGAGATTGCAAATTTGATGATTTTTGTTCTGCATCACGAGTCTTTTGTTCTTTCTGAGCAGATTCTTTGGCTAATTTTTCTCTCGCCAAAGTATATTCGTAAATCGCTTCCATTTCACGATAAATTCGCAACTGTTCTTGCTGCATTCTATCAATCTCAGCTTGCTGACGCTTCAAAGCTGCTGACTCAGCTTTTCGTTCTTTTGAATCATCATTTTTAGCTTTTTTACGAGCTTTTTCTTCTTCCTCTTTTTGGCGTGATCTTTCTTGATCATTTTCTTGTTGTTCTGAATTTATTCCCTTAGCGCCATTTGCTTTCAAAACTTCTACAGCTTTTTGTTCACCAATCATTTCAGCAAAATCACGCGCCGTAAATCCGTAAGAATTTTTTTCATTAACGTTAGCTCCGCGATCAATTAAAACCTGCATCTTTTCAATTTTACCGGAAAGCATCGCAGCCGTCAGCGGACTCAAACCACATTCACCAAATTTACTTAAATCTTCTGGTTTAAGTTGGCATTTATCGAAGAATTCCATCGATTTTTCCAACGGTTTGCTTGAGGCGCAGGAAATGATAAAAATTTCTTTAGCAATAGCTTTTACGCGGTCGCGACGCTGTTTCTCAGCTTCTACTTCTTTTTTAGTTTTGGGATTATTTGAGTTTAAATCTTGACCTTCAGAATCTTTATCACGGGCTTTCGCACTTTCTTTTTCCAAAGCTTGCAGCTCTTTTAGATAATCGCGTAATTTTTTTGGCAAAGTTTCAATTAAACTAGCCGCTTTACGATTTTTTAACTTAGCAATATTTTCAGGTTGGAAGTTTTCATCGCGCAACAAATCTTCAATAAAGTTACGCAAATATTGCTCATCAACTTCTTCTTCCAAAGGTATGTTAAAATATTCGTCTGAATTTTGATTTGGATTATTTTTCACGGTTAATCTTTAAAACTTAATTTGCTTTGCAAAGCGACACTTTGTAATTTCCACGATCTTGTAAGGCAAGTAGATGATCGCTGGTTTTAGTTTGGTAACAAATTTGAAAATCAGAGGAAAGTCCGGACTCCTCGTCAGAAACGATACCAGCTAACGGCTGGCCACGCAGCTTGAATAAACTAGAGCGGCTGAGGGAAAGTATCACAGAGAATATACCACCAACCATCATTGACTAGCTTGATTTTATGCTCTCTTAATCGGAAGTGTTTAGTCGCTACCTTGATGAATTGGCCAGGGTGAAAACGCGAGGTAAGAGCTCACGCGCTTTCGTGGTAACACGAATTTGGAAAAACCCTATCGGGAGCAAGACCAAATAGGAATGGCAGTTTAGCAATAAACAATGTTCTGACGCATGCCGTTCGGGTAGGTTGCTTGAGGTCAACAGCGATGTTGATCCTAGATGAATGATCGTCCCGCTTACGCTTCGCTACAGCGCGGCTTTGCCCGTGTTGTTGAAGTGTTTGCGGACAGAATCCGGCTTATTCTTGTCTTACATTTTAAATTCCGGTGAGAGCCGGATTTTATTTATTTCTTCTGATCGCAAAACGATCAGTGGCCGGCTTATTCTTGTCTTACATTTTAAATTTCGGTGCGAGCCGGATTTTATTTATTTCTTCTGATCGCAACACGATCAGTTGGCCGGCTTATTCTTGTTTTACATTCATTAAATTTAAAACTGCGTTTTAAATTTAGGTTAATTTCGAGTTGCTACAGGCGAAGTAAATTCGCCTATCCACAACAAAGTTTATTTTTTTAAGATGCTTACTACCAACGAAATTCGTACAAAATTCCTCGATTACTTTGCCAAAAATGGCCATGAAATTATTGCGTCTAGTCCTTTGATTCCGCATAACGACCCTACTTTGATGTTTACCAACGCGGGGATGAATCAGTTCAAAAATTATTTTACTGGCGTGGAAGTTCCGAAATTCAAACGCGCAGCGACTTCGCAAAAATGTGTCCGTGCTGGTGGTAAACACAACGATCTGGACAATGTTGGCTACACTGCCCGTCATCACACTTTTTTTGAAATGTTAGGTAATTTTTCTTTTGGCGATTATTTCAAAGAAGAAGCGATTTTTTATGCGTGGAATTTGTTGACGAAAGAATTCGGTATCAACCCACAAAAGCTTTTAGTTACTGTTTATCACAACGATGATGAAGCGGCAAATTTTTGGAAAAAAATTGCTGGTTTAAATGATGATAAAATTATTCGTATCGCAACTGACGACAACTTCTGGTCGATGGGCGACACTGGTCCTTGCGGCCCGTGCTCAGAAATTTTCTTCGATCATGGCGATAAAATTTTCGGCGGCCCTCCAGGCAGCAAGGATGAAAATGGTGATCGTTTTATCGAAATTTGGAATTTGGTTTTCATGCAATTTGAAAAACACAAAGACGGCAAAATGATTCCATTGCCAAAACCTTGTATTGATACTGGCATGGGCTTGGAACGTGTCACTTCAGTGATGCAAGGCGTTCATGATAATTACGAAACTGACAGCTTCAAAAAATTGATCGGCGAAATTCAAAAAATTGTGTAAGTTTTGGAATGTAATTCAATTTCTTACACAGTCGCTAACCTAGAAATGGTAGATTCCCAATTATGAAAAAACCAAATATCAAAGCCTTCTCTCTGGTTGAAATCACGATCGTAATTTTAGTGATTGGTGTTATTATTGCTGGTGTGTTGGCGAGTAATGTTTTGATTAAGAAGTTTCGTATAGCTACGGCGCAGAATTTGACGCAGTCGTCACCGATTCAAGGTATTGCAGATTCGGTGTTGTGGTTGGAAACTAGTTTGGACAAGAGTTTTAAGGCTTCAGAGAGTGAGGATAAGTCGAAGTTGAGTGTGTGGTATGATGTTCGTGAGTCTATGTCTAAGAATAATGCTGTTCAAAGTGATGCTGCTTATGCTCCGAGTTATTCCAATAGTATTAATTATGTGCAAGCGGTGAAGTTTGATGGCACGAATGGTTATTTTACGGTGGATGGCTCAGTTTTGAACAATACGAATTACACGATTTTTGTTCTAGAGAGGAGAGAGAGTAACAAGAGCGGTAATTATTTTATTGGTGATGCTTCATCTGAGAATCAATCAACTACGAATAAGAATTTAGTTTTAGGTTATAGTGCTGATGGGACGGTGATTCATTCGCAATCTAGTGATAATTCTTACAGTTCGAGTATTTCGACTTATGCGTCCTCAACTGGCAAGGCGCGAGTTTTTAGTTTTGTTCATGATAGTTCTGTGGGTAAGAAGACTTATATTAACGGACTTCTAGCTGCGACTTCGACTGATACTAATAATTTATCTGGGATGAACACTTTGACGATTGGTAAGTCTTATCAGGGTCAGATTGGCGAGATTGTGATGTTTGCTCGTGCTTTGACTGATGAAGAGAGAGAATCGGTTGAAGATTATTTGGGTAAGAAATGGAACAGCACAATTTTACGTTCTATTGGTGGATCTGCTTCATCTGGCGGTATTGGTGGAAGTTGTGTTGGCGGAACTGTCAGCGATTCGGGATGTTTGATTTCTTGTACAGTAACTGCTGCTAATGGGATCACAGCTACCACAGTTCAAGACGGATCTGGATCTTTAACTTGTAACGCTGCAGCAAATTTCACTGGTTCTTTGCCTTACTCCTGTGTCAACGGTGTCTTCCAATATACAGACAAAACAAGCTGCTCCTGCGCAACTGGTTATAATCTAACGGGCTCGACTTGTACACCAATTAACCCAAGTTGTTCAGGTGGCACCGAATCTACCACAACTATTTCAGGAATTACTTACAAACTGCATACTTTTACATCTTCTGGAAATCTTGTTTGTACAGCTGGTGGCCGTAGTCAGGTATTAGTTGTAGCTGGTGGCGGCGGCGGTACATTTTTTGGTGGTGGTGGTGGCGGCGGCGGTGTCGTATTTAAGTCTAGCCATACTCTTACAGTCAAAACTTATAGTGTTACAGTTGGTAGTGGTGGTATTGCTAATACTTCAGCTACAACCACTCCAGTTAATGGTGGCAACTCAGTTTTTGATACTATTACCACTTATGGTGGTGGTGGCGGTGGAAATAACTCTCTAGCAGCTGGAAAAGCTGGTGGCTCTGGTGGCGGAGCAAACAGGGGAGATGTTCCGAGCAGAGTTGGTGGTGCAGTTATTACAAATATCGCAGACGGAGGAATTTCTTACGGAAACGTTGGCGGTGCCACAGCAAATATTACAGGTTGGGGTGGTGCTGGTGGAGGTGGAGGAGCTGGATCAGCAGGTGGTCAAGGAGGTTCTAACGGCACAGCAGCTGGAGAGGTTGGTGGTAGTGGTGGTAATGGCGTATCAATAAGTATAACAGGAACACCAACTTATTATGCCGGTGGCGGTGGTGGTGCTGTTCAGGGAAACTTAACCCCATCACCTGGTGGTTTAGGTGGAGGTGGAGCTGGAGGTCGAAATCCAGTCGCCGGAACAGATGGTTATGGTGGTGGTGGTGGTGGCTCAACTAACATACCTAAGAGAGGTGGTTCTGGTGTCGTAATTATTCGTTACGCTAAATAAATTTAACGTCCCATTCCACCACCTTGGGAATTATTGCTGTGGTGAAATGGATTATTTACGTGAGATTGCAGCGATCCGGCATTGTCAATCATCTGCCCCATGACTTCACTAACTCCTCGTACGTTCTCTTTCGTAATCACACTAGCGCGATCAGCAACTATTGCTGTGATTGCCCAATTACCAGTTTTAGCAGCAGTTTGTAAAATTGTTTCTCCGCCTAAATTGGCGTTCACATTCGCTCCATCTAAAACTAAACTATTAACTGAAGTAATATCGCCACTTAAAATGGCATCGTGCAATTGTTCTTCTTTAGTTTGCGAATTTTGCGGTGATGTTTGGTTATCGTTTATCTTACCAAATAAATTCTGCGAACTGCTTTTAGCGCCATTTTCTCGCAATACTGAAGTTAAATCACGATCAATTTTCAAAATCGCAATATCCAAAGCTGACAAGCCTTCATTATTCAAAACATTGAGCTGCACACCTTCTGTAATTAGAAATTCCATCATCCATTTTTTAACTCCAATTTTAACAGCAATATGAGCAGAATTATCACCATTTGGCGATCTAAAATTTACGTTTGCTCCGAGCATAATCAACCATTGCAAAAACTTTTTACCGCGATTGCCCAACAAAGCTGCGCTTAAAGCGTTGAATTTACCTTTGCGATTAAATTTGTTGAGATCGGCTACATTAAACTCACAAACATCAAAAAAATTAGTAATCTCTTCAATATCAAGGTTTGAAGCACAAGCTGTAACAAATAATTCTTGAGCAATTTCCCGCAAATTTTTTTCAAAATTCGCGCCTTCTTTTTGCAATTCTTTTTTAAGCTGCTTCAGCTGATGTTGTAGTTCTTCCAACCAAGCTTTTTGATCTAAGTTACTACCTAAATATTTGGCACCAGCTAATTTCTCTGCAAAATTATTAACATAGTCGCGATCAAATTTATCGGCTTTGTTCTGCTTAGATTTTGGCTCATTTTTTTGCGAAGAATCTTTTACAAACCAAGAAAAAACTCTCACAAAGAAAGCCATAATCAGTTTTATTTTATTTTTTCTTCAACCAATTTCACAAAACTTTCAATGCCAAAAAGTGCAATGAAAGATCCCATTCTTGGGCCTTGATCTTGTCCTAATAAAATTTGGTAAAGCGCTAAAAACCAATCACGCATATTCTTTTCATAACCGTGATTTTTACCAACTTGGAATACTAAATTCTGCAACAACGCGCCGTCATTTTTTTGTTCTTCAGTTGCGTTTTGCAAAGTTGTAACAAGTTCGCGAAGTGCTGATTTTTCAGCGTCAGTAGCTTCACGATATTTTTTATTTTTCTTGATGAAATCGTTGTAATAGTTGATGGCGTTGCCGACCAATTTCGCTAAATAAGGCGAGTTTTCTTTGGTCAAACCAGCTTGGTATTTGGAAATAAAACCCCACAGAACCGAGTCATTTTCTGGGTTACAAGCCGATGCCAAATTCAACAACAGCGAATAGCTCAAGTTAAAATTAATCGCCGGAACTTTTCCTTCATGAATGTGGAAAGCAGGATTATCAAACTTTGCCGCCTCTTCCTGAGTTGGATAAGATGCCGCAAAAGTTAAATATTCGTCAGCCGCTTTTGGAATTACATCGAAATATAAACGTTTGGCAGTTTTTGGTTTTTGATACATAAAAAGTGCCATCGATTCAGCTGGCGCGTAGGAAAGCCACTCTTCAACTGAAATGCCGTTACCTTTCGATTTCGAAATTTTTTCGCCAGAATCTGACAAGAACATTTCGTAAGTGAAATTTACTGGTGGAATGCCGCCCAAGATGCGGCAAACTTCGCGGTAAATTCTTTCATTTGGTTGGTGATCTTTGCCGTAAATTTCGTAATCAACACCCAAAGAATACCAGCGCGCGCCGAAATCAATTTTCCACTGCAATTTGCAATTTCCGCCGGTAACTGGAATTTCTTTTTCAACTCCGTTTGTATCAACGTAAATAACCGTTCCTTTGGCTTTATTTACACCTTTCACGCCTTTGTCGATAACAATTCCAGATTCTGGATCAATCGGCATAAATGGCGAATAAGTAGCTTGGCGTTCTTCACCCAAAGTTGGCAACATCAAGTTCATCAAATCTTCGTATTTTTCCAAAACGCGCAGCATTGTTGAGTCAAAGGCACCAGATTTATATTTGTCTGTCGCTGAAATAAATTCATATTGAAAACCAAAACCATCCAAAAAGCCACGCAAACGCGCATTCATGTGATGTCCGTAAGATTCATGAGTGCCGAAAGGATCAGAAACTGAAGTCAGCGGTTTGCCTAAATTAGCACGTACCATTTCTTGTTGCGGCACGTTGTCTGGAACTTTGCGAAGCCCGTCAATGTCGTCAGAAACGCAAAACATTTTAGTCGGAATTTCCGGCGCAATTAAAGTGAAAGCGTGACGCACAAAAGAAGTACGTACAACTTCACCGAAAGTTCCGATATGCGGCAAACCTGACGGCCCGTAACCAGTTTCAAAAAGAACGTAACCTTTAGCCGGAGTTTTACCGCCAATTTTATCGTAAATTCTTTTAGCTTCTTCAAAGACCCAATTTTTGGGCAAATTATTTATATCGAGTTTCATAAATTTTATTTTGTTACAGCATTATCGTTATTTTTAACAGACTGATTTTGAGAAATTTGAACTGAAGTAGAGGGTGGTATTATTCCAGCTGGTTGTTCTGGATTCCAATATTCTTCAATATCAGAAATAGCATTTGATCTTGTGCTACGTCTTTGCTCTTGATCAGTCAATTCTTTTTCTTCAAAAGAAGGAGTATGATTATCTTTATTATCAGATTGGTTATTCATTGAAATTATCTCTTAAAAGTTTGTTTACTTAATTTCAGAAATGATTTCACCGCATAAGTGATTTCGCTCAAATCCGGTAATTTTCACTAATTCTATTTCGCCATTTTTGTATTCTAAAATATCAGAAGTAATTTTTACATCCAAAAAATTCTCGGTTTTGCCTTTTCCATCTTTTTCAACAATCACGTTGAAACTTTTACCAACCTGCTTTGACAAAAATTTTTGCAACTCAGCTGCGCCAGTTTCGCGCAAAATTTTAGCCCGTTCTTTGGTAATTAAGCCGTTCACTTGCGGCATTTTCGCGGCCGGAGTTCCTTCACGTTTCGAATAAGGAAAAATATGGGTAAAAATTATTCCAGCTTCTTCAATTAATTTGCGTGAATTTTCGAACATTTCATCAGTTTCAGTTGGAAAACCAGCAATAATGTCAGCACCGAAAGTCATATCTGGTCTAATTTCACGAGCTTTGCTGCAAAAATCTAGGACTTGCTGACGCGTGTGACGACGCTTCATTCTTTTTAAAATTATGTCGTCTCCCGATTGCACACTTAAGTGCAAATACGGCATAAAACGTGGTTCGGTGCGCAAAATATCGAAAAATTCTTCGTCAATTTCGGCAACATCAATTGAAGATAAACGCAATCTTGGCAGCTCTGGAACCAGCTTCAGCAAACGTTTTATCATTTGCGACAAAGTAATTTTCACCGGTAAATCTTCGCCGTAACCAGAAATATCAACTCCTGTAAAAACCACTTCTTTATGACCCGCCGCAACCATTTTTTTGACTTGCGCAACAATTTCACCAAAAGCCACTGAACGAGAATTACCACGACCAAAAGGAATCACACAAAATGTACAACGATGATTGCAGCCATTTTGAATTTCTAAAAAAGCACGTGTTTGATTTTCAAAGTAAGAAACCAGTTGTGGCGCGGTTTCACGCACTGACATGATGTCATTCACTTTGATTTTTTCACTTTCAAAGTCAGTTAGAGAAATTTGCGATTTCTTTTTTTCTTCAACAAAAATGCGATCTTGGTGAGAGTTTAAAGAATTTATGGATGAAGAGTTCGGAGTTAAAAGTGAGGAGTGTGATTCGTCACTGCTATTTTTGTAACTTTCAGGATTAGATTTTTCGGAGTTCCCTAAGACTAAATCTACTTCCGCCATTTTAGCATATTTTTGCGGATCGATTTGGGCGGCGCATCCTGTCACAACTATTTTAGCTTCTGGATTATTTTTGCGAGCTTTGCGCAAGGCGGCGCGCAGGTCTTTTTCCGCTTCAGAAGTTACGGCGCAAGAGTTGAAAACGATCAGGTTTTTTTGTTCAGTTTGAGCAATCGCTTTTTTGATTCCTTCCGATTCGAACGCATTTAGGCGACAACCAAAAGTAACAACCTGATTGGTGTTTGAGTTATGATTTTCTTCTGCGGTCATTGATCATGATTACGTGGCTAACAACTTTTTCCACGCCTCTAACGTTAGTAATTATATCGGTAACTCTTTTTAATTCAGCTTGATCTTGGGCAACGCCAATCAAGTAAACTGTGCCGTTAACTGTGGTAACTTTGTAATTGAAAGTAGCGATATTTTTAGCAAAGACCAATTTAGTTTCGATTTTTGACGTGATGAAATAGTCATAAGTTGCGGAAGTATAATCACGAAAATGCACTGAATCACCATCACGAATTTGAATCTCATCAATAACTTCTTTTACACCAAAGGCTTTCCAAGCAAGCTCGGAAGCAAGTTTGGCTTTTTGGACATCACGCGCAATTCCCGTTAAAAGAACGCGACCTTCGTTAACCGTAACATCGATTGAATTGCCAAAGTTTTTCAAACCGTTTTGCAAAAAATCAGCGTGTAAAGTTGTGTAGATTTGAACGTCGTAACGCGTGTTGTTTAAACTTTTTTCACGAGTTGCAACTACTGCAGTTGTTACAGAACCAACAACGACTGTTTCAACACAAGAAGTGAGGATAGTTAATGCCAAAATTGCTGATAAAATTTGACGATTCCCAAAAAAACTCATATTTTTAGTATGTTTTGAATGCTTGATAATAAAGGCGGGAAGACATATGGAAATATTTTTTACGTTAGTTTTTCGATTTGAACATTGCAAATTATTTTTCGATTCATAATTTGCGCGACCTCACTTTCGAAATCACTTCAAAAATTTTTCAAAAATTCGCAAAATTTATTTTTTATTTGCGGGCGTAGCTCAGTGGTAGAGTGTCACCTTGCCAAGGTGAATGTCGAGGGTTCGAATCCCTTCGCCCGCTCCAAAAAACCAGACCTAATCGAAGGTCTGGTTTTTTTTTGCACTAAATGTTTCCAGTTTTAAAAGAACCACAAATTAAAAATCTTCCCTACAAAACTGTTTTATTGAAATATTTCTCACCAAATAATCGTAAGTAGAATATTCTGACTGTTTAGAAAATACTCTGTATTCCAAAAAAATGGTCTGCACAAAAAATCGTAGCCTAAATGAAAACAACATTTTAGTTTCAGAGCTGGTTCAAAATTCTTCGCTAAAGACCTGTCATTAATGAATTTCAAAATCCCTAAATTGCACAAGAACAAAATTCTTCAAGCGAGTATATCGTTGCTTGTGTTTGCTGGGATATTTCTGATATTTAATACTATTTCTCCTCCTAAAGATCTGCAAAGTGCGGTTTCTTCCTGCGTTTCTTATACTGGCGCTAATTCCGGAGTTAATTGCGCCTACCCTCCTTGTGCTTTATTAACTTCAGGTGCTAATCCTGGGGTAAATTGTTTACCTAATTGTGCAAATTTAACTGCTGCAACTTCCATAACTGGTAACTCAACTCCAGTTGGCGGTGTAAATTGTTATTATCTTGATAAACCTCTGTGTACTGCAACATCAAGATCCGTTTCGGTTATGGATATAAACATTCCTAATATCATGACCCCCCCTACAGCACCGGATCCTAGAACTAATTGTGCAGACTTAATTGATCTACCTCTTTGTGAACAAGTTACTCTTTCAACCGCGAATCCAACAGCCAATTGTGTAAAAGAATGTGGTGCAAACGATAATGTTGATACAGCAACGTCCGGACATAATGTAACGTGTGTAAGATTTTGTGATAACATGCCAAATATAAATGGCACTAGTACCAAAATGACAGCTGTTCCTAGAACTTCTTCTTCCGTTGGTAATTGCGTTCCACGCCAATGTCATCAATTAGCAATCGGTACAAAACCAAACGGATCTAATTGCTCTTTGAATAGTTGTAATAAATTGTCTCCGGATGAAATGAATCAGAGCAGAATACAAAATGAAGATGATACTAATTTTGCCCAATATTGCGATGGCAGCACCGTTAAATGTTATGAGTTTTCAGCAAAACAACTTCCCTTTACTAGATATCGACTAAACAACACAATGTGTCAGATTCATAAATGTAAACCAGCAACCACTTCTTGCGGCAGAATTGACAGTTGTACTGGATTTACTTTGTACAGTGCAACTACTGATGATACTTTGAATATCTCATGTAACACCACTTCTGCTTTAGATAACGGATCAACTCAGCAATATAGCAGTCTCTATTCAAAATATATTAATGTTGGTCTTCCAATCTCTGACACTTCTTTTTGTCAAGCAGTTGTATGTAAACCAACTTACTATCTTCCTTACCCTTGTTCGGCTGATGCTAGTGGAAATCTAACAGTTAGAGATACAAATTGTGATGCTTCAGGTGATGGTTCAATATGCGGTACTGTCCAATGTAGTAAGAATGATGAATGTAAAAAAGATCTAGGATTTTGTTACAAAACAATAGACTGCAATTTATCTAGCAACTCTACCAACTCTGTTTGTATTGCAGCAAATGGTTCTGACGTTAGTAATGATGGCAATTTTGAAGATGATACAGATTCATCATTTCATAGACCAGTTCCACTTAATAAAGCTTATAAAAATAACGATCCATCACAGGGATATAGAATTTCTGGAACCTGCTACACAATAAATCAAATGAAATCACAATCTGATGATAGTAGCGATGATCATAAATGGGGAGTAGATCCAGTAATTCCAATGTCTTGGCTCTTTGGTGCAAAAGATATAAGATTAGGCTATACTCATTCACAACTATCACCTGATCGTACAAGATCTCCTAAAGCTTGTGAACCGTCAAAGGTTGGTTCAAGAGGAACTGGTTATTCTTATCTGTGTGGCAATAAATCAAGTCTGTATAAACCAATAAGCGAGAAAAGCGCTTTTTACAAAGGATACGTATCTACAGAATTTTTGGATAATGGTAATACTATTGCCAAACTAAATGTTTGTTTACGATTCAAAAATACTTTAAGACCTGATGATAATACAATTGATGACTCAGAAACATGTGGCTCGAGAGAATGCGCCATAAGCTATTTTTCAAGTAATCCAATTTCTCAAGCTTGCGGTTTTGATTATTGTCGCACTCTAACAGTAAATTCAGTCAATCCGAAAGAATGTGCAATGAGTGGAGACTTATTTGATGTTACTCAAGCTAGCAACTCTAATAATGATAACAAAGCTTGTAGCGAAATAGTAGACAGTAACCTCAGACTACGAGCTGTACAATATGGTAACAGAATATGCGCCTTTGTTGATTCATCGACTCAGTTTGCTTATAATAAAATGTTTTTTGATGAAAATGTTAAACTTGATGATGGAGTCACTTGCGTTAGCGGAACTTATAACCAAAAAACCAAAAAATGTGAAAATGGCAAAGATACTAATGATAAACCGGAAGAAGCAACACACTGGCGTACTATATTAAAAGTGAAATATACCGGTTCAAACACTGATCTGAATGGTTTTTATGATCGTAACGGCAAATTTATCAAAGCCCAAGAATGTGTTCAAGTGCCTCTCAGCGATTCACCACCAAACTTATACAATTTAGCTTCTTTACAAAATTCATCAAGAATGTTCACACCACCTTTATTCATAAGAGCAATAAATTCAAAACGTGAAGGAGTACAAGTTTCATCAGATGCTTCCGGCACAACAGATTTCTTAGAACCTGAAGTAGTAGTTCAGTTCGGCACTTCCAATAAAACTCTTAGTATTGGCACTGGTTTAAGTGGCTATGAATCAACTCTTGATTCAAAAAGTTATGCTATGGACTCTACGGCTATAAAAACTGTAATGAATGGAATCACTTACTCAGCTAATATTCTAATTAAAAAAGAATTTAATTCTGCAATCAATCAACCAACAGTTTGTTTATATCAAAGATTTAATTCAGATAACGGATATTATGATATTAAAATTGGTTGTGCTAATAGATCGCTTCCAGAAATAGATAACGCCAACACTACTTCTCAAAGCTCTATTGGTGTTCGTAAAATTAGTATAACTGCGGATACTAATGGAGTTAATACTCTAGATAAAACTACTCAAAAATACGGAGATGCTACCCTGATATTTAAATATTGTGGCGATGCGAGCTGTTCAAATTCGAAATCTATTAATTTCAAAAATATTGATCCATCACAACCAACTTGTTTAGGAACCCAAGAAAGTGATATGGAAAAATACAAAGTTTGTGTGCAACGCGATGAGTGTTCTCAATTGTGGAAAGAATGCATGGAGAACGAAATATCAATCCAAAATAATGGTGAAACCGAGTCAACTGCTGCAGAAAGATTAAGATGTCAAAAGCTGGCTGTTAATTGTAACAACAAAAAAGGAATTACTTCACAAAGCAGTAACTTCGTTGATCAAGTTAACTCAACAATAGCAGATACTGATGCTTATGGTTGGTTTAATGAGATGTGTATAGTTTCTGGCTTTTCTGATAAATTGTCACAAAAGCTGATTTACCGTAAAATAACTTCAGCAAGCAATGTAAAAGGTAAATGCCTTGCTGTTCCGAAAAGCTCACTATCTTCAGTAAATAGCGCAAATTTACAAACTCTTGCCAATTCTTGCCCAAGAGGTGGTGATGGAGTTAATTGTATATGTATTGATGCGACTACTGCAATAAGTGGCTATACAATAGATAATCCAACTCCTCATGAAGCTGGTCTTTGTATTTCAATTCCAACGCCAAAAGTTTGTAGTTCTGTAAATTATGGCGGAGATAGTTATAACTCATCTTCTCTCGGAGGTTCAGCATATACTAGCTCCGGAGGAACCGTTAACACACAGCATGCGAATAGATCAACTTCTAACGTTGGAGCATCAGTTGGCGGAGGCTTTGGTGAATTCCCAACTTCAGTTGTTGGTATGAATAATATAAAAGGAACTTGTAACGGCTTCTGGCAATCACAATCAACTAGTAGTGGTGTTATAAGTCCGAAAATGAATTGCTTAGACAATACTGCAAGTAGCACAAATGGTAAGTGGAGCGGTCTAATTACTAATTCAGAATCAGCAGCCTGCGTTCGTTTTTCTTCGCCTGCGATAACTACCGGAAATAATACAAATGATTCTGATGCCTCTGGCAATTATCCAAGTCAAACTTACACAAAATCAACCGAAACAAACGATGTAGCAAGCAATACCTTCGGAGCCGTTACACTTGGAACTAAAGGAGAATCAAATGGCTACGCAATTTGGCCATCATTCACTAAAACTAACGATTTTCTACAAACTTACACCGCTACTTCTTGTATAGCAGGATATCGCACAAATTCACTCCCGACAAGAGGAGTTGATCAACTTGGCAATCCAAAAAGCGTTAATAGTAGTTGCACCAGAATTACCTGTCCTGCAATTAATCCTTCAACTAATCCTATCGACTGGACGGCTTGGGCTGCATCAAAAGGCGCTTCATTTGGAGTTGAAGTTGATGCAATGGGTCGCCCACTTACTACAACCTACACAACTCCAGCCTCACGCAGCATTTCTTCAGTTACACCAGGATCAACCAGAAAAGGTTATTGTAACACATCTCTTGGTTTCTTCCAAGCAGTTGGCAATTCACAACCAGAAAGAGATTGTTTATATGATGGAACTTGGGGACCAGTCAGAAATCCATGCGTGAGTTCTTGTAATGCAGTAACAAATCCTGGATCAAGCGATGGTTTTGCAACATGGCCAGCTTCAAATAATCTCACTGCTGGTCAAAGTGCTGTCGTATCTGGAACCTGCCAATCAGGTTATTCTCCTTACCCTTATCCAAGATTTAAAGATGATACTGGTACAGCAATTACCCCAATCCCAAGCGCAACATCTGGCTCACCTGAAACAAGTCCGAAAAGAACTTGTCAATATTCTCAAGTTGTTGGTGGTGGAAGCGCTAATACCTGGACCAATGTTTCTTCAACATGTGTAAATCAATGTCCTGGATATGATATAGATACTAGAGAAGGAGTTGGTAAAACTTCTCATAATACTGCACAATTTGGATCAATTGAAATCAGATGGCCTTCAACCTCTACTGGAGCGACAATAACAAGAACTTTTGGTTATAACTCAGCTGGAACCGAAGTCGGATTCAATAACCTAACTTCGCAAACTGCTTCTGATTATTCACAAGCTGGAAGAACTAACGGTTATTTCATTGTTTCCAGAACCTGCAATTCAAACTATACTTGGAGTGCTCCAGTTGTTCAATGCGCTACTAATGGCGGAACTGTTAATAACTCAATTATAGGTTCTAGCGGCAATAACACTACAGTGAATGCCGGCTCATCTGTTCAAGTAAATTCTTGCACAAGTAACTTCGGCACTCCTTCTATGCCTTCTTACCAATGCAAATCCTACAATGGTAGTACAGACTCTTATGGCTATCAAAACATCGATCAATATTACTACAGCCTAGTTTCAGGATCAGCTTGTGCAGCAATCACATGCAACTTAACAAATAACACATCTTATGGAGCAAGTGGTGGTTCCGTTTATACAGGAACTACAAGAAATATTAACGTTGGAGAAGTAGTATCACTATCTTGTAAAAGTGGTTTTGGTAAAAATATTCCATCCCCTGCAATCACGAATGGTAACGATAGTAGTTGCGGCAGAACAGCTAACGATAGAACTTCTCAAAGTCCTACAGCAACTTGTACAAATAATAACGGCGTGGGAACAATCGTTGTAAACAATGACTGCTCCGCATGTAGAAGTTGCAGTGCTAGCCAATATTCTTATATCAACTCATCTAATGTTAACTACACAGGACTTAACTGTTATGTTGGCTGCAGTGGCAATACTGACCAATGCTTTGTAATTAATCACTACAACAGATACGCAACAGTTCCAGCATCTGGATCAGTAAACGCATATGACTATTCTTGCGGTAACGCTGGAGACAATGTTACAACTGTAACTTTTGATAACTGTGCTGCAAACACAACTTGCTCTAAAATCACGAATGGCGGCAAATGTGGTAGCAACACGGTGAGATACACGTGCGTCGACGGAGACTATCAGCTCGATTACTCAACTTGTGGATGGAGTTACTAAAATATCTGAAAAATATTTAGTAAGAACTAAACAAACCTTTGATGTTTTTGGAATTACCTACTGAATCAAGCGACAGCATAACTAAAATTCTGGCTTTCTGCGGGGTTAAATTATCCGCAGTTAAAAAACCAAATTGATCGTCATTAATCTCAACATTTGGCGCTACATTGCCGCTTAAAAGATGCGAAGAGCGTACAACTAAAATTCCTTTTTTTACCGCCTTTGCCAAAGCTTTCACTGTTTCTTGATTAATATTTCCATCACCAACTCCCGCCAAAATTATAGCTTTTGTGTTAGCCGCAACCAAGTCATCAATTTGTTTAGGATCAAAGCCAGCGTAGGCGTAAACGATATCAACTTGCGGTAATTTCTTAATTTTTGCGACATCAAATTCTGAATCTTTAGTGTGCAAACGTAACGGCGCATAATAAAAATTTACCTTACCATAATGAACATTGCCGATCGCTCCAGCATTTGGCGCAGCAAAGGCCATAACGTTTGTTGTATGAGTTTTTGTAACATCGCGAGCTGCTAAAATTTGTTCATTCATTACTACTAAAACGCCTTTATTTTTAGCATTATCGTCAGCCGCAACTGCAACAGCATTGTACAAATTCAACGGACCATCCGCACTGATTGAAGTTGCGGGACGCATTGCACCCACTAAAATTACTGGCTTATCGCTTTTCACTGTAAGGTTTAGAAAATAAGCCGTTTCTTCCATCGTGTCAGTTCCATGAGTAATCACCACTGCATCAACTTCTTTTTGCGCCAAAGTTTCATTCACTTTTTTGGCGATCACTAACCAGTCATTTTGATTAATATCTTGGCTGCCTTTTTGCATAATTTGCTGCGCCGAAATATTGGCCAACTTTTCAATTCCCGCCGAACTTTTGACAATTTGATCAATATTAATTTTCGACGAAGAATATTGCGACTTATTTGCCGATTCTCCAGCACCAGAAATAGTTCCACCCGTTGCTAAAATAACGATATTTTTGGCCATAGAATCAAAAGAGAAAATTGATAACGAAAATAATAAACAAAACTGCGATAACTTCATGAATTGCCTCTACTAGTTGAATTAATTGTAAATTTACTCACATCCCAACCAGCACCTTTAACTAAGTGTGGATTTTGTTGGTTACTGCGTTTTTCTACACGAGTACCGTTTGTCATAACTGGTTGCATAACATCAATTACACTCTGCAATAACCCAATCGAATTTAAATCAACATTGTCAGAAGCTGAAGAAATCTGATCTTCTTGCATGGCAAGATAGAGCAAATCAAACTTTGAAACTTGCAAATCGAAACTTTCAACTATGTGCGAAATTTTTTGTTCATTCAAAATACCGTATTTAGCTGCTATTGCCAAAAAAAGCTTTTGATCTTCTTTATTCGCAAGATTTGAAGAGAGCTCGATGAATAAATCATATCGCAATTCTGAGTTTGAAATTTCTTTAATCTCTTGGCACAAATCAGAAACGGAACGAAAATCACCAAAATTAATTCTGCCAGATAGACCTGACTGTTTTATGTTTTGATATTTCTCTTGCTCAAGTCTTCCGTTTTCACTTTGATGATTTGTTGTACGGAACATCACTTCACCTCTTTTGCAGTAGTTAAATTTTTATCGACACCAGTTTCGCAGTAAAATTCTTCACCGATTTTGATTTCTTCGCGGCCATTTTTAACGCGCCATTCGTTTGAATCACGCAAGCTGAAAATACAGCCGCAATATTCTTGTTTGTAAAATTCTTCGCGCTTAGCAATTTCATACATGCGCGCGGCACCCCCTTCTTTGCGCCAATTGTAAGTCCAATAATCAACTCCTTCGTAATGACTTGCGGCGCGAATACCGCAATCATTGATTTGATCCATATTTTTCCAGCGTGAAATCCCTAGCGAAGAAGTGATTGTCGTAAAACCATTTTCATAAGCATGCAGCGCGGTGCGTTCAAAACGCATGTCGAAACAAGCTGTGCAGCGAATTCCGCGTTCTGGTTCCCATTCCATTCCTTTGGCGCGCTTGAACCAATTTTGCACGTCGTAATCAGCATCAACGAAAGGAATTCCCAACTTTTCGGCAAAACGAATATTTTCTTCTTTGCGAATCAAATATTCTTTGCGCGGATGAATATTGGGATTGTAGAAAAAGATCGTAACATCAATTCCCGAAACCTTCATGCGTTCCATCAAATCACCAGCGCAAGGCGCACAGCAACTATGCATTAAAACACGATTATCTTTGGCATTTTCGGGCAATTTTAACTCGTAAGACATTTAGGATTTTTGCTTTTAGATTTTAGAAATTAGATTTGCGCCATCATTGATAAATCTAATTTCTAAAATCTTAAATCAAAATTTATGCCAGAACTTCCTGAAGTTGAAACCGTGCGCCGCGGCATTGCCAATTTAGCCGGCAACAAAGTCAGCAAAATTTTCCGCTCTGACAAAAAAATGCGCATTGAATCAACTCTTGATTTACAAAGTTTGAAAAATGCCAAAATCACTGAAATCAGCCGCCGCGCTCGTTATTTGATTATTCATTTCGACAACCAAAAAAGCTTGATTATCCATTTAGGAATGAGCGGCAAAGTAACTGTCAAAAACGACTTCGAAAAACTTAAACATGATCATTTCGCGTTGGAATTTTTAGACGGTAAATACTTGATTTTAAACGATGCGCGCCGTTTCGGGTTTGTTGATTTAGTCGCTACTAAAAATTTAGAAAAACACAAAATGCTGTCAAAGTTAGGGCCGGAACCTTTGTCGCAAGAGTTTGAGTTCGACTATTTGAAATCCCAGCTCCACGGCAAAAATATGAACATTAAAACCACAATGATGGACAACGAAATTGTCGTCGGCGTTGGTAACATTTACATTAACGAATCGTTGTTTGATTCCAAGATTTCACCAACTCGCCAAGCTTCTTCAATCAAAGATTCTGAGCTGAAAAAATTGATCGCTTCAATCAAAAAAATTATTCAAAACGCCATTGATTTAGGCGGTTCTTCAATTTCAGATTATGTCACAGCGTCAGGCGATTTAGGCAATTTTCAAAACACTTTCAAAGTCTATGGACGCGACAAGTTACAATGTCTTTCTTGCAAAAATTTAATCCAAAAAATAAAGCAAAATGGTCGCTCCAGCTTTTATTGTTCAACTTGCCAAAAATAATATGAAAAAAATCTTCGCCCTAATTTTTTGTTGTTTTGCCCTATTTTCTTGCGCCGACACTCAAACAATTGCGGCACCAAAAAACGCTGCTGTTGCTGCGGAATTATCGTCTAATGATTTCGTCAAAGGCAGCGAAGATATTCCTTTAATTCAAGGTTTGGAACTTGTTGAAAGTGAAAATGTTGATTTTGATTCTGAGTCAGGAAGCTTCTCCAGCATTGAATATAAAAGCCCTTTTTATCTCGAAGCCGTGCAAAATTTTTACTTGCGCACTTTACCACAAATGGGCTGGAAATTAATCCGTAACGACCAAACGGAATCAAGCTTCACTCGCGAAGGCGAAAGATTAAAAATCGAATTTTTGCAAAAAGACCACAATTCAAAAAGCAGTTTCGTACGCTTTTATTTTTCTTCAGCACCAAGAAGATAAAACTTCAAATAAGCTTTCCGATTAAATCATCTTAAGATTTCCGTAATCAACATCGCGGTGATATTTGCGTTTGGTGAAAGCCAAAATCAAACCAAAACAAATCGCTGTCGACATCATAGAAGAACCGCCGTAGCTGATGAAAGGCAAAGTCATTCCTTTGGTTGGCAACAACTTCATACTAACGCCAATATTTACCACAACCTGCATGGTAAACTGCGTCATCAAACCGCACAAAGCCAAGAAAATGAAAGAATCTTCTTCTTCCAAAGCACGTTTGACGATGCGTGTGATTAAATAAGCGAAAATTACGATGATGATGATGCAGGCCAAAATGCCGTATTCTTCACCAACAACGGCGAAAATAAAATCGGTGTGCGCATCGGGAATAAATTTCTTCACCACGCCGTTACCAGGGCCAGTTCCAAAAAATGAACCGTTGACGAAAGCGTCGAGCGATCTTTCAACTTGGTAATTTTTACCGTCCGAATCCGTAAATTTATTGATACGATCTGCAACGTGCGGAAAAACAAAATATGCACCAAATCCGCCCAAAACAATAGCCACGCCAATCGCGCCAATAATAAATAATGGCAAACCGTAAGCAAAAACTTGCACCAACCACAAGGCTGTGAATGTTAGCGTCATACCGAAATCTGGCTGTTTCAAAAGCAAAGCGATAATCACCAAATATAAACCAAAGGAGAAACCATATTTGCGCCACCATTCATCAGCGTCAAAGCGTTGGAAAATATAGGCGTTGGCAATAACAAAAAATGCTTTAGCAAATTCTGAAGGCTGCAAAGTAAAGCCTCCGAGCGAGATCCATCTTTTTGCACCTTTAGCTTCTGATCCGAAAAACAAAACCATCACCAGCAAAACAATCACAACAGCAAGGCCGGAGAACGAAAAAAACTTAATTCTTTCTTGATCCAGAAACGAAATCGAAACCAATAATCCCACCGAAATAATCGCAAAAATTATTTGTTTTTTGAGGAAGAAAAATTTCTCAACATCAATTCTTTTAGCAATCGCCGGACTAGAGCTGGCTGTCATCATCAAACCAAAAACAATAATTCCGATTACGATTAAAAAATTGATTTTGTCGATATCAATCCACCATTTCTTGATTAGATTCATGTTGCGGCGATCGAAAGGGCGATTTGCTTTAATGTCCCAACTATCCATAATTTTAATTTACGATTTATGATTTGTGATTTAAAAATCTGATTATCTCAAAACAAAATCCTAAAAGTTAAATCCTAAATCTTAAATCATAAATTTTTCTCATGTCTAAAACTTCCTCGAACAAAATGTGGGGCGGCAGATTTGATGCTAAACCGTCTGACCTGATGCAAGAAATAAATCAATCAATCACTTTTGACAAAAAGCTCTACAAGCAAGACATTAAAGGCTCGACAGCTCACGCAAAAATGTTGGTAAAAGCCGGAATTTTGACGCCAGCCGAAAGCAAAAAAATTATTGATGGTTTGAAGAAAATCGAAAAAGAAATCGAAAGTGGAGAGTTTAATTTCAAAATCGAGCTCGAAGATATTCACATGAATATTGAATCACGTTTGCGCGAAATTATTGGCGACGTAGCCGGAAAATTGCACACCGCACGTTCGCGCAACGACCAAGTTGCCGTTGATTTCCGCCTTTTTGTACGCGACGAAATCGATGCAGTTTTAGAATTGATTAAAGATTTACAAAAAAATTTGGTCCAAAAAGCTGATGAGAATTTCGGCGTAATTTTACCGGGATTCACCCATTTACAAGTAGCGCAGCCTGTTTTGTTTTCGCATCATTTGTTGGCTTACTTTGAAATGTTCAAACGCGACGCTTCACGTTTACAAGATTTGCGCGTGCGCATGAATGAATGTCCTTTAGGCGCTTGTGCCTTGGCTGGAACTTCTTTTCCAATTGATCGTAATTTCACCGCCACAGAACTAGGTTTTGATCGCCCAACTGCGAACTCGATGGATTCAGTTTCTGATCGCGATTTCGCCATCGAATATTTGTTTTGCTTATCATTGATCGCCACTCACTTGTCACGTTTCGCTGAAGAAATTGTGATTTGGATGAGTAAAGGTTTTGAGTTCATCAAACTTTCTGACGCTTTTACTTCTGGTTCTTCAATCATGCCGCAGAAGAAAAATCCGGACGCTGCAGAATTAGTTCGTGGCAAATCTGGTCGAATTTTTGGCTCAACGATTTCGCTTTTAACCACAATTAAAGGCCTCACGCTGACTTATTCCAAAGACATGCAAGAAGACAAAGAACCAGTTTTTGACGCTTCGGAAAATTCACGCCTTTGTTTACGCGCAATGTCTGGAATGATCGCTGACATGAAAGTAAATAAAGAACAAATGTTCAAAATGGCTGGCGGCGGCTATTCAACTGCAACTGATTTGGCTGATTGGTTGGTAAAAAATTTGAAAATGCCATTTCGCGATGCACATCACGTTACCGGCACAATCGTTAAACTAGCTGAAACTAAAGGACTCGATCTTCATCAACTTAAACTTGCAGAAATGCAAAAAGTTGAAAAACGCATCACCTCCAAAATTTTCGACGTACTTTCTGTAGAAAATTCAGTTGCCAGCCGCACCTCAATTGGCGGTACTGCGCAAGCTCGAGTAAAAGAAGAAATCGCAAAAGCGAAAAAGTTTTTGAACAAAAAGAAAGGTGAAAAATAAAATGAGCAGAATTTTTATCGTAATTTTGGTTTTATCCTGCGCCCTCACCTCCTGCGGCCGCAAAGGACCTTTAACTTATCCCGAAGGACAAAAACGGCCAAAATTCGATAAAATTTCTGATGAAATGACCAAGCCGGTGAAGTAAAGAAGCATAGTGATTTAAACAGTCCGTCAACTTACCTTGCGGGCGATGCCTTCAAGATCAAAACAAAAACAAGTGCGGAAGTGATTACAAAAACGCAAAGGTGAGGAATTAAAAATCCTATATTTCTTGCGTAAGAGCGCTGAGACCGACAAGAGACTAGATATGATTGAAATAACCATCAAAACAGTTGATGAAAATTTCAAAAATGCACTTCTTAAAAATTTGTTTGGCTAAACAAGGAATGAATAAGATGATTTTTAAAAACTATTCGATGTCCTCGGTTTGTTTGATTATAAAAAGGGTTTTCCACTTACTAAAAGTGAATTAGAAGGTATTGATAAAAGACTAAAATCTGAAGTTGAAAAAGGTAGTTTAAGAAGTGATCAAGTCGACAGACGAAGACTTATAGAAGCTAATGCTATTGTGGGATCTAAAATAGAAGAGCAATTTGAAGAAGAGTTTTCAGAAAAAAAAGAGAATGTTGCAATCAATTTAGATTACGATTCAAACCGTAAAATTTCTGGTCGTATTATTCTTTCAAGAAAAGATCAAACAAAGCTCGAAAAAATTACTACAAAGCATTTAGATATTATGGATGTAGCATTCCATAATGCTTTATCTCATTCTGAAGTTAGAGATATTTATTCAGCAGCAAAGAGCGAGTTTGCAGATCAGTCTGTTTTGAAAGATGGTGGTTGGAATAAATTAGAAGGTTTTACAGAACGTGCTTTCAAAATCAGAATTGATCAACAAATAGAAGACTCAAAAACTTTGGGAGGTCAAAGCAAATAATGAAAGTTGATTTTGCCAAATTACGTAACCAATTAAAATATCTCACCTTTGATGATATTGAGGATAGTTATGGACTTGGTTTTAATGCTATAAAAGGAGCACTATGTTCTAGAATTTGTAGCTACTTAACAACAAAGTCTTTATCAAAAGAGGAGGTAGACCAATATTTCAAAAACGCTTTGAATTTAGAGAGAGAGCTTGATCCATCAGGAATGAATGAAGTAGAAAAAAGTATATATGATATGGTACGAGATCCCAAAAAGATAAAGTATGTTTTAGGCTATAAAGACATAGATCCAGACCTAACAGAACAACAACAAGAAGCATTTAGGAATTGTGTTAGAGAATTATATCCAAGAATGACTGAAGCAGCTCAAGCTACAAAAGAAAGATTGGAAATGTCTGAACAACCGAGATTAGAGGCAAGAGAAGAGACACAAGAAGAGCCGAGAAAACAAGTAAGATGGGCAGATAGATTTCCACGAAAAGATCAATCAAATTCTGGTGTTATTGCTGTTGGCAACAAATAGTATTTTTAAGGTACTGTGATGCCTTTAAAATCGAGGGTAACGCGCAACCCCGCGACATTTTTAGCGGCAAAATTTTTAAAAGGGTGCGCACCTATTTTATACTCATTATTTTTTTCAATAAAAATCCTAAAAAGTATTTTTAGCACAATTCTGAGGCTAATTTGCGACTAACAATTAAGTAACATATCTATCAAATCGATACTCAAAATTTCCGTATAATCTGGGATAGTTTTTTGATACATTGGAAATAATTGGATGTTGCTAACTAAGCAAAAAGTTAAATTTCATAAAATTAATTAATTTCTTTAATGATGCTTTTAACTTGCACTACAGTTTGATCCTTTGATTTCGAGGTGTCCACAACAAAATCTGCCTGATTTTTTCTTTCCAAATTACTCAATTGTTTAGCAATTATTTGATCGAATTTTTTTGCTAAATTTATCTTCTCGGCGGCGAAGTTTTGCGGGTTTAATTGGCGCGCACGCGCTAAAAATCTTTTTTTGCGAATTGAAGGAGATGCCAAAATTGCCACAACGTAATCACATTCATAAGCTTTAGTTTCAAGGAGCAGCGGAATATTCAAAATCGCTAATTTCTTACACTCTTTTTGTGCTTGCGACAAAAATTGTAGATAATTTTGACGTACTTTTGGATGCAAAATTTCTTCTAAAATGCGCAATTTGTTTTGATCGGAAAAAACAATTTTACCCAAAATTTTACGATCAATTTTATTATCAATAAAACTTTCTGGAAAATGTTTTTGAACTTGCGCAATCGTTGTTAAATCTGATTGCAAGAGCTTGTGAACTTCTTTATCAGCATCAAAAACAGCGGCACCATTTTGGGCGAAAATCTCGGCTACAAAGTTTTTTCCCGAAGCAATTCCTCCTGTCAAACCGATGATTTTCACGTAGTTTCGCTGTTTTTTGATGATTAAATTAGTTTTGCAATTCAGCAGGAATTGTTGCCTGACAAAATTCTAACTGTTTTTTTAAGCTATTTTTTAGTTCTTTGAGATTTTTCAATGAATTGGCTTCTGCGCGCGCAACCAAAACTGGTTGAGTATTTGAAGCACGAATCAACCACCAACCGTTCTCTTCATTGACACGAATTCCATCAACATCGTTAAATTGCAAACCCGATTTTTTCAAACTTTCTTTCAATTCTTCAACGATTTGGAATTTACGTTCTTCACTGCAATCAATTCTGATTTCTGGAGTTGAGAAAGTTTTCGCCATTGATTTACGCATCGCAAACAAACTTTCTTTTGATTCAGCAACAATGTTGATAATTCTGATCGCGGCGTAAAGCGCGTCGTCAAAACCATAATATTTATCAGCAAAGAAAATGTGACCCGACATTTCACCAGCCAACGGCGCTTTGGTTTCTTTCATTTTAGCTTTTACCAAAGAATGTCCGGTTTTCCACATCAAAGGTTTGCCGCCAGCTTTCGCGATTTCTTTGAACAAAACGTCGCTAGCTTTGACGTCAGCAATGATTGTTGATCCACGTTTTTTTGCCAAAATTTCACGAGCGTAAAAAACCATCAATTGGTCGCCCCACAAAATTTCACCTTTATTGTCCATAACGCCGATGCGATCGCCGTCGCCGTCAAAAGCAATTCCAAGGTCGCATTGTTGTTCGATTACAACTTTTTTCAAATCTGCCAAATTTTTCGGAACTGTAGGATCAGGATGATGATTTGGGAAAGTGCCATCAATTTCAGAATAAAGTAAAATATGCTCAGAAGCGATGCGTTCAGTTAAACGAATCATCACGTTGCCAGCAGCGCCGTTGCCGTTATCCCAAGCAATACGCAATTCTTTTTTTGGTTTGAATTCGTCAATTTCGTCAAGCAAATGGCTTTCGCTTTGCGCTAAAATACAATCATCAAGCAAGCGTTCTGCGTATTCTTCTTCAACTTCAACATTTTGAATTGAACCTTGTTCGTTAACGAAATCAGAGGCAGCGGCAATTTTTCCGACGTTCAGAATGTCATCTCCGTAGAACGGACGCTCTTTGAGCATAATTTTAAAACCGTTATGATCTTTTGGATTATGCGATCCTGTAACCATAATTCCGGCGTCTTGCTCTAAATGATAAACTGAGAAATATAGCATCGGAGTTGGGCCAACACCAACATCAGTAACATCCAAACCAGATTCCATCAAGCCGCGAATCAATTCAGCTTTCAAAGCCGGAGAACTCACGCGTCCGTCACAAGCAACTGATATTTTCTTTTTGCCATTTTTACGCAAAAAAGAAGCAAAAGCTTTGCCGACAAAAAATGCATCTTTATCAAAAAGAGTTTGACCATAAATACCACGAATATCGTAAGCGCGAAGGATTGATGAGTGAAAGTTATGTGACATTTTTCTAGTTAGTTATGTTAATTTTTCCTGTTGTTGGCGAAGAAGCTGAGGCAAATTTTTTCTTATCCATTCTGCCGGCTAAATAACCTGCTCTACCTGCTTCAATTGCCAATTTCATAGCATGAGCCATCAGAACCGGATTTTTGGCTTTAGCAATTGCCGTATTCATTAAAACGCCATCACAGCCAAGCTCCATGGCGATCGCAGCATCAGATGGAGTTCCGACACCAGCATCAACTAAAACCGGAACCTTTGATTGCTCGATAATAAATTCGATATTCAAACGATTTTGAATACCAAGACCAGAACCAATTGGCGCTGCTAAAGGCATAATCGCGCAACAACCGATATCTTCTAATTCTTTTGCTACAATTGGGTCGTCAGACGTGTAAACCATCACATCAAAACCATCTTTGATCAACAATTCCGCGGCTTTGATGGTTTCAACAACTTTTGGATAAAGTGTTTTTTCATCAGCCAAAACTTCTAATTTAACCAAATTCCAACCACCAGCGGCGCGAGCCAAACGCAAAGTACGCACAGCATCTTCCGCGGTAAAACAGCCTGCAGTGTTGGGTAAATAAGTGTATTTGTTTGGATCAACAAAATCTTGCAGCATCGGTTCGCCTTTCTTTTCAATATTAACGCGACGAACAGCAACGGTAACTATTTCAGCTCCAGAGGCTGCAATAGCATCTTTGGTTTCTTGAAAATCTTTGTATTTGCCTGTGCCAACTAAAAGGCGAGAAGTGAATTTGCGGCCTGCAACGGTGAAGAAATCGGGAGTCATTTTATCTGATTTTGATTTTGCCGAATAAAATTTTTATCCGGCAAATGTTCGAAAATAGAAATTAGAATCTATTTGAGAAAGCAGTTACTAAGAACAACACAAAAGGTGCCGTCAACATCATACCGTCAAGACGGTCAAGGATTCCGCCGTGACCAGGAATAATGTTGCCAGAATCTTTTACGCCAAAAGTTCTTTTAAATTTAGATTCCAATAAATCGCTGGCTTGTTCAACAATTGCCAAAACGATGCTAAAAAATACGAAGAAGAAAATTCCACCACGGAACATGAAAGCGCTGATGAAACCAATAATCATGCTGGCCACAATACCGCCAGCCAAACCTGTCCAAGTTTTGTTCGGACTAATTTCTGGAGCAAGTTTTGGTCCGCCGAAAGTTTTTCCAGAAAAGAAAGCGAAAATATCAGTCGACCAAATTACGGCGAACATCCACAATAAAATATTGGAATCGCGCATTCTAAGTTCCAGAACGCAATACATCGGAATGGCGATATAAGCCAAACCAATTAAACGCCATTTTTTTTGATCTTGTGATGATTTTATCAAGTCTAACCATTCTGCAGTCATCAAAATAGTGATTACGATGGCGAAGAAGAAGAACAAACTTTTAGAAGCACAAATTGCGTAAACTGCCAAAGGCACTAAAATTACGGCACTAATAACTCTCTGTTTAGTGTTGTCTGATGGATCAAGTTCGTCTATTTTAGCAATCAATTTGCCAAATAATTTGTTCACGATGCCATTGGCTTTAGTGAAGATTTTTTTTGCGCCATCAAGATGTTTTTCGTTATCTTTTACCATATCGCCTCTCTCTTTTGTTAAATTGATTAATTGCTTGCAGTAAATCTTTTTTGCCAAAATCTGGCCAAAAAACTTCTGTAAAATAAAGCTCGGCATAAGCCGCTTGCCACAATAAAAAATTGCTAAGTCTCACATCACCAGCGGTTCTGATCAGAAGATCTGGATCAGGAATTTCTGGATGATATAAATTTTGTGACAAATAAGTTTCTGTGATTTGTTCCAAGCTAATTTTGGCTTCACTAACTGCAAGGCTTATCTTCTTTACCGCGTCAACAATTTCTTGTCGCGAGCCATAACTAAAGGCTACGTTTAGAGTTAAAGATTGATTATTTTTTGTTAATTCTTCCAGAACTTGAATCTTGTTTTTGGTGCTTTGTGGTAAAAGTTGTAAATTTCCTGAAATTACAATGCGCACTTTTTTTTCAATCAACGGCTTGGTTTCTTTTTCTAAATAATTATCGAGCAATTTCATCAAATATTCGACTTCCTCTGGCGGGCGATTCCAATTCTCTGAGGAAAACGCATAAACTGTTAAATGCTTAACACCAATTTCAATACAACTTTCAGCGATTTTTCTGACATTGTCGGAACCGTTTTTATGACCAACCGACAGCGGTAGACCCCTTGATTTAGCCCAGCGCGCGTTACCATCCATAATTATTGCAATATGGGCGGGAATTTTTTGTGGAAGGGATTTTTTTTTTCTAAAGAACATTATGACTAGTGTTACACAGCAAATGTGAGCAATTGTTTTTCAAGCTGCTCACATTTACAGCTAAATTAAATTTTCATTAATTCTTTTTCTTTTGCTGCAACTACATCGTCAATTTTTTTCACAAATTCATCAGTAATTTTTTGTACAGCGTCCGTACATCCGTGAATTTGATCTTTAGAAGCGCCGAGTTCTTTTTCTCTTCTTTTGAACTCGTCAAGTACATCACGGCGGATGTTGCGCACCGCAACTTTCTTATCTTCACCATATTTTTTGGCCAATTTTACCAAATCTTTACGACGTTCTTCGCTTAGTTTTGGAATCATTATACGAATCACCGTTCCGTCAACCAAAGGGTTAAAACCCAAATTAGAGTTAATAATCGCTTTTTCGACAGCTTTGACGTTGCTGCGATCCCAAACTTGGATTGAAAGAGTTGTAGCTTCCGGAACTGAAACACTAGCTAACTGTGACATTGCCATCATTTGACCATAAACTTCAACTTTTACTGGATCGAGCAAGTTCGGAGTAGCGCGACCAGTTGAAATTGAATCCATATCACGTTTAAGTGAATTCATGGTTTCTTCCATTTTTTTGCGCGATTTGTCAGTAAATTCAGTAATCATAGTTTTAGTTACTTTAAGTTTTTTGTTTTTTTTATTAGTTATTTTGGGCTTTAAACTCTGCGCTCTCTTCTTTATCGATTCTATCAGTTAATAATCGTAAATTTACCTTTACCTTGAACCACATCGCACAGAGCGTTTTCACCCTTAATTGAGAAAACCACAATTGGTAATTTGTTGTCTTTAGCCAAGGTAATCGCTGTTTGATCCATCACGCGCAAATCTTGCTTAATGACGTCAATATATTTCAAAGATTCGTAGCGTGTTGCTGTTTTATCTAATTTTGGATCAGCAGTGTAGACTCCGTCAACTTGCGTTCCTTTCAAAATCACGTCGCACTTAACTTCAATTGCGCGTAGAACTGCAGCAGTGTCGGTTGTGAAGAAAGGATTTCCTGTTCCGGCAGTAAAAATAACAATACGATTTTTTTCTAAATGACGCGAAGCTTTACGTTTAATATAAGGTTCACAAATACTGTCCATCTTGATTGCAGATTGCATTCTGGTTGCAATACCGCGTTTTTCCAGCGCATCTTGCAACGCCAAACCATTCATACAAGTCGCCAGCATTCCCATGTAATCGGCACTTGAACGTTCCATTCCAGAAGCTGAAACGGAGATGCCACGAAAAATATTTCCGCCGCCTACAACAACTGCAATTTCACAGCCCAAGTTGTGAGCACTAACTATTTGATCACAAATTCTCTTGATCGCATCAACATCATGTCCAAAACCTTTGTCTCCCATCATTGCTTCACCAGAGACTTTAAAGAGGATACGTTTGAATTTTAACATAGATTTACAGGAGTGAGAAATTAGGAGTTAGGAGTGAGGATATGATAAAATCCTCACTCCTAACTCCTTATTTTAAAGGATTAGGATTTAGGAGTTAAAAATTCAAAATCGAAAAACGACTCTTAATTCCTAACTCCTAAACTCTTGTTTCCTTACTTGGTCATCGAAGCAACTTCAGCAGCGAAGTCGTTTTCTTTTTTCTCGATACCTTCACCTAAGATGAAAAGTTTGAAGGCAGAGATTTTAGTTTCGCCATTTTCTTTAGCGAAATTAGCAATCAAGTCTTTGATTTTAAGTTTATCGTCCATAACAAAAAGTTGCTCCAAAAGCACAACTTCTTCGTAATATTTTCTGATACGACCTTCGATCATTTTCTCGATGATGCTTTCTGGTTTACCAGAAGCGCGAGCTTGATCTTTCAAAACTTCAATTTCTCTTTGCAATTTAGCTGGATCAACTGATTCGATTGAAAGAGAATCAGGCTTTGCAGCTGCAACGTGCATTGCAACTTGTTTACCGATTTCTTCCAATTTTGCTTTTTCAGCTTTTGATTCGAAAGCAACCAAAACTGCAATTTTACCCATATTCGGAGCAGTTGCATTGTGGATGTAGCTAACGACAGTACCTTGAGTAACTTCTAAGTTAGAAATTCTACGGATGTTGATATTTTCACCGATAACGCCGATTTGATTTTTCAATTCTTCGTCAACTGTGTGAGAAGCTTGAGCGAATTTTTTAGCTTTCAATTTTTCAACATCATCGCCACAACCGAAAGATTCTTTAGCGACTGCGAAAACGAAATCTTGGAATTTTTGGTTACGAGCAACGAAGTCAGTTTCAGAGTTAACTTCAACCACAACTGCTTTATTGCCATCAACCGCAACAGCAACAGCACCTTCAGAAGTGATTCTGCCTGATTTTTTTACAGCAGCTGATAAACCTTTTTTACGAAGCCAGTCAACTGATTTTTCAAAATCATCACCGTTTTCAGCCAAAGCTTTGTTGCAATCCGCAATACCACAACCAGTGGCTTCGCGTAGTTTTTTAATTAATGCTAGATCTGCCATTTGAATTAAGAATTAAGAATTATTTGGGAATTGAGAGCTTTAATTTGTTAGTGCATAATGCACTTTGCTTGGTGCTCAATTTAAATTATGAGCACCAAGCAATATACTATTTTTTAGCAGCTGGTTTTTTAGCCGGAGCTTTTGAAGCTGGCTTTTTTTCATCTTTTTTTACAGCTGGTTTTTTGTCTGATTTTTCTTCAGTTTTTGCAGCTGGCTTGCGATTTCCTTTAAAATCTTTTTTGAATCGCGCGTCTTTTTCTTCTTTCTCTACTTTAGCAGCTACAGAAGTTTTGTACTGAGCAATCTCTTCGCCAGTTTCGAACTTGCTGATATCAACACCAGAAATTGCCATGTTTTCTTTTACACCAGCAATTGCAGCATCAGAAAGAAGACGGCAATACAATTTGATTGCTTTTGCTGAGTCATCGTTTCCTGGAATTGGGAAAGTAATTCCATCAGGATTGCAGTTAGAGTCTAAAATCGCCATGATCGGAACGCCAAGTTTTTTAGCTTCAGCGATTGCCAATGATTCTTTGAAGGTATCAATGATGAAAACCAAATCAGGATATCCACCCATATTTTTAATACCACCAAGAGCTTGCTCAAGCTTTTGTCTTTTTCTTTCAAGAACCAATTTTTCTTTTTTGTTGTAGTCAACTTCATCGCTTGCAAGTTGCTCTTCGATTTTTTTCAAAGCTTTAATTGATTGAGAAACTGTTTTCCAGTTAGTCAACATACCACCTAACCAGCGGAAATTTACGTAATATTGACCACATCTTTTTGCTGCTTCAGCAATTGGTTCTGCACCTTGTTTTTTAGTAGAAACGAAGAGGATACGACCATTATTTTTAGCGACATCTTTTACGGTAACCATTGATTTGTATAGCAAGTTAGCAGTTTTGTTCAAATCAATAATGCTGATTCCGTTACGGCTAGTGTGAATGTATTTAGCCATTTTAGGGTTACGGCGCATAGTTTTGTGACCGAAGTGCACACCAGCTTCAAGAAGCTGTTTAATAGTAAAATTTGGAAGTTCTGTAGACATTTTTAAAAATGATTTTGGTTAATTAATCAACGCAACAAAAATCCGCCCGCACTTTCAAATCAAAGCTTGGAAGGACACCAAAATTGTTAACGTTGTAAGGATTAATACTTGAAGAAAATCAAGCGTGGTGCTTTTTAAAGGGCGTTGGTTTAGATTGCAAGAAAGGAAAATAGGAATTTAGGAGTTAGAGAAAAAGGAGTGAGGATTTTAGGAAGAAGGAATTAGTAAAATAGAAATAAAGGCTTTTTTGTTGGGTATTTTGTGTATTGCAGCCCAAGGATTAAGAATAATTTTACGTTGAGAAATTAGAATTTAAAAATTATTCCCTAACTCATAATTCATAAATTCCTTTTTTGCCAACTTCCATCTTCCCAACTCCTAAATCCTACTTTTAATGATTATTTTCCCCGCTATCGACCTGAAAAGTGGTCAATGTGTTCGTTTATTCAAAGGTGAAATGAACCAAGCTACAATTTTTAATGATAATCCTGCAGCTCAAGCTTTGGAATTTCAAAATGCTGGTTTCAAATTTTTACACGTAGTTGATTTAGACGGCGCGATAGCTGGTGCAACCGCTAACGAAAATTCGGTTCGTGAAATTTTAAAAGCTGTAAAAATGCCTGTGCAATTAGGTGGTGGAATACGTTCAATCTCAACAATTGAGAAATGGTTATCATTGGGCGTAAATCGAGTAATTCTTGGCACCATCGCTGCTAAAAATCCGCAATTAGTTCAAGAAGCTTGCAAAAAATTTCCGAACCAAATCGTTATCGGAATTGACGCTAAAAATGGTTTTGTCGCAACTGAAGGCTGGGTTGAAACTTCCGAAGTCACTTCGTTAGAACTAGCTAAAAAATTTGAAGATTGTGGCGCTGCAGCAATTATTTATACCGACATTTCACGTGATGGAACCTTGTCTGGCAGTGATTTGGATGGCACAAAAAACTTAGCGCAAAATTTGAAAATTCCGGTAATTGCCTCTGGTGGAATCGGCAATTTGGAAGATGTTTTAAAAGTAAAACAACTCGAACAATTCGGAGTAATCGGTGCAATTGTTGGTCGCGCACTTTACGACAAAAAAATTGCTTCAGCTGACTTAGTTAATTTATAAGACGAATTTTCTAAAACCTTCCGATTATTATTTTACTACTAAATTTAGATACCAAGCTATCCACCTCAAGCACTTTGGCAATATTTTTTGGTGAACTACTTTTTTGTGCTTCTGCTTCTAATTTTAAGTATGCTTCTTCAAAATCTGGATAAGGAAATTGCGGTACTTCTGCTTGGTAATCAGTTTTTTTGTAGTCTTCTATTTCCACAATCTTTTCAACGATTTGTGGTTGAAAAGGCACAGCTTTTGGATTCAACTCCATAAGTTCAAAAACCTGATTTTCATCCTGTTTTTGCACAAAAATTCCGTTTTCTTGTGTTGATAAAATCGTAGATTGCACATCCAACTCTAAACTCTCTGGAATTACATTTTGTTTCTGAGATTCATCAATTTGATTTGCTCGAGAATCGCCATTTTGTTTTGCTGCTTTTTTTTGCTTCTTCTTGCCATTACTATTTTCAGAACTTTTTTCTTTTCTAAATTCTTCAATAATTTTGCCCAAATCATTATCAAGTTTTTTACCATTTGGAAAAGATTTTTTATATTCTCTCACCAAAGAACTAAAAAACTCTTCTTTCTTTTCTAAAGTTGAATAATTCTCACTAAAAACAGCACTTCGCAAAATCATTCCAAAGCACTGCAAGTTTCTAGTTTTGGCACAAATACCTAAAGCAGTTTTTGCAGTTTCAAAATTAGGATTCCCGAACTGTAAAATTTCTTTAACCGATCCACTTGCTTTTTTTAAAACCGCAATATCGAGCACTGAATATTTATTATTATCTTTTGAACGCAAATTAACATCATCCCCCCGATCAATAAGACGCTTTGTCATCTCTTCATCGTTTGCGGCTGCAGCAAAATGCAAAACTGAATAACCTTGTTCACTCAAATTTTGCACTTTATCTTCATTTCTAATCAAAAGATTTTCAGCATTTCGTAGATTATTTTTGATAGTAGCTCTGGATTTAGAAAATTCTTTATTTCCGACAAACTCCTGCTCTAAAGTTTGCATCGCATTTTGTCTTACTTGCTGATAATCTATGACTGTGTCCTCCAAAACTGTTGCTGATTCCGCAGCTTCTTTTCTTACAGCTATCTTCTGAATTTTTGGATTATTCAATTTTTCCGAATCAAGTTTCTCTTTTAAATCAGCCGGAATTCCAACTTCTTTAATACTACTCACGAAAGCAACCGAATCTTGAAAATGGTTATGCCTTGCTCGTGCTTCTGATAATTTATGTTCAAAGGCGAGTTCAATTTGTTCTTTTCTTGCAGAAACAAAATCTTTCGTAAATTTTCCTTCTTCAAATCTTTTAAGAATTTCCTCTGATTCCTTGAATTCCCTTTGTTTTGCAATATCCAAAGGCGTATAACCTTGATCATCAGGAATGTTAGGATTCGCACCAAATACAATTAATAGTTCGATCATGTAAGGCAAATCCATTTCTAATGCGTAATGAACAGCTGTTTTATTAACTTTATCAAGAACATTAGGATTAGCTCTACATTTAATCAAAAGCAGCTTAGTAATATCTATTGCATAGTCGATACACTCTGATTTCATTTTTGAATCGTTAAGATCATCTGAAAGCAATATGGCATACATTAGAGGACTTAATCTTAGATCTTCATGAAAATTAGTTTGGTCGATATTCAAATCAATATTATGTTCTTGAGACGTTTTTATAATTTGATCTACAAGATACAAATTTCTCGAAGCAATAATATGAACTATGCTGCCATAATTTTTTTCGTCGTAAAATATTGGATTAAATCCCCGTTTTATCATCTGTTCTAATAACTCAACGCTTTGATACCTTAGTGCAGCAAGGAAAAGATTTTGTTTTTTCTTCTCAGTAAAATTTGAGAAATAGGGATCTAAAATTTTACTAGCAAATTCATCATACCTTTTTTTTATCGTTTCTTGTGGCAAATTTATGATGTCCGTCTGCATGTTTTTGCTGAATTTGATTAATCAAAGTTGATTTTTAGATAATTTATTTTGGTTCTCTTGAATAGAATTATATCGAATTGATTTTTCAACCTGAAGTTGAAAATAGTAATCTTTTTCCACCAATAATTGTCCAATTGACTTTTGCTTCACGATTTGTATTTTGCCGCCCGCTTTTCCAAACAGCTTTCCTTTAAAAAATAAAAATAAACACAAATGCGTTATTTAGCCTTAACCGAAAAAGATCGGAAAGAGATGCTTGCCGCTATTGGCGTGTCTTCAGTTGATCAACTTTACGATGCAGTTCCTGCAGAATTACTTTTAAAGAAACCGATCGAAAATTTGCCGAATCATCAAGGTGAACTTGAAGTGGAAGCTTTATTGAAGTCTTACTCAGATAAAAACCGTGCCGCTTCAGAAGGCCCATTTTTTCTAGGTGCTGGTTGCTACAAACATCATATTCCAGCTGCGGTTGATCATATTATTCAACGTTCAGAATATTTAACATCTTACACGCCTTACCAACCAGAAATTTCGCAAGGAACTTTGGCAACCATCTTCCAATTCCAAAGCATCATTGCACTTTTAACTGGTATGGAAGTTGCCAACGCTTCAATGTACGATGGCGCAACTTCAACTTCAGAAGCTTGCTTGATGGCAATGCGTATTAAATCGGGTCGTAAAAATATTGCAGTTTTTGGTGATATTCATCCTGATTATTTGGAAGTTACTAAAACTTCACTTGATCTAAACGACGCTAAACTAGTTTCTCAAATCGATGAATCTTGCGCAGCTGTAATCGTGCAATATCCAGATTTCCATGGCGAAATCGGTAACTTAGACGAAGTTCGTGCTAAATGCGACGCCGCTGGCGCACTTTTGATTTGCGTTACTAATGAAATTCTTGCCCTTGGTTTGCTTGAAGCTCCGAAACAAGCTGACATCTGCGTTGGTGAAGCTTCCTCACTGGGCGTTGGATTGAACTTCGGCGGCCCACTTTTAGGTTTCTTCGCTTGTAAAAAAGAGTTCGTTCGTCAAATGCCAGGACGTATCTGCGGTGCTACTGTGGACGTTGACGGCAAACCAGGTTACGTTCTTACTTTGAACGCTCGTGAACAACATATTCGTCGTGAAAAAGCCACTTCAAACATTTGCTCAAACCAAGGTTTGTGTGCTACTGCTTTCACAATTCACACTTCTTTGCTTGGTGAAATTGGCTTCAAACAATTAGCTTTGATCAATCACAAAAAAGCCTGTGATGCTGCTGATAGATTGGCTAAAATTAAAGGCTTAAAAGTTTTGAACCAAAGCTTCTTCAATGAGTTCACCGTTGAGCTTTCACAAGACGCGGCTGAAGTTAACAAAAAACTTTTGGCAAAAAACATCATTGGTGGTTTCGCTCAAGGAAATAAAATGATCATCGCTGTTAGCGAATTAACTAGCGCGCAAGATATCGAATCTTTGGCTAGCGAACTAGAAAAAATCTTAAATTAGTGAGGAACAACATGACTTTTACTCCAAAAGAAATCGGCGGCTTGAATCATGAAACCGAACTTCTAATCAAACAATCACGTGAAGGAGCTTGTGGTGTTGATTTACCGGAAGTTGCAAGTTTTTCCCTTCGTACTGGCCAAAAATCACGTTCACAAATTGGTTTAGCACAAGTTAACGAACCAACTGTGATCCGTCATTTCGTACGTTTGTCGAATCAAAATTATTCAATCGATGCTGGTTTCTACCCGCTTGGCTCATGCACAATGAAGCACAATCCACGTTTGAATGAAAAAATGGCGCGCCTACCAGGTTTCGCTGACATTCACCCGTTGCAAGATCAATCAACTGTACAAGGTGCGTTGGAATTGATGTACAACTTACAAAACTGGCTTGCTACTTTGACTGGCTTAGGCGCTGCTTCTTTGGCTCCTGCTGCTGGTGCGCAAGGTGAATTTGCTGGTATGTTGGTAATTAAAAAAGCTCACGAAGCTCGTGGTGAAGGACAAACTCGTAAAATCGTTTTGATTCCAGACTCAGCTCACGGAACTAACCCAGCTACTGCAGCAATGTGCGGTTTCGAAATCAAAGTTATTCCTTCTGATTCTGAAGGTTTGATCAATGTTGAAGCTTTAGAAAAATTGGTTGCTGAACATGGCCAAGCAATTGCTGGCACGATGATCACCAACCCAAACACTTGCGGTAAGTTCGAAAAAAATATCAAAAAAATCGCTGATTTAATTCACTCAGTCGGCGGCTTGTTTTATTGTGACGGCGCTAACTATAACGCAATCGTTGGTAAAGTTCGCCCTGCTGATATCGGTGTTGACGTAATGCACTTCAACTTGCACAAAACTTTCTCAACTCCACACGGTGGCGGTGGCCCAGGTTCTGGTCCAATCGCAGTTCGTGCTGAGCTAGCTCAGTTCTTACCAACTCCACACGTTGAAAAAGATGGCGACACTTACAAACTTGTTGCTCCAAAATCATCTTGCGGAAAAGTTAAAGGATTCAACGGCCAATTCGGTATGCACGTTCGCGCTTTGACTTACATGCTTTCTCACGGTACTGACGGCTTACAAAAAGTTGCTGAAGATGCTGTTCTTTCTGCCAACTACATCTTGGCAAAATTGAAAGATCATTATCACGTACCATTCGAAGGCAATTGCATGCACGAATGTTTGTTGACTGACAAAATCCAAAAAGCTCAAGGCGTTTCGACTCTTGATATTGCTAAAGCATTGGTTGAATACGGCATTCACCCAATGACTGTTTTCTTCCCACTTGTTGTTCAAGGGGCTATGTTGATTGAACCAACTGAAACAGAGAACAAAGAAACAATTGACCAATTCATCGATACCATGATCTTCATTGCTAAAGAAGCAGCTGAAGCTCGTGGCGACAGATTCCACAACTATCCACTAAACACTCCTAGAAGAAGATTGGATGAAGTTAAAGCTGCGAAAAATCCTGTAACAACTTGGATGCAAATGGCGTAACTGCCATTTGCAACTGGGTTCAAAATCCAGTCGTAATGCTTTTAAAAACTTATAAAAAATCAGGAAAGAAAGCTTTTTCTTTAACTGAAATCGCCATCGTAATGCTCATAATTTCTTTATTAATTATGGGCATCTTTGGCGGTGCAAAAATGATTAGATCAGCTGCAATAAATGGGGCTCGTTCTTTTACAACTAAATCAGTTGTTCCTCAAATTAGTGGCTTAGTCGCATGGTATGAAACTTCACTTAAAGAAAGTTTAAAGCCATCCGAAAGTTATGAAGAAGATCAAATAAGCTCTTGGTATGATGTTAGCCCATTATCTGTGATTTCTGAAAGATACGATATTGTTAAAGGTAGCGCTATTGGTCAAAAAAATGTCTTAAGCACAACAGCATCTGATAACATAACCTATAAAGACAAAGGTATAAATGATGTTCCTAGCTTAAATTTTAGTGGTAATTCCAACCTATCTTTAAATGGTTTTGTCCATGGACCACTTTCGCAAAGCACAATTTTTATAGTTTTTCGTCCACAAGAAATCGGTGCAACTCTTTTTGACTCGTACTCTTCAGCTAATAATTCTTCCGCCAGTTTTTCGACAAATTATCTGACACTAAATGCTGGCACATCATCATCAACCTCAACACTCACAAATAGCCCTACTTTCACTAATAATAGTGATTACATAGCAGCTTTTTATTTCAACAGCGACAATTGCAAAGCTTATGTTAATAACGCCGTAACTAGTGCTGGTAATTCTGAATTTGATTGTGGCACCAACCCTTTAACCGGAATTACTGTTGGTAGTAATAAAAATAATGGTTCTGGCTTTAAAGGACTTATTTCAGAAGTTATAATCTATAATCACATTCTACAAATTCAGGAAAGACGAGATGTTTTCAAATATCTATCTTATAAATATCAGATTTCCGTCAGTGGCATCTAATCGAAATTTTTCTACTTAAAAAATGATGTTTTATAAAAAAGCCTTCACCTTAATTGAACTTGCAATCACTTTGATGATAATAGGAATTTTGATTGCTGGAATTATCGGCGGTAACAAAATTATCGATTCTTCACGCCTGGCAAAGGCAAGAATGCTTACAAGTGAATCTGTAGTAAAGAATATTGAAGGTTTAGTTGCATGGTACGAAACCTCTTTAAGTGATAGTTTTAACTTATCAGAAGCTGCAGATAATTCACAAATAACTAAATGGTACGACCTAAATCCTTCTTCCATAGTTATGCACCACAATACTCTAACCAAAACAGCTTCGAGTGCAGTAACCTACGTAAAAAATGGTATTAATTCTATTCCCGCAGTTAAATTTAGTGGCAGTAATAATGACACTTCCGGCAAAATCTCGTTGAGTAATTTTTACCAAGGAAATAGTTCTCGTAGCACTATTTTTATGGTTTTACAACCAACACAAATTTTATCTGGCCAAACTAATATTTTTATTGATTCAGGAAATTCTAGTTCTGAATCGACTTTAGGAATTTCATCAAGCAATAATTTGAACGCAAATTTTGGAACTACTACTAACATTTCCGTAACTTTTGCAGAAGAACAAACATATACTCTAGCCTTTTATTCTCTTGGATCAGATTCAAAAGTTTTTTTCAATAACAGCTCTAAACCTTTTACTAACACAAACTTTAATATTGGAACAAATCAATTATCTGGTTTGACAGTTGGTTCTAATAAAAATGGTGTGATGCCTTTTAATGGCCTGATTTCAGAAATAATAATTTTTAATCGACCTCTGCAAAATGAAGAACGCAAAGCTATTTTCAGATACATAGCCGACAAATATCGCCTTAAAGTCAGCTGAATATAATTGGTGCACTTGACATCGTTTTGACTCATAATTATCTAGCCAGCTGCACACCACTTCTCATTTTTTTCATTTGTCATGACCAACTCTTTAATTACCAAGCCAAAGGATATCGCCAAATCTAGTGATGCTGGCTTTATTCAATATTTAAGAGAAATACAAAAATTCCCTATTCTTACTGCTGAAGAAGAGCAAGAGTATGGCCGCAGATTTCAAGAAACTGGCGACAAGGAAGCTGCCAAAATTCTGGTGCAAAGCCATTTGCGATTGGTTGTAAAGATGGCGCGCAAATTCAAGAACTATGGCTTACCCATGCTTGACATTGTTGCTGAAGGTAACGTGGGATTGGTGCAAGCAGTAAAAAAATTCGATCCTTCCAAAGGTTTCCGTTTCTCTACTTACGCGATGTGGTGGATTCGCGCCTATATTCAAGAATATATTTTACGCTCCTGGTCTTTAGTTAAGATCGGTACTACGGCTGCACAAAAGAAACTGTTTTTCAACTTACGTAAAATTAAACAGAAAATTGTTGGAGCTGATGGATCATCAAATCGTTTAAGCGAAGAAAATATTGCCAAAATCTCCAAAGAATTACACGTTACTGAAAAAGAAGTAATCGAAATGGATTCAAGGTTACAACAACCTGACTCTTCGTTGAATAATTTTGTTGGTGATGAAGAAGATGGCAATGAAGTTATTCACGAATTAGCTTCCGATGAAGCAAGCCAAGAGGAAATCGCCATCACAAATCAAGAAAAGTCACGTCAAGCCCAAGCTTTTCATCGTGCTTTTGCTAAGCTAAATGATCGTGAGAAAGACATTTTAATGAAACGACAATTAACTGATGATCCTATGACCCTAGAAGATTTAAGCCAAATCTACAAAGTCTCACGTGAACGTATTAGACAGATCGAGGAAAACGCCATAAACAAAATAAAAAAAGAGGTGAAACAAATCTCTTAATGTTTACTGGAATTATTACGCACCTAGGACAAGTCGAAGTTTTAGAAATGAACAGCAAAAAAGATCTTTTGCTAAAAATTTCAACCAACAAAGTTACCAATCGTAAATTAGAAATTGGCTGCTCAATTGCTTGTAACGGCACCTGCTTAACTTTGATTAAAAAAGAAATTAAAGGCAAAAAACACATTTTTTCGTTTCAAGCTTCCAAAGAAACTCTAGCAAAAACTACTCTAAAAAATTGGCAAGTTGGTGATATAATTAATCTTGAATTTGCTTTGAGAATGGGTGATGAACTTGGTGGTCATTTAGTTTCTGGGCACATTGACGCAGTTGGTAAAATTAGCGAAATTACAACAATTAAAGACTCGCATAAATTTACTTTTAACGCTCCGCAAGATTTAATGAAATTTATCGCAACCAAGGGATCAATTACAATTGATGGCACTTCCCTCACAGTCAATGAAGTTACTAAAAATTCTTTCAGCGTTAATTTAATCGCTCATACCATCAAAAACACTATTTTCCAAAACTCTAAAGTTGGTGATGCAGTAAATCTCGAGATTGACTTACTCGCGCGCTATTTCGAAAGAATGTTTAAATCAAACAAACATTAATTTTCTGAGTCTTTTTAAATTAAATCGGAAAAATTGTGCAAAAAAAAAGCCTCTGAAGAATTTATCTTCAGAGGCTTCTTATTTTCTCTATCAAGAAACTATTTGTTTTCAGCGATATATTTAACAGCGCTTGCTACTGTGTTGATTTTTTCAGCAGCGTCATCAGGGATTTCGATACCAAATTCTTCTTCGAAAGCCATAACCAATTCTACTTGGTCTAAGCTGTCTGCACCTAAATCATCGATGAAGCTTGCATTTTCAGTAACTTTAGCTTCTTCAGCACCAAGATGGTTGATGATGATTTTTTTAACTCTTTCGAAGATTTCGTTGTTGCTCATAAATTAAAATTAGTTGTTAATAAATGTGAGATTGTCCGAGAAATAAAGGCTCTTGCGGCCTCTTCAAGTGGGGCGGCAAGTTAAGAGTGCTAAATTAAATAGCAAACAAAATTACCAAATATTACGGAAATATTTTACTAAAGTTTTCACAGTACAATTATAGAACTAATCGGAATATTAAAGTTCGTTCTGTAATCGCAATTAACGTGGAATAACTGCCATAATTTGTTGTGATGCATTTACTGCATTCGCACCATTAAAAAATGGTAAAATACTGAAAAATTTATCCAAAAATTTCACTTCTTTTTCTTCTACATCTACTGTTTTAAGAGGCAGATTTTTGACATCTAATTTGTGATCTTTTTCCAAATAAGAAATTGCCTGATCCTTTCCTCCAATTTCGTCAATCAAACCAACTTCAAGAGCTTGACGACCTGTAAAAACACGACCATCCAAAATATATTTCGTATCTTTAGGAAGTTTATCTCCTCTTCTTTCGCGGACTAATTCAGCAAAAAATTTGTAACTATCTTGAATCGAATCATTTATCACCTTGTCAACTTCTTGATTTGATTTTTCAAAAGGAGAAGGACTACCTTTTAATGGTGAAGATTTATAATTTTTAAATTTAACACCAACTTTGCTTGCGAGTTCTGTAACATCCGGAGATTCCATTAAAACACCAATTGAACCAGTTAGGGTACCATTACGCGCTATGATGTGATCGGAAGCTAGAGCAGCCATATATCCGCCAGAAGCAGCAACAGAACCCATAGTGACCACCATTGGTTTGTGCGCTACAATATTTCTCAAATCTTCAAATAAAATTTCACTGCCAACAATACCACCACCAGGACTATCAATATTTACGATCACACCTTTGATTGATTTTTCTTCAGCAACTTTTGCTAATACTTCGCTACGATGATCATCTTCCATAATTACACCATCAATTTTGATGACAGCTATATAATCTTCGACATCCGAAACATCTCCCGACACACTTCCACCAACTAATACTCTCAATAATAAAAGAGTACAAACTACTCCTAACAAAACGGAAACATTTTTCCATTTATGAACTTTATTTTTAAGATGAATTAGAGCAGCGATATTATCAGAAATGTTCATATGTAAGGGATAAAATAATTAAGGGACAAGGGATCAGTCGAGTGCATTTACTCAAACTGATCCCTTATCCCTAAAAGATTACTCTTCTTTTGCAGCTTCTTCTTTAGCAGCTTTGAAAACATCACCTAAGTTAGTTCCACTGCTAGCTTCATTTCCTGAGTAAATATGGATATCATGCTCATCAGATTCCATGTCTTTAATCGACAACAAAAGCTTACCAGTAACTTTGTTGAACAAAGTAACTTTGGCTTCGATACGATCACCAACTTCAAATTTCTCAGTTTTTTGATCTTGTTTATTTTTAGACAAATCAAGACGTTTGATTACGGCTTTCAAACCGCTATCAAGTTCAACTTCCAAGAAATCTTTTTTGATGTTGATAACAACACAAGAAACTACTTGTCCGCTGTCAACTTTATCAAGATCTTCTCTGAAAGCAGCACTGTCGATTTGTTTAATACCAAGAGAGATTCTTTCTTTTTCGTAGTTGCTACCAAGAACAACAACTTTGATTTTTTCGTCTTTTTTGAATTTTTTCAAAACTTCTTCCGGTTCACCTGGAGCGATGTCAGAAACGTGAACTAGACCATCAACACCAGAATCAAAACCAACGAACAAACCGAATTCAGTGAAATTTTTCACTACACCTTCAACTATGTCACCAACTTTGTGAGCATCAGAGAAAGCTTGCCATGGGTTTTTCTCGCATTGTTTCATACCCAAAGAGATACGGTGATTTTGTGGATTGATGTCCAAAATCATCACTTCTACTTCTTGTTTTGGTGACAAGAATTTGTTTGGAGTTGAGTTGTTTTTCAACCAGCTCATTTCTGAAACGTGAACCAAACCTTCGATACCTTCTTCGATTTCAACGAAAGCACCGTAAGTAGTGATATTAGTAACGTGGCCTTTCACAACTGCGCCAACTGGGTATCTTTGAGCGATAGTTTCCCAAGGATTTTGTTGTAATTGTTTCATACCCAAAGACACGCGTTTGCTGTCTTCATCATATTTAATAACTTGAACTTTAACTTCTTGACCAACTTTCAAAACTTCAGATGGGTGACGCACACGGCACCAAGAAATGTCAGTTAAGTGCAACAAACCATCAAATGAACCGAAATCGATGAACGCACCGTAATCAGTGATGTTTTTGATAACACCATCAAGAACGTCACCAACTTTGATTTTAGAAAGAACTTTATCTTTTTCGACGTTACGCTGAGTTTCCAAAATCGCACGACGAGAAACTACAACGTTTCCACGGATTTCGTCGATTTTCAAAACTTGTAATTTTTCAGTTTTACCAATTAAGAAAGTGTCATCAGACAACAACATTGTGTCAACTTGGCTACGTGGCAAGAAACAAGTGATTCCATTAACGTCAACGGCGTAACCACCTTTTACTTTACCAAGAATATATCCTTCGATAACCGTTTTATCTTCCAAACAGTTTTTCAAGAAGTGCCAGTTATTGTAACGACGCGCGTTATCACGGCTGATGATCAATTCACCTTTTTTATTTTCTAATCTTTCCAAGAAGACGTCTACAACATCACCTTCGTTGATTTCTCCATCTCTTTTGAATTCTGCAATATCAATGAATCCGACAGATTTCGCGCCGATATCAACTGCGACACCTTTATCAGAAATTCCAACAATAACACCTTTTACAACGGTGCCTTCAACCAATTTTTGGCTGTCTTTTTCATATTCTTCGAACAATTCGGCAAAGTTTTCTTGCGCGAATAATTTCTCTTGATCACTGATCGCATGAGCGTCAGTTGCTGCTTTGTTTGTCATATTTTTAAAAATAAGATGGTTAATAAAATACCGGCGCCGAGTCAACAAACTCTTACCGTTTCAAGACATTAAATTAGGTCTTAAAACCCTAAATTGAGACTAAAAATTTTCGTAAAAAAATTTGAAGAAAACCCTCAAAAAAAGAGGCCGGCAAAATATTTTTACAAAGCCTAAGATGCAAGCAAGAATTGCTATCTTACCCTTAATTCCCAACTCCTAATTACTAACTCCTAAACTTACCATTTTAATAGTTGACTATTTCACTAGGTTTTTAAAATGTCGGCCCTCAATTTTTAACAAGGATCAATGATTTTAACAACCAAGGCAAGATACGCTGTGATGGCAGTAATTGACATCGCAGATAGTAAATCTGGTCAACCAATATCGTTAGTTACAATTTCTGAGCGCCAGAAGATCTCTTTGTCTTACTTGGAACAGATTTTTGCGCGCCTTCGTAAGGCTGGAATTGTTGACTCTGTCAAAGGTCCAGGTGGTGGTTACGTTTTAAGCAAAGATTCTCAGTTAATCACAGTTGATGAAATTATTAAAGCCATGGGCGAACCAATAAAAATGACGCGTTGTGGCAATGTAAAAAAAAGCTGCATCAGCAGCATTAAAAGTAGCAAGTGCAAAACTCATCACTTGTGGAATGGTCTAGAAAATCAGATCTATCAATATTTAAACTCGATTTCTTTAGCTGACATATGCAAGTAATTTATCTCGACTACAACGCTACTACAAAACTTGCACCCACAGCTTTGCAAAAAATGCAAGAAGCTTACGAGTTGCCTTTAAACAACTCTTCCACTCACAATTTCGGACGCATCGCCAGCAAATTAGTTGAAGAAGCCCGCACAGAAGTAAAAAATATTTTAAACGCCCACAATTACGAAGTTACTTTCACCGGAAGTTCAACAGAAGCTACAAACACCTTATTTCGTGGCCTTGATGTAGCAACTATTTTAGTCAGCAAAATTGAACATGATTCCGTTTTAAAAACTCGTCCACAAGGCAAAAACTTTGTCGAAATTAATGTTTTACAAAATGGTTTGATCGATTTGGATCACCTTAAAGCAGAAATCGAAAAGTTAGAAAACGCGAATTTCTTAGTCTCAATCATGCTTGCCAATAATGAGACTGGATCAATTCAACCAGTGGAAGAAATTGCCAAAATCACTCATCAAAAAGGTGGTTTGTATCATTGCGACATCGTGCAAGCGATTGGTAAAATTGAAGTGGATTTAGAAAAAATTAACGCCGATTTCGCTTCAATTTCTGCTCACAAATTAAACGGCCCGCAAGGAGTTGGCGCGCTTTTATCACGCAAAGCTTTGGAATTCACTCCGCTAATTACTGGCGGTAAACAAGAAAAATCTAAACGTGCCGGCACCACAAATATCGCCGGAATTGCCGGTTTCGGCGCTGCTTGCAAATTAGTTTCTGCAAAAATCAAACAGCAAGAAGAAGTCAAAAAATTACGCGATTATTTAGAAGATGAAATCTGTAAAATCGGCGGCGCCGACGTGCGCATTTTCTGCAACGAAATTGCTAGACTGCCAAACACCAGCTACATCGGATTGCGCGGTACTGATTCACAAACACAACTTATTAATTTTGATCTCAACAATATTTGTGTCAGCGCAGGCCCAGCTTGCTCTTCTGGCACTTTAGCAGAGTCAAAAGTTTTGAAAGCAATGGGAATTTCACCAGAATTTTCAACCAGCGCTATCCGCGTTAGCCTTAGCTCTGAAACTACCAAAGCTGAAGTAGATCGCTTCATTGCTGTGTGGAAAGAATTTTATGAAAGAATCAAAAAATAAAATGACAATGAAACTCCCAATTTATCTCGATTATCAATCTACGACTCCAATGGATCCACGCGTTATTGATGCGATGGTTGAGTGCATGAAAAACGATTTCGGAAATCCACATTCACGCACGCACGCCTTTGGTTGGAAAGCTGAAGAATTAATCGAAATCGCTCGTAAACAAGTTGCAGATTTAATCCACGCTGATCCGAAAGAAATTTTCTTCACTTCTGGCGCGACTGAATCAAACAACATCGCGATTAAAGGTGTGGCAAATTTTTACGGACAAAGTGGCAAAAATCACATCATTACGATTTCAACTGAACATAAATGCGTTATCAACTCCGCGCGTGATTTGGAACAAGAAGGTTTTGAAGTTACATTCTTACCAGTGCAACAAAATGGTTTAATTGACCTTGCACAAATAGAAGCGGCGATGACTGATAAAACTTGTCTAGTCTCCGTAATGGCAGTTAACAACGAAATCGGCGTTATTCAGCCGCTTGCTGAAATTGGTGCTTTGTGCCGCAAAAAAGGCGTATTTTTCCACACTGACGCTGCTCAAGCTTTCGGTAAAATTCCACTCAACGTTGATGAAATGAACATCGATTTGATGAGTATTTCTGGCCATAAAATTTACGGACCAAAAGGCGTTGGCGCAATTTATGTTCGTCGTAAACCACGCGTCAGAATCAAATCAATAATTTCTGGCGGTGGACAAGAACGCGGAATTCGCTCAGGCACTTTGGCCACACCTTTAGTTGTTGGCCTTGGTAAAGCTGCCGAAATCGCGAAAAACGAGATGGAAAAAGATCACGCTCACATCAAAAAATTGAGCGACAAAATGTACAACGCCGTGATGCAAAACAAATTCGTTTATTTGAATGGCGATCGTGAACATCGTTATTCCGGTAATTTGAATTTTTCTTTCGCCGGAATTGAAGGTGAATCAATGATTATGGCAATCAAAGATTTGGCAGTTTCCAGCGGCTCAGCCTGCACTTCTTCGTCACTTGAACCATCTTACGTTTTACATTCTCTCGGCGTTGAAGACGAACTTGCCCACACTTCAATTCGTTTCGGCATTGGTCGTTTCACAACTGAAGAAGAAGTCGATTACGCAATTAATTTACTTCAAAGCAAAATCCAAAAACTGCGTGACCTCAGCCCACTTTGGGAAATGATGCAGGAAGGGATCGATTTGAAATCAATTAACTGGAAAGCACACTAAATTGATCTTATTGCGAATGTGTGAATTTATTTCACACGTAGCAATTCAATGAAACCCAAATTTAAATGAAATTTGAATTTGGAATCATTGGCAGGAAGGGATCGATTTGAAATCAATTAACTGGAAAGCACATTAATTAAGGAGATTTATGGCCTACTCACAAAAACTTTTAAACCATTACGAAAATCCACAAAATGTTGGGTCTTTCGACAAAGAAGAAAAAAACATCGGAACCGGACTTGTCGGCGCTCCGGCTTGTGGCGACGTGATGAAACTACAAATTAAAGTTTCCGACGACGGCGTTATTGAAGACGCAAAATTTAAAACTTTCGGTTGCGGTTCAGCAATCGCCTCAAGCTCGTTGGCAACTGAATGGATCAAAGGTAAAAACATCGAAACAGCAGCTAAAATTACCAACAAAGAAATTGCTGACGAACTTTCTTTGCCACCAGTAAAAATTCACTGTTCAGTTTTGGCCGAAGAAGCTATCAAGGCTGCAATTGAAGATTACAAAAAGCACAAAGCATCAAACTAAAATGGCTTTTAAATTTTCCGAAACAGGCAATCCAATTGTTGATTACGTAACCGTAACTGACGAAGCGTTTGCGCAAATTAAGGAATTACTGCAATCAAGATCAGAAGCTTGCGAAGGCATTCGCGTTGGCGTGCGCACTCGCGGCTGTTCTGGCATGAGCTACACTATTGAATACGCCGTCAAAGACAAAAATATTACTAAATTTGACGACGTAATTATTCGTGATGGCGTTTCTATTTTCATCGATCCCAAAGCTTCGATGTTTTTGATTGGCAGCCAAATGATTTTCAAAACTGATGACCTGAATTCCGGTTTTGATTTCATTAATCCCAACGAAAAAGGCCGCTGCGGCTGTGGAGAATCTTTTAAAGCTTAGCGATGAAAAACCATTTTGAAATTTTCGCCCTACCCGTTTCTTTCGCGATTAATTTAGATGAGCTTGAAGCGAAATATCTTGATTTCCAAAAAGCCTTCCACCCAGACAATTCAAGCACCGCCGACATTGAAAAATCGATCACTGTCAACGAAGCTTACAATATTTTAAAAAATAATTTACGTCGCGCTTCCTACATTTTGCAATTAAACGGCATTGATTTAGAAAATGATTCCGCTGCGCCAAAAGTTGATTCTGCAACTTTAATGGAAGTTTTAGAACTTCGCGAAAAAATTTTTGAGAGCAGCGCTGCCGAAGTAGAAAGCGTAAAAAAAGATTTGAGTGCAAAAGTAAAATCCTTGCTCAGCGAAAGCGCAGAAAAATTAGAAAGTAAAGATTTCAAAACAGCTGCACAAATTCTGATCAAAGCCAAATATTTCGACAAAACTTTGCAAGATTTGAAGCGGAAAAAATAATTCAAAAAAATGCCTTTAATAAATATTTCTGAACCAGTCGCTGAAACCACGCAGGAGCAATCGCACGAGATTGTTGTTGGCATTGATTTGGGCACGACTAACTCACTAATTGCGATTATTGAAAATGAAAAAGTGCGTTTTTTTTCTGACGAAAAAGGCCGCGAAATTATTCCGTCAGTAGTCACTTACGACCAAATTGAAATTCACTCGATCAAACGCTTGATGGGTAAAGGTTTTCAAGATGTTCAACATCTCGATTTACCTTTTAAATTGCACCAACCAGAAAACGAAAAAGAAGCACTACAATTAATTTTAGGCGCCGACAAAGTTACGCCAGCGCAAATTTCGTCTTACATTTTGCATTACCTAAAAAGCTTGGCGGAAGACACGCTAAAAACTGAAATCAAAAAGGCGGTAATCACAGTTCCCGCTTACTTCGACGAAGCGGCGAAAAATGCTACTAAACTTGCCGCAAATTTAGCAGGATTAGAAGTTTTACGACTGGTAAACGAACCAACCGCGGCAGCTCTAGCCTACGGACTTGACAACGCTTCTGAAGGAACTTACTGCGTTTTTGATTTAGGCGGCGGAACTTTTGACGTCTCAATTTTAAAAATGCACAAAGGAGTTTTCAAAGTTTTAGGAGTTGCTGGCGACAACGCTTTGGGCGGCGATGATTTTGACGAAGCAATTGCTAAACACTTAAAAATCAGCCGCGCTGAGGCTAGAAAAGTTAAAGAAAAATTATCGCAACGAGATGCTGACGGAAATTTTTCACGCGCTGATTTCGAAAATTTAATCGCAGAAAAAATCAACAAAACTATCTCTCTAACAACCAATTTGATTGAAGATTTAGAGCTCGAAGCTGAAGACATCAAAGGAGTGATCTTGGTTGGCGGTTCAACTCGTATTCCGCTGATCAAACAAAAACTCGCCGCAATTTTTGGTACACAAAAAATTCTCGACAAACTTGATCCTGATCGCATTGTCGCTGCTGGCGCGGCTTGGCAGGCTTACAACTTAAGCGGTCGCTCAGAAAATTTGTTGCTCGACGTTGTGCCACTTTCACTTGGAATCGAAATGATGGGCGGCATTGTCGACAAAGTGATTACGCGTAATTCCACAATTCCGATGTCAGTTACAAAAGAGTTCACAACTTACGCCGACAACCAAACTGGCATGAAGTTGCACATCGTGCAAGGTGAGCGCGAGCTTGCTGCTGATTGTCGTTCTTTGGCCGAATTTGAAATTAAAAGAATTCCGGCAATGAAAGCTGGATTGGCGCGTGTTGCCGTTAGTTTTAAAATTGATGCCGACGGACTTTTAACCGTCAGCGCCACTGAAAAATACACCGGCGAAACTCAAGAAATCGCCGTTAAACCTTCTTACGGAATTGACGAAGTTGAAGTGAAAAAAATGTTGCTCGACTCACTGCAAAATTCCAAAGCCGACATGGAAAATCGTTTGATGATTCAAGCAATTACCGAAAGCCAGCACGACATCGATATTTTGAAAAAAGATTTGGCAGTGATTGACCAAGAAATTTCTGCTGAAGAAAAAAAATTAATCGCCGAGAAAATTTCTTATTTAGAAAAGTTAATCGCCGAAAAAACTTCGCGTGATGCAATTTTAGAAGCACAAGAACAGCTCGGCAAAGCTGCAGAAAATTTAATTTTGCAAAAAGTAAATGCCGTTCTACAAAAACAAATCACCGGGAAAAACATCGAAGAAGTGTAATAGAATTGTTACAATCATATGAAAAGTAGACTTTCTGAGAAACAAAAAGCTCCTGACCGCAAATCGATCAAAGAACTTTTTGATAATATAAAGCATCGAACAACAGCACTTGATTTAAATCTAGCTTTAGACTCTCCAGAAAAATTACCACACGCGCAAATTTTTGAAATTTTCGAAAATACTGCTGATGAAGAGATGAAATTAAGAGTCGAAGAATCGGCAATAAAAATACTAGAAAAACTGTTAGAACTACCCACATACAGAAATTCTCACAAATACAAAAACATCGAAAAGTTTGAAGAATATTTAGTGAGATCTATCAAAAAGCTTTTTGATGCTACTAATGAGTTTGTCACTTCTGCAAATCAGGAACAACTCAGCCAATATTCCCCATCTTGGAATATACCTATTCAAGCAGTCACTATTGATCACTCTAAATTGAAAGGAGATTATGATCTGACACTACCAGGAAAAACCACTGGTGAACCTTTCATCAAAAAAAGAGGATGGGAAGCAAGAGAACTACCTCGCGATGCAGGATTCATAATTGGTATCGTTAATTGCGAAACCAGAGATGAGAAAAATAGTACAGTTTCTGGAGAAACTCTCGAACAAGCATCAATTGATGATTTAGAAGTGTTCGACACCATTCACGAACTTGAAAGAATTTTTAAGTCAGAAACACAATCAATTGGCCTGAGCACTCTCAAAATTAACAAAGCTAATCTTACTATAGAATCTAGTAACGACACGGCAGAAAGAATTTTATCACATATTGAGGAAGAAAGAAAATCTGGCAAACACGTTTCTTCCTTAGCCTTATTTATAGTTAGCGAATCTTACAATTTGTCTCAGAAACCTCTTACATCAGTTGCTGAAATCTATTCTACCATTCCTTTTAAACATATTAAAGAAGCGGGAATAGAAGATGTGATGATTGATATTGTAAGCTGTAATACAGCTGAAATCGCAAATGACCTAATTAAGTTAACACAAAAACATTCAGCTGAAAACCAATTAAAAGTTAGCAGTGTTTTTCATAATGGTTATATCTTTAATAACATAACTTACTGCTACTTGGGAAAGGCTGACTACGAAAAGTTTCTGGAAAATAAAACAACTCCACAACAATTTTATGAGTCTCCGGAAAACTCTCCGAAAAACAAAAAACTAATTCAAATAATTACGCCGGGCCTTTCTAATATTTACACCGATGACGTTGCAAGTTTTACAGCCACCAAGGAAGTTGCCAAGAAAACCAAGAAATGTTTAATTCCTACCAAAATTCCTCAAATTCATCATGGCTCATCTTTCATTTATTGCGCTGATAGTAGGAATCTTCAGGTCGGATCTGAAACCGCTGCTGCTACAGAAAATGCGGTAGAAAATATTCCGGTCGTAACAAAACAATCTGTAGCTGAATCTATTAGAAATTTTTACGAAAAATTAGATATGATTAACCAATCATACGCTTTTGATAAACCTTCTGCTACAACCAATAGCAACTTTTATCAGAAAATGTCTAACACCACTTCACGCGGTCATCACGAAATTTAAAATCTTTATTCAAATTCCCTGCCCTAATTTTTGCGAATTAGCGGCAATATTGAGTAAAAAAACTGTTAATCTTGTCAAAAAAAAGGCTGTTTATCCGCTTCTTGTCAGCAGATAAACAGCCTTTTCAATTTAACAAATCTGATTTTATTTTTTAGCGCGTTCGATTCCTTCAACAATCAAAGCTTTTGCTTTTTCTGCGCCTTCAAAACCTTTTACTTTCACCCATTTGCCTTTTTCCAAACCTTTGTAATTTTCAAAAAAGTGACGGATTTTATTTACCAAAGTTTCTGGCAATTGCTCGTACGACTCAACATTTTCGTATTGCGAGTTCAATTTTTTACCGGGAACAGCGATGATTTTTTCATCCATTCCTTTTTCGTCTTCCATGATCAAAACGCCAACTGGTTTAGCCGAAATTACTGCACCTGGAACAACTGGATAATCAGAAACCACCAAAACGTCGCAAGGATCGCCATCATCTGACAAAGTGTTTGGTACGAAACCGTAATTGCACGGATAAAACATTGGAGTAGCAACGAAACGATCAACGAAAATTGCACCAGAATCTTTATCCATTTCGTATTTTACTGGATCAGCATTCATCGGAACTTCGATGATTACATTAACATAATTCGGCGCATCTTTGCCGATTGCAATTTTTTCGATATTCATAAGTTTTTACAAAATTTGAGTTGTTAATTGTGTAGGCTGCAAAGATTGGTAACTGCCAATAGTTTGCAGATTTGAATTTGGCATTATTCTTTCCAAAGAAAGCTCAGTAATTTTTTGCAAATCTACTTTAAAAACAAGCTTTGCTTCGTCACTTTTTTCTTCAAAATCCTTACCAATTTTAAGTAAAGATTCCATAATTTCTCTTTGCTCTGGGTTAAATTTAAAAGGAACTTTTCTGAAAAATGAAAATCTTGTGTCCCCATCAAAACGAACATCAGCTAATACCTTTCCATCTAAACCTATTTCTTGAAACTGGAAAATAGGCATTTCACATAAAAAGTTTTCGTCTTCTAGCGCTTCTATTTCAACTGAAGATAAACCTTCATAATCTATAACATCTTCCAAAATCATTTTGTAAAAATTGCTGATATTAGCCAGATCAGAACAACGCTTTATGTCATATGAAATTTTTTCAACTATATCAAAAAAGCATATCTTTGGTAGAATTAATAAAAATCTATCAATCATTTTCACAATTCCTGACTCTTTATTTTCTATAATTTCTCTCAAGTCAGAGTCATTATAAAAAGTCACAAATAGGTCGACTAAACTCTCAACGAAATCTCCTTCAAAGTAGAAGTCTTCTTGTTGATTCTGCTGCAATAGATTTTCAATTTGGAAAATTCCTTCTTTTGAATTTGAGTTATTATGAAGAAAAGCCTTAGCCATCATGAATAAAGAGCCGAGATAATCTGAAGACTCTAATAAATTCATTGCGCTTTCATAGTAGTAATCTCCGTTATTGTCTAACAAAACTAGATCGCTAGTGACGATAGATTCTACACCTGATGATCTAGTATCGATATCGACGATATCCGTATCGGTTAGATTGTTACTCATTTAACAATCTAATTCACTTCAACAACGACAGCACCGCCTTGTCCGCCGCCAACGCACAAAGTTGCAAGACCACGATTTTTTCCACGGCGTTTCAACTCACGCAACAGATGAATAATAATTCTGGCACCTGACATTCCAACTGGATGACCAAGCGCAATTCCGCCGCCATTAACGTTTAAAATTTCATCTTTCAATTCACCGATTGGGGCCGAACCAAAATGTTCTTGGCAAAATTCTTCGGAAGCAAAAGCACGCTGACAACCAATAACTTGTGCTGCAAAAGCTTCGTTAATTTCAACTAATTCCATGTCTTTCAAAGTTAGACCAGTTTTGTCGAAAACTTTTTTCGAAGCAAAAACCGGACCTAAACCCATGCGGCTTGGATCAAGACCAGCGTAGGCAAAATCACGAATGTAACCCAACACCTCTAAACCTAATTCTTTCGCTTTTGATTCACGCATCAACACGGCAAAAGCAGCTCCGTCAGTAATTTGTGAGGCGTTGCCGACTGTAACTGTTCCAGTAACTTTCTCAAAATATGGTTTTAATTTCGCCAAAGCTTCAATGGTTTGACCTTTACGCACGCCTTCATCTTCTTCAATCATCAAAGAATTTTTTTCGTTATTGTTGAAAACTGGAATAATTTCTTCTTTGAAAATTCCGGCGTTAATTGCCGCTTCAGCTTTTTGATGTGAAGCTAAAGCATATTCGTCTTGCTCATCACGAGTAATAGCAAAATCACGGGCGACATTTTCTGCTGTGCAACCCATAATCAAACCAGAAATAGGATCAGTCAAACCTTGAACCACCCCAACCACAGGGCTCAAGAAAGCAGGACGGAACGACAAAATTGTTTGCAGCTTTTGTCCTAAAGTTTTCGATTTTGCTAAATTAGCAAAAAGTTCGGTCATTTTTTTGTTGAACAACAACGGAAAATTACTCATCGATTCCACACCGCCAGCCACAATAATTTCAGCGTCTCCATGCAGAATTTTTGTTGCGCCGTTGGTCATTGCTTCCATTCCTGACGCGCAATTTCTGTGAACTGTAAATGCCGGAACTGATTGTGGAATTCCTGCTTTCAAAGCAATCACACGCGCAATATTGGCAGCATCTGCTGGCTGTCCGCAGTTGCCAACAATTACTTCGTCAATTTTTGCCGCGTCAATTTTTGATCTAATTAAAACTTCTTTCATAATTCGCGCACCAAGGTCGTGAGCAGTAACATTTTTCAAAGTGCCTCCGGCCTTTCCCATTGGTGATCTAAAGCCTGCTATAACTGCGATGCGTTCTTTCATAAAATATTGATTAGAAGTTAAAAATAAGAATTTGTTGCGCAAAAGCGACAATGACTAGTTAGAGATTATGTCGTAGTTTCAAGATCAAAATCTTTTTTTTATGATGAATTAAAAAAGAGAATTTTTTAGAAATCGTACGCTTTTGAATAATCAATCAATTCTCATTTATGATCCCTGCCGACTTAATCGCTTTTGCGCACCATCTTGCTGATATTTCTGAACCAATCGCCCAAAAATATTTTCGCGTAAATAACGGCGAAGTGGCTAAAGAAGATGATTCACCTGTTACTAAAGCTGATCGTGAAATTGAAAAAGTTATGCGCCAAGCAATCGAACAAAAATTTCCTAATCACGGAATTATCGGCGAAGAATTCGGCAATAAAAATATCGACGCTGAATATGTTTGGGTATTAGACCCAATTGACGGCACTTCATCTTTCATCATTGGCCGTGCAATTTTTGGTACTTTAATTGCATTGATTCACAACAAAAAACCAATTTTGGGAATAATGAATCAACCAATTGCCAAAGAACGTTGGATCGGCATTAACAATCAAGGCAGCTTTTTTATCAGCTCGGCGGGAACTACAAAAATTACGACACGCAATTGCCAAGAAATTTCCGACGCCGTGATGTGTTCGGCCTCTTCTTTTTATTTCCAAAATGGCGAGGAAAAAGTTCTGCAAGATTTGTCGTCTTTAACCAAATATCAAAAAATTGGCGGCGTAATTTACGGCGGAGATTGTTATTCTTACGCCTCACTCGCTTCTGGTTTTGTTGATATTGTGATTGACACTGGTTTGAAAATTTACGACTACGCCGCACTAATTCCAATTATTGAAAATGCCGGCGGCGTTGTAAGCGATTGGCAAGGCAACGATTTGGAATTGAAATCTGACGTTCAATTTATCGCCTGTGCGAATAAAGAATTACATCAAAAAGTTTTGAAAGAGATCGTTGGATAAGGCTTGGAATTGCAAAAACGGAAATAGTAAGAATTTCACCAACTAAAAAGAGTAAACCGTACCAACTTTAATCACTTCCGACTTAATCCGGCCTGTGCCAGAACTATTGTCGAATTGCTGTTGTGAATAGGAGAACTTCACTCCAAAACTGTTGGAAAAATTAACTTGCGAACCAAAACCAATTACATTGTTAGAAATATTTCTACCTGCGATTGGTATTGGCCTTTGCGAACCAGAAATATAAGAAAAATTACCAACGTCGTAAGTCAAAAAACCAGAAAATGACTTGTCGAACTCGTAACCAATATTAGCACGCACGTTGTAACTAACATTTGGTATTGTTGAGTTTGGCACTGAATTATTTGTTTTGCTGACATCATCAACAGCTTGAGAAAGGTGGCTTTTCAGAGCGACTTCCGGTGCTACAAAAAATCCAGCTTCGCTAAATTTATATCCGTAATAACGATCTTCTGCAACTTTCGAATCTACAGAAACCGCTTTGTTAGCATTACCAATTTTGTTGTTCATTTTGGTTGGATCAACGCCAATGTAAAATCCATCGCGTTCTGATTGTGACCAAGCTGGTTTTACTAACGAAATCATCACAACAAAAATTAACAAAAATTTGCGCATTATATCTGATTAGAATTCGATTTATTTTGTTGAATATTTCCTAGGCTAATATCACTTAAACCACTTTCCACAGGCTCTTTAACACTACTAAAAGTTGAGACTATTTCTGCAAAATCTGACTTGCTAAGATTACTTACAAAAGCTTTAGCCAACTCTCGAGCTCTCGTGCTTTCTTGTAAAGCATCAGAAATTTCACCAAAATCTGACTTACTAATATTACGACCAAAATCTTTTGTAACATTCAAGTCAGAACAAAATTCAATAAGAATATCTTGTAACTGTTCTTTTGATCCTGAACCAAAAATCTTAACTTGAGTTTGTGCTTGTTCATTTTTCACTATTTCATGACCAGCATTTTCGCGACTGCGCAACATCTTTTCTAATTCTTGCTGCTCAATTTTAGTAGGATCAATATGCTCAAAACCACTTGGCATTCTGTACGATAAAGCAATAGCTGAAGAGTTATCTTCTTTATGATATTCTTGAGTTTTGACTTCAATACCAAGATTTTGCCAAATTTGAGTTAACGATTTAGTAGCTGCAATCACTGAACTAGCAGCGTCTTTAGAAACTTGTATGATATTTGCTTTAGAATAATCAACCGCTTCACCGAATTCGTTAAAAGCTCCAACAGAAGCGTTTTTAATTATTTCCGAGTACTTACTAATTTCTTGATAAAACTCTTGGGCATCCTGACTATTTTTTTGGTCATTAGCTTTGTTCGAATCAAACGAAATACTGTTTTCTTCCTTACCCTCTTCAGCTTTTTTTTTAGAATCTTCTTCAAGCTTATTTTCCAGAATCTTTAACTGAACTTGCATCGCTTGTTTTTGATTTCCATCTGGCAACTTTGAAACAATATCACGCAAAGCTTTTACGTCATTTTCATTAACACCTGCCTGCATTATTTCAGCGACTTTATTTTTCATCGCTTCTTCAATGGAAGTTCTGCCGCTGGTTGCAATATCAAATACCGCAACTTTATTGTTTCGTACTTTTGCTTCGTACTCTTCCAAATCTTGCGAGAGTTGTAAAAGCTCATCTACTTGCGGACTGACTCGAACTTCCATTTATTCTCCTTAATGCTTAAAATGACGAGTTGTGATGAAGTAAAGAGCGATGCCTTTTTCATTAGCTTTGGCAATAACTTCTTCGTCACGCATTGATCCACCTGGGGCGATAATTGCTTTTATGCCATAACTCGCAGCAATTTCAATGTTGTCAGCGAATGGGAAGAAAGCGTCTGACGCCAAAATTCCGCCTTTTGCTTTATCAATATTTTTTTCGCCGTCGAAAAATTGCGATGCTTTTTTGCAGGCAATTTCGCAAGCATCAACTCGACTCATTTGACCAGCGCCAACGCCCACAGTTTGTGAATCAGCAACCACAACAATGGCGTTTGATTTAACGTGTTTACAAACCGACATGGCGAAAATTAATTGCTCAATTTCCGCATCATTTGCCGCAGTTGTGCTGACTAATTTCAAATCGTTTTTGCTGATATTTTTTTGATCTAAATCTTGTACCAAGAATCCGCCAGAAACTGATTTTACTTGGGTTTCAATGGTTTTGTTAAAATCGGCTAACAACACCCGAAGATTCTTTTTTGCCGCTAAAATTTCATTGGCATCAGCGTCAATTTCACGAGCAATAATTACTTCAAAAAACATTTTCGAAAGTTCAGTGGCTAAAGCTGCATCGATTTTTCCGTTCAACGCCACAATGCCGCCAAAAGCTGATTTTGGATCAGAAGCCAGCGCGCGCTTGTAAGCTTCAAGCAAATTAGAACCAATTGCCGTTCCGCATGGATTAGCGTGTTTAATGATGGCGCAAGCTGGGCGTTCAAATTCCAAAACCAAATTGTAAGCAGCGTCGGAATCGTTTAAATTGTTATAGCTCAATTCTTTGCCTTGCAATTGACGGGCTCCCACAATTCCAGAATTTGAAGTGGCGTAAAGCGCCGCTTTTTGGTGCGAATTTTCGCCGTAGCGCAATTCTTGCTTCAGATTTCCGGCAATTACGAAATCGGTTTTGTTGAACCAGTTAGAAATTGCGATGTCATATTCAGCGATATTTTTAAAGGCCGCAGCCGCCATTTTTTTTCTGAACTCAAATGAAGTTGCACCCAAGTTATTTTGCATCTCAGCTAACAACTCAGCATATTGCGCCGCATCAGTAATTACAGTGGTGTAGCCAAAGTTTTTTGACGCTGAACGCACCATCGCCGGGCCGCCAATGTCAATATTTTCGATAATTTCTTCTTCGTCAGAAGTTTTTGCCACAGTTTCAACAAATGGGTAAAGATTAATCACCAACAAGTCGATTGACTCAATGCCGTGTTGTTGTGCCGCCGCCGCGTGCTCCGGATTGTCACGCACCGCCAAAAGCGCGCCGTGAACTTTCGGATGTAAAGTTTTAACGCGTCCGTCCATCATTTCTGGAAAGCCGGTGAAATCAGAAATGTCTTTATTGGCAATACCGTTTTGCGTTAAAAGTTTAGAAGTGCCGCCAGTTGAAATAATTTCTACACCTTGCGCAGCCAACGATTTAGATAGTTCAACAATACCAGTTTTATCAGAAACTGAGATCAAACAACGTTTAATTTTTTGTAAATTTTGCATTTTAGGAAATAACTTTAGCGAGTAATAATTTTGAGAATTTTTTGAAAACCTTCTTCGATCGATAAATTACCATTATCAATGATGACCGCGTCTTTAGCGATTGTAAGCGGCGCATCTTTACGGTTCAAATCATTTTCGTCACGTTTTTTAAGCTGCGCGAGAATTTCTTCGTAATTAGTTTGCAACTGGTTGAAGCGGCGACGCGCGCGAATCTCAACATCGGCAGTGACGAAAAATTTAAAATCAGCATCCGGTGCAATAACAGTCGTGGTATCACGTCCATCAAGCACAGCACCTTTTTCAGATTTGACAAAATCACGCTGAAAATCAAAAAGTGCCGCACGTAATTTTGAATTTTTAGCAATAACTGAAGCAACTGAACCAACATCTTCACCGAAGAGAATTTCATTTTCCAAATCAGCTTCTGTGATATTGGCGACCAATTGCGGAATAAATTCTTCGAAATTTTGTGGATCAATTTTTTGATTAATCACACGCAGCGCAACTAAACGATAAAGCGCGCCAGTGTTGAGATAAGGTAAATTAAAATGCGCTGCTAATTTTTTAGCCAACGTGCCTTTGCCTGAAGCAGAAGGGCCGTCAATCGCGATTACTAAAGGTTTTTTCATTAAATAATTTTTAAGAAATTTCTTTAAAAAGATGTCAGTATTTTTTCTCTAAAACACTTCTTTAACGGGGAAATATTTGGCAATTTTATCGCCTAATTCTTTTGGTAAAAAAGGTTTGGCAAGATAGTCATCGCACTCAGATTCACGAACTATTTTTTCACGATCTTCTATTGTTGCAGAAGCAGTAACAGCAATAACTGGTGTCGATTTAAATTCGGCATCAGCTTTGATAATTTGTGTTAATTCTATTCCTGAAATTCCTACTAATTGAATATCCATCAAAATTAGATCTGGTCTTAAACTTTTGACAGTTTCGATAACTTTAAAACCATCTTCAATTAAAGTTGGTTCATGACCAAAAAGTTTAACCAATTTTTGCATTACTTTTTGATTAACCAAGTTGTCTTCAACAATCATGATTTTTTTAACGCTAAAATCCTGTGTCATCTGAATATTTTAATTGGTGATTATCCTATACTTAGGAAAGATCAATCTGACTGTAGTTCCTTGGTTATAAACACTAGTGATTCCAAATTTACCTTGATGTAGTTCAACCATTTTTTTAACCAAAAATAAACCTAAACCGCTACCTTGTTTTTTACCGCGATAATAACCATCTCCGACCTGACCAAATTCTACAACAAGTTTTTTCAAATCTTCTTCTTTGATGCCAATACCGGTGTCGATTATTTCAATTACTAAATCTTGCGCTTCATCAAAAAATACTTTCAACGTGATTGATCCTTTTTCAACGAATTTGGAAGAATTTGAAAGAAGGTTGAGCAACATTTGCTTGAACATGCGGCGGTCACCATAGATTTTAAGATCATTCTTAATCTTAAAATCAAAAAATACTTTCACTGCTGACTTTTCATCATGATGATCAAAATCTGAAAATACGATTCTGAATGCATCTTTAACTTCTTCATTAATAGAGAAAGTCTCTTCATGCAATTTCATCTTGCCAATATCCATTTTCGAGAAATCCAAAATATCATTGACTAAGTTCAACAAGTGCGCGCCAGAAGAGTTGATGTCTGTAGCCATTTCTTTATAATCTTCTGAAATCGGGCCGAACATTTCGTCTTTCATCATTGTTGAAAAATTCAAAATACCGTTCAGTGGAGTTCGCAATTCGTGGCTCATATTGGCGAAGAATCTTTCTTGCGATTTTTTTGCCTGCAGTAAGTTTATTTTATATTTTTCGATCAAAGATATTTGATCTATTAGATCATTTATCTCTGAAATTTTTGATTTCACCATCACCACTTCGTCATCACGATCTTGTGCAACTAATCTTGAAGCGTGAGACAATTTAACAATTGGGCTAATGATCAATAATTTCAGCAAATACAGCATGAAAATCATGATGATCACAATTGAGAACACCTCAATCATAAATGGATAAACGTGTGACCAAACTTCTTGCTTGCTGAATAGGTGATCATTTTTGGTTATGATTATGTAGCGATATTTATCAATTTTCTTGAAATATCCGTAATCATCACTTGCTGAAAAAATTGAGAACTCTCCTAACTCACCCGAATTCTTACCAGACTTCAGAGCCTTCTCTATCAATTTTTCGAACTGCACATTCGAAACATAATTGTCTGAAGTGACAATTTGATCCATATCGTAATCATAAATTACAAACGATGTTTGATCGTCAATAATCGCACTTTTGAGATTCTTTTTCAGCACATCAATTTTAAAACCAAAAACGACGGCTCCCAAATATTTACCAGTCTTATCAACAAATCCCATACCAGTTGGAATAATCCACTCACCACTTACTTTACCATAACTTGGTTTTCCTAAATGAATAACTCCCGGATCGGAAACAGTAGCACCAATATATTCACGACTTTTGATATTGATCGGACTGATAATACCAAAAGTACTATTAACCACAACTTCCATATTGCTGTTCGACCATGAAAACATGTTCCACAAAGTCTTATTTTCGGAAATTGATTTCAGACCAAATGACGACAAGAGATCACTTATAAACTTCAAATCATGATAATTGTGAGACTTGATTTGATCACCCAAATATTTCATTAGGTAGGCGCTGTAGCTTATATCATCTTCTAAAACTCTTTCTACCCTAAGAAGTTGAGCCTCTAAATTAACTGAAGTTTTTTGGGAATAAATTTTTTGACGAAAATAGAAATATACTGAACTGTTAATTACCAACAGAAGCACAGAGAAAATCACGAAACATTTCGTGATAGATATTCTGTTTATGCTTAATGTTCGATCAGAAAATTTCACAAATCATAAATATTTTAAATTAACGACAACCCACGTAAATCTGTTTAGAAACCACAATTTTATTTTTCTAAACTTTTTTCCAATATCTGTTACTTACCTTTTCCTACATCTCCATTCTGCAAAGACTGTGAAGAAAGATTATTTGCTGTAGGACTTTCAATAGTTGAAGAAGGACTATTACGATTTTCTAATGCAGCTGCTGATGGAGTTGAAGAATGAACCGGTGAAGGAGGTCTATACATTAATCTAGCGCTCCTAACTAAATTCACTAAATCACTCTGAACTTCTCCACGTGCGTATGTAACAGCATTAGCGAGTTGTTCGCCACTTTGCAACTTTGTATCTCTCCTCAATTGCATATCTCTGAGGATTGTCGCTGTATTCTCCATTAACATCATTGTAGTGTTATTAGTTAAACTATTGGCAATAACTGTGGGATTAGAATATATCGCGTCAATTTCCATTGTTTTGCCAAATTGGAAATCACGTTCCATACTCGGATAATGTGATCGACTAGATTCTAATCTGGCCATCAATCTTGTAGCATCACGTAAATTATCATAACCAATTTTTTGAGCGTATTTATTAACTTCAGTTGCCAAAGCTAAAACTACATTCTTCAAACCTCTATCATCCAAAACTTCTCCAACAGTTTTACCTGTAATAGCACAAATACCATTAATCGCAGAGTTTACCTGCATTTTTAACAATAATTCATATCCCAAATTCAATTGCGACATACCAACTTGGATACCAGAAGAATCCAAAATACCTTGAAGCGCTCTCAAATTTTTACGCGTTCCACTTCCTTGTTCTGCATCAATATTATAGATCGGAATGTGAACTTTATCCAAAGGTGTTGAAAGTCTATATTCTTGATAATTTGGTGTGTTATCGGCGTTAACTTCAAAGTTACAGGCTAAATTCAGAACACATCCGACGATATTTCTTGGTCCGAGATTTTCTAAAAAACTATCTGCAATTTCTCCTAGTTCTCCAAATAGATCTCGATTTGTTTTTTTCTTACCGGGAAGAAAATCCGATATAGTTGGAACAAACCAACCTGGATTACCATTATGAGCAATCATAAAAGTAGTATTTTGATCAGCCTTAATACTGACTTCCTTTCTCAATCCCAAAAGAATTGAGAGCAATTCTTGATTATAATCCGTAGCTTTAGTGGTGATAATAATGTGATCTTGCTTACCGTTTCTATTTATAATCTCATTGTAATCACTTGCAAAAAAAACATCGTCCGGAGTGACGGCTAACTCTTTAACATCCGACGAACTCTTAGATTTATATTTTAGTGTAAATCCCTGTTTCATTCCGGCTATACTAGGGCTATCTTGTGCAACCTCTCCTTGCATTACTTTCCTTCCCAAAACTGAGACCTCGATATCATCTCTCTTCCCTTCAACTTCAGTCACCAAACCTTCACTATTAGTTTTAAGCTTTGAAATAAGAGCAGCGATAGTTGCTGCTACTTGACCAGATCCGATAATTGTTATTTTGTTTTTGTTGGATTCGGTACCATGACTAGCAATTGATGTAGGTGTAGGTATAGAGTCACTACTAGCAACACCACTAATATTGATTTCTTGAGGTTTTTTATTCTTTTCCATTTCTGTCAGTGATTATAAATTTTAAAACATCGCAAAAGTTAAAGCATTTCGCCAATTTTCTTAGTCTTCAAAATTTCACGCGCTTTGGCATATTTATCATCATGCCAAAAAATTAAACAACCATTACAACCTTTACCGCAACAACCGTCGGTTCCAACTCGTGGTGTTCTTGGTGAAATCTGCTCATCGCCAACTTCCAAAGCAGAGAAATATTTTTTGCGTTTGTTTTCGTATTTTTCTTCGCGAATTTCGCCGGCTTCAAGTTGATGTGAAAGTTGACGCGATTCTACTTTCAACTTTTCTGCCTCAATATTCATTTTTTCTTTACGAATCAAACTCAAAGGAGGCAAAAGCTCTTTTAGTTTTTCAGTTGAAAATAAATGAAAATCAGCAGCCGGAATACGAATCAAAGGCTTAACTCCAGCATTTACAACATCAACATTTTGCCAATTTTTGCCGTCACGTGAATAGTTAAACTGGTAAATTCTCAGTAAAATTGGTTCGCGCTGAGATGGCGATAAAAATTCAAGCACATCGCCAGCAGCCAAGCGATTCTTAGCTTCAATCAATAAATCATCACCTTCCCAAGCCACAACTTTTCCGGCAAATTCGTAGAAACTGGTCGAACCAGTTGATTCATAATCATGCGCCAAGTTAGTCAAACGACCTTCGTGGAAAGCCAAAGTGTAACCGCGATTAGCCACAGAATTGATCTCATCCATGTAATCTTCAGCGCGCCAATCGTCCGGATTTTTAAGGTAATCGTCAATTGCCGCACGATAAACACGGGCAACTGAACCAGCATAAAATTCAGTTTTGTTACGACCTTCAACTTTGAAAGAATCGAGTCCAAGTTTGATATATTCATCAAGCTTCGGCAACAAACACAAATCTTTCGAATTCAAAATGTACGAACCGTTCACATCTTCTTCAAACGGCATCAAAGCACCTGGGCGAATTTCTTCTTCCAAGAAAAAGTCGAACAAATCTTTGTTATTCTCGTTAATCTCAATTTCGTGTTCGCTGTTGTCTTTCAGTTTGATTTTTAACTTGTAACCCCAACGACAAGAATGCGCGCAACTGCCTTGATTCGCGCCACGTTCAGCCATAAAATTTGAAAGCAAACAACGTCCCGAATAAGTCATACACATTGAACCGTGAACGAAGGTTTCAATTTTAATGTTCGGACATTTCGCGCGCACTTCCGCCAATTCTTCGAAACTCACTTCACGCGCCATCACAACCAAACTGGCACCTTGTTTTTCCCAGAAATCAACCGTCAACCAACTGCACACATTGGCCTGCGTTGAAATGTGCAACTCCAACTCTGGCGCGCGTTCTTTTACAAATTGAAAAACACCCGGATCAGAAACAATCAAACCATCAGGTTTAACTTTTTGCACAGTTTCAATAAATTGTGGCAATTTTTCGATGTCTTTATTGTGAGAAAACAAGTTCAAAGTCAGATAAACTTTTTTGCCTTTGGAGTGCGCATATTCAATACCTTCAACCAAATCTTCCAAACTAAAAGCCGACTTCACACGCAGTGACATGTCAGGAGTTCCGCAATAAACAGCATCAGCACCGTAAAGAATAGCGGTTTTTAAGCGTTCTAAATTTCCAGCAGGCAACAACAATTCAGGCTTTTTCATGATTAAAAATAAAATATTGAGGAATTTGTTTTTTAAATATTGCCAAAATAAAAAATAATATGCATTACTTTAGAAATTACTAATATTAATAACTAACTTATGGTAAAAACAATAAACCAAAAAGATAAGAATCAGACTTTAGAAAATATGCAAAAAAATTCTAAAAAAGCTGAAGAAATGTTAAAAATTCTAGCCAATTCCAATCGTTTGATGATTCTTTGTCATTTAGTAAAAAATGAAAAAACTGTTAATGAACTTTCAGCACTAGTTGGCCTTTCACAATCTGCTTTATCACAACATTTAGCAAAGATGCGCGCCCTTAATTTAGTAGAAACACGCAAAGTTGGACAAGAAGTTTTTTATCGCATTGAAAACATGGAAGTCGAAGCAATTTTATCAACATTATATTTAATTTATTGCAAATAAGATTCTCCTAATTTTATTAGCATTTTCTAATATATTAACTTTTTAACTTTAATTATGACCATTCAAAACATCGATCCAAAAACTCTTAATCAGTGGCTTAAAAATAATCAGGCAGTTTTAGTTGACGTACGCGAAGTATCTGAAAATCAAGCCAATAAAATCAACGGCTCTCATTTAGTTCCACTCAATCAAGTAAGTTTGAACGCGTTGCCTAATCACCAAGGTAAAAAATTAGTCATTCACTGCCATTCCGGTAAACGCAGCCAAAGTGCTTGCCAAAAACTCTTAGCAGAAAATCCTGATTTAGAAATTTACAATCTTGAAGGTGGCATCTTGGCCTGGAATAATTCTGGTCAAGAAAGTGAAAAATCCGGCAAATTCTTTTTACCACTCAATCAACAAGTGCAATTAACCATCGGTTTATTCGTTTTACTCGGATCACTTCTTGGATATTTAGCAACGCCAGCATTTTTTATCGTTCCCGCTTTCTTTGGCGCCGGACTTTGCTTCGCCGGACTTTCTGGCTGGTGCGGCTTGGCAATATTGCTGGCTAAAATGCCGTGGAATCAAGGCAGCAACTCCAGCTGTGTAACTTTTTGCAAAACCAAATAATGATTTTGGGTTACATCTCGATCACATTAATGGGAATTATTCTCGGTTTGATTGGCGCTGGCGGATCAATTCTGACAGTGCCAATCATGGTTTATTGTTTTAAAATTCCACCGCTGCAAGCCATCACATATTCTTTGTTGGTTGTCGGAATCACCGCTTTATTTGGCTCAATTTCTTATTACAGAAAATCTTTGGTTAATCTCAAAGCAGCAATCATTTTTGCCATACCATCAGCAATCGCGGTTTTCTTAACACGCCACTTCTTCATTCCTAACTTGCCGGAAACTATCGCCACTTTACCCAAAGAATCTTTTTTAATGCTGAGTTTCACCATTTTGATGTTTTTAGCTGCACTTTCGATGCTCAAGACAAAGTCAGCAAATCTAGAAAATCAAATCGCTGAAATTCATCCTGCTAAGTTAATTTTTGGCAGCTCTTTAATCGGTTTTGTTACGGGATCAATCGGTGCTGGTGGCGGTTTTTTGATAGTTCCAACTCTTATCAGCTTATTCAAATTAGACACCAAAAAAGCTATTGGAACTTCACTAACCATTATTGCGATCAATTCACTAATCGGATTTAAAAATGATCTCTTTACCTCACAGCAAATCGATTATCATTTTCTGATGATATTATGCTGTATCACAGTTTTCGCAATGATCGCTGGCATTTTTCTTGGCACTAAATTCGAGAACAATCAACTCAAAAAAACTTTCGCTTATTTCGTTATCTCAATCGCCTTACTGATCGCAGTCAGCGAAATTCACGCATTACTTATTTAAACAACTCAACCAAAGATTGCGTGTAAGGATTTTGCGGCGATGTAAGAATTTTGTTTTTACTATCAATTTCTACAATCGCACCATTCTTGATCACAGCAACACGATCAGCGATTTGCGCGATCACTTCCAAATCATGCGAAATTAAAATATACGTAATTTTTTGCTGTTTTTGCACTGAAGCGAGTAATTGCAGAATTTGTTCTTGAGTCACGTAATCAAGGGCGGAAGTTGGTTCGTCAAGAATCAAAATTTTTGGCTGCAAAATTATAGCGCGAGCAATTGCCACACGTTGACGTTGTCCTCCAGAAAGTTGGTGTGGATAGCGATTCAGCAGATCTGACGACAAATTGAGATTATCCAAAATAAGTTTTAGCGATGAATCATCATTGTTGCGCAATTTATGAATTATCAAACCTTCTTCGATAATTTCTTGCACTGTCATACGCGGATTGAGGCTGGCGAAAGGATCTTGAAAAACCACCTGCACTTGGCGACGCAATTCTAAATTATTCTTTTGCCAATTTTTAGCGCCAAAAAAATTGATCTCGCCTTGCGCTTTGATCAAATTCAGCAATGCCAAAGCAAGCGTTGATTTTCCTGAACCGCTTTCACCAATAATGCCTAAATTTTCGTTGGCATTTATCGCAAAGTTAACACCCGACAACACCGTTTTTTTAGAGTACGAAACTTCTAAATTTTTTACGCTAATAATTTGTTCTTGCGATGAAGAGTTTGCGACTTCCTCAACATAGCTGGAAAGAGGATGAACAAACTTTAAGTTGCTGTTTTCCAAAAGCGTAACTTCACCTTGTTTCATCTCCAACACCACATCAGCTATTTTTGTGACAGCACGCAAATTGTGCGTGATGAACAAAACCGCTAAACCAAGTTCATTTTTCAAACGCACAATTAAATTCAAAATTTCGTTCTGAACTCGAATGTCGAGCGCCGTTGTTGGCTCGTCAGCAATTAAAATTTTAGGATTATTCGCCAAAGCAATTGCCAACATCACCCGTTGTTTTTGGCCGCCTGAAAGTTGATGCGGATAATCATTCAGCCTTGTTGTCAAAGCTTGCAACTCAACCATTTCAAGCAATTGCGTAACACGATTTTGTAAATCTGTTTTAGCGATTTTAGGATTATGAATTGTGATTGCTTCGGCAATTTGTTTGCCAATTTTGTGAAGCGGATTCAGCGCTGTTGTTGGGTCTTGAAAGACAATTCCAATATCACGACCACGAATTTTTTGTAGCTCTTGTTCACTTAATTCGACTAAATTACGACCATCTAAAATCACCTCGCCGCTAATTTCAGCGCCGCGTAAAAGTTTCAAAATTGCCAAAGCCGTAACTGATTTTCCCGAACCACTTTGACCAACCAAAGCGGTGATTTTTCGCGGAAGTAAATCAAAAGAAATAGCTTTAACTACTTCGCTATTTTTGAAAGAAATGGAGAGATTTTTAACGCTGATCAAATTTTTAAAATGGCAACTGCAATGCCGATTGAACTTATTATTAGAGCAGTGGCGAGATAAATCATTTTACCGATTTTCAATTCAAGTTGATCGATTCTTTTTTCCAACTTCGACTCAGATTGGCTGATTTTAACTTCCAAATCTGCTTTGGTGGCAAAACTCTCAATCGACTGCGAGTGGTTTTCTTTGATTGCATCAGCAAGCTCGTCGGCAACTCTTTGCTCAAGTCCGGCCTTTTGCATTCTTTTGGAAAAAGCTAATGTGTCGATGGTTGTGATATTCATAGTGATGGTGTGCCTTTGATTAAATTTGGTGATTGTTTGGTGTTAATGTGGGTTTTGGTGTGGTGTTTGAGAAGACTGCCGTAGCAGCCTTCTTTGGTAATTTAGTTAGAATTTTCCTTGGTAAATATTCACGATATTTTCAAGCATTTTAAGAGCTTCAGCACGTGGACGTTGGAAGACGTTACGGCCAATAATTGAACCGTGCGCACCACCTTTGTACAACTCACGAATTTCGTTATAAACGTCTTGCTCACCTTTTGCAGCGCCGCCAGAGAAAATAACAATACGACGATTGTTGAAAGTAGCTTTCATCACGTGACGAATACGTTCTTCCAAAGTTGAAACTGGAATTTGCACTTTTTCGTAAACTTTAACTGCTTCCAAATTTTCCAAAGCTTGGGTTGGAGGTTTAACTTTGATGATGTGTGCACCAAGCAATGCCGCCATGTGAGCTGCATAAGTGCAGATGTCCATTGCAGTTTCACCGATTTTTGACAAATCGCCACCACGTGGATAAGACCAAACTACAACTGCCAAACCGTAAGATTTAGCTTCTTCGGCCATTTCACGAATTTCTTCGAACATGTCGAAAGCAGCATCAGAACCTGGATAAATTGTGAAACCAATTGCTGAGCAACCTAAACGCAATGCATCACGAACTGAAGCAGTTGTTGCTTGATGTGGAGCAGTTCCGCCATTGTGCAAAGAGTTAGAAGAATTTACTTTCAAGATTGTTGGAATTGAACCAGCGAAAGTGTCCGCACCAGCTTCAATCATGCCAAGAGGCGCTGCGTATGCGTTCAAACCAGCGTCAATTGCCAATTGGAAATGATAATGTGGATCGTAAGCGTCAGGATTAACCGCGAAACTTCTGTCCGGTCCATGTTCAAAACCTTGATCAACCGGCAAGATTACAACTTTACCAGTTCCACCTAGTTTACCATTCATCAAAATACGTGCTAAATTGGTTTTAGTACCAACATTATCGGTTTCGTAGCACGACAAAATCTTTTTAACTTTTTGAGTAACTTTCATAATTTTTTTAGGAGTTTTTAAGAGTTTTTTTAGGAAGGATCGCTAAAATCGATTTTTTAAATATCACTTGAATCAGCGTCAAGTTTTTAGTTTTTGAAAGATTTAAATTACAGTTTTTGATTGCCAAGTTGTAAAACCATCTCTAAAAAGCGCGCCCTCAAAAATTTTCCCCAAAAATTCGCAAATATCACAAAGGTATAAAATGAACCTTGAGACAAAAAAAGCAGCCGCTTTAGAGCAGATCAAAAAATTCCAAAGCATCACTGAAGCTCAGGAAAAAGCTCTCGAAGAATTGGTTTTGTTGCTTTTACAAGAAAATGAGAAATTCAATTTTATCGGCAAATCAACTGTCGACAATGTTTGGGAACGTCACATTTTAGATAGCGCTCAACTTCTGAAATTCATCGACAACAAAAATGCCAGATTTGCTGATTTCGGCACTGGCGCCGGCTTCCCTGGAATGGTATTGTCAATTCTCGCTTTACGTGAAATTCATCTTGTTGAAAAAGCTTTTCGTAAGTGTGAGTTTTTACGTCGTATCAAACTTTTTTCAAAAAATCGCGTTTTCGTTCACCAATCTAAATTGGAAGAACTTAACAATTTAGAATTTGATTGCGTGGTTTCACGTGCCTTGGCACCACTTGATAAACTCTTGGGCTACATGGAAAAGTTTTTGAAAAAAGACGGTTATTGTTTGTTTTTGAAAGGAAAAAATTTGCCGCAAGAAATTGAACTTGCCAAACAATCATTCTCTTTTGAATACGAGCTGCACCCTAGCATGACTTCAGTTGACAGCAACATCATCAAGATTTCCAAAATTACTAAACTTAATTAATAACCAAATAAAAGGAGACTTTATGCTTATTGGCATTCCTAAAGAAATTAAAGATCACGAATATCGTGTTGGCGCTACTCCGTCAGGTGTGCGTGAATTGGTCAATGCTGGCCATCAAGTTTTGGTGCAAACCAACGCCGGTGCAGCAATCGACTTTACTGACGAACAATATGTTGCTGCTGGCGCGACAATCGCTGCTGACGCACAAGAAGTTTACGGTAAAGCTGAAATGATTTTGAAAGTTAAAGAACCACAAAAATCTGAATGCGAAATCATCCGTAAAGGCCAAGTTATTTTCTCATATTTGCACCTTGCTGCTGAACCACATTTGACTGAAATGTTGATGAAATCTGGTTGCGTTGCTGTTGCTTTTGAAACTGTAACTGCTGCTGATCGTTCACTTCCGCTTCTTGCTCCGATGAGTGAAGTTGCTGGTAAACTTTCAATTCAAGCTGGCGCAAAAGCACTTGAAAAAGCTCAAGGCGGACGTGGTGTTCTTTTGGGCGGCGTTCCAGGTGTTGATCGCGCTAAAGTTACAATTCTTGGCGGCGGTGTTTCAGGAACTAACGCAGCAAAAGTTGCCATCGGTATGGGCGCGGAAGTTGTGATTTTAGACAAATCTTTGCCAAGAATCCGTTATTTGTGCGATATCTTCGGCAACTCTGCCAATGTTCTTTACGCTTCACTTGAAAATATCGAGAAAAACGTAGTTGACGCTGACGTTGTTGTTGGCGCAGTTTTGATTCCGGGTGCTGCAGCTCCGAAATTGGTTTCTGCTGCAACTGTGAAAAAAATGAAAAAAGGTGCTGTAATGGTTGATATTTCAATCGATCAAGGCGGCTGTTTTGAAACTTCAAAACCAACTTCACACTCAAATCCAACTTACATCCAAGACGGTGTTGTGCATTATTGCGTTACTAACATGCCGGGTGCAGTTGCGAGAACTTCAACTCAAGCTTTGGAAAACTCAACTTTGCCATTCACTTTAGCATTGGCAAACAAAGGTTACAAAAAAGCTTTGCAAGACGATGTTCACTTGCTCAACGGCTTAAACGTGATTGACGGAAAAGTTACTTTCAAAGCTGTTGCTGACGCTTTGGGTCACTCATACACTGAAGCTGCTAAAGCTTTGTAAACAAAAAACCCTCTTTGAAAAAGAGGGTGGCGCGCAAGCGCTGGGTGATTTAAGCGAGTTATGGGTAGTCAAAATAAAACTACCCGTAACTTACGTAAATCCTCCGTCACGCCAGATGGCGTGACACCTCCTTTTGCAAAGGAGGCAACAACCTCTCCTTTGGAAAAATGACACTTCTTTCCACTTCAGAATTAATTAAAAAATACGGCCTTTTGGCCAAAAAATCTCTGGGTCAAAACTTCATTTTAGACAAAAATTTCACCGACAAAATCGCGCGCTGCGCCGGTGATTTAAGCAATTACGAAGTTTTAGAAATCGGCCCCGGCCCCGGAAGTTTAACGCGCTCAATACTCGACGCTAACCCACACCAACTTACAGTCGTAGAAATGGATGAACGCTGCATCGCAGCTTTGCAAGAAATGCAACAATTTTACGGTACGAAATTACAAATTATCCAAGGCGACGCGTTAAAATTCGACGAAACCAAAATCCTAACTTCTGATTCTTCGATCATAAATCCTAAATTAAAAATCATCGCCAACCTGCCCTACAACATCGGCACGGTTTTGATTTTCAAATGGCTAAAAAATGTCGATAAAATTGCTTCGATGCATTTGATGCTGCAAAAAGAAGTGGTGGAAAGAATCACCGCCAAAGTTGGCGATAATCACTATGGCAGGCTGGCCGTAATGGTGAATTTTTTGTGTGAAACGCGATTGGTTTTCACCGTCAGCAAATCAGTTTTTACGCCGCCACCAAAAGTTACGTCGGCAATTGTTGAAATTATTCCCCGCACCAAACCACTTGCCGATGTTGAATTTCACAAACTTGAACGCGTTGTCGCCGCAGCTTTCAACCAACGCCGAAAAATGATTAAATCTAGTCTCAAAGCAGTTTTTTCAAACAGCGAAGAAGTTCTAAAATCAGCCAACATCAACCCCGAACTGCGCCCCGAACAAATAAAAATAGAGCAATTCTGCCAACTGGCAAAATTGCTCTAACCTAAAATCACACAGTAAAAGACCAGCTCTGCTAAACAGCAGAACTGATCTTTTTACTTTTTAGTGTTCCCTACCGCCGCGCTTACCTACATTTGCACCTTTAGGACTAACAGGATTATTCGCTGGTTGTTTATTATTTTCATTTTTATTGCCTTTAGCTGCTGCTGCTCTAGCGACTGCTACTCTAGCTGTTTTCTGTTCTGGTGATATAAGCGCTTCTTCTGCTGCTGCTCTAAGTCTAGCTGCTTCTTCTAATC
>JAGKWR010000003.1 GCA_021151765.1 Alphaproteobacteria bacterium
ATAATATTCAACAAATCCTATTTATGAAAAACCAAGTTGTTACAATTTCTGCACAAATTCCCAGCGAATTAGACAAAGATTTAAACGAGCTTTGCCAGCTTGAGGAAAGATCAAAAAGTTTCTACATAAAAAAAGCTTTAGAACAATATTTAGCGGAAAAAAGACAAGATCTTGCTGATTATCATGAAGCTAAAAAGCTTTACGAAGAGTTTAAGAAGTCTGGTGAGAAGGCGATTCCTTATGAAGAAGTATTTGCAAAAGCTGCGAAGAAAGATCAAAAAAATAAGAAATAAATTCTCAATCAAACACCACAACATCACATGAACTGGAAAGTTGAATTCACCAAATCTGCGACAAAGCAGGCACAAAAACTTGATCAAGCGATTCAGATCAGAATTAAAAAAGCCATCGACGAAAAACTCAAAATTAACCCAGATCGTTATCTAATTGGTTTGATTGGCGAACTTTCCGACCTCTATAAATTTCGAGTTGGTGATTACCGTTTATTGTGCAGCAAAGAAGGAAAAAAATTAACACGTATGTCCCATTGACATACGTGTTGGGGATCCCCGCAAGGCGGGGCGCGACTCGTGTCGCGTTTCCGTATCCCGAAGGGATAAAGGACAAAATTAATTATTCACGTGATTAAAATTGCGCATCGTCGTGAAGTTTATCACTAGCTATTAATTGCTTTTTTCTGAATTTCGAAAAGTTCGGCGGCAGCTTTTTTAGCAAGCTCGTACATTTTGCTAACTTGTTCGAAGCTCATTGCACCGGCTTCTGCTGTGCCTTGAATTTCAATTAAATTAAAATCTTGGTTCAAAACAAAATTAGAATCAGTTTCGCATTTGCTGTCTTCTGCGTAATCTAAATCTGCTACAACTTCGCCGTTCACAATACCGCAAGAAAGGGCGCAAACTTTGCCAATTAGTGGATTGTTACGCACTAATCTTTGGTTCGTTAATTTATTTACAGCGATTGCCAATGCGACAAATCCACCGGTAATTGCGGCGCAACGTGTGCCGCCGTCAGCTTGAATTACATCGCAATCAATAATTATTTGGCGTTCGCCAAGCAAACGAGTGTCAATAACTGAACGCAAAGCGCGGCCAATAAGACGTTGAATTTCGATACTGCGACCGTTTGGTTTCATTGGGTCGCGGCTATTTCTAGTATGAGTTGAACGCGCCAACATGTTGTATTCAGCGGTAACCCAGCCCAAACCTTTATTTCGTAAAAATGGTGGAACTTTTTCTTCAACTGACGCGGTGCACAAAACGTGAGTATCGCCGAATTTGATTAAGCACGAACCTTCGGCATGTTTGTTGACGTGAGGAGTGATTGTAACTTCACGGATTTGGTCAAACTTTCTTTTTGAAGGGCGCATAAATTGGCTTTAAATTCAAACTAAAGTTTGAATTTAGTTTGAGTTGAATTGCTGCACACGAAATAAATTCGTGTATTCGCAATAAAATTATTTTCGTAAAAAAAGTCGAGCCCCGTAGAGCCCGACCTTTTTTAATCGGTTGATCTATTCTTCAGTAACGAAGTCAAATCTAGCTTCTTTCGAACGGCTTTCTCTTTTACGATCGTTAGTGTCCAAAAGTTTTTTACGTAGACGAAGTGATTTAGGAGTAACTTCAACAAGTTCGTCGTCACCAACGTAAGTGATCATGTCTTCAAGGGTTAATTCACGTGGTGGAACCAAACGAATTGCTTCGTCAGCACCAGTTGCACGTACGTTTGAAAGTTGTTTACCTTTCAAAACGTTGATTTCCAAATCACCTTGTTTTGAGTTTTCACCAACAACCATGCCAGCGTAAACTTTTTGTTGCGGACGAATGAACATTACACCGCGATCTTGCAAGTTCCAGATTGCGTAAGCCACAGCTTCGCCAGTATCGGTAGAAATCAACGCACCGTTTTTTCTAGTCGCCATTTCGCCTTTGTACGGAGCATAAGCGTGGAAAATTCTGTTCAAAACGCCCGAACCCTTTGTGTCAGTCAAGAATTCGCTTTGGTAGCCGATCAAACCGCGAGAAGGAACGTAGAATACCAAACGAGTTTTGCCGCCAGAAGATGGCTTCATTTCTTGCATCTCGCCTTTACGTTGTGAAAGTTTGTCAACTACAACGCCGCTGAAAGCGTCATCAACGTCAACTACAACTTCTTCAACTGGTTCTAAAATATTGCCACTGGCATCTTTTTTGAAAAGTACGCGCGGTCTTGAAACTGAAAGTTCGAAACCTTCACGACGCATGTTTTCAATCAATACACCAAGTTGTAACTCGCCACGGCCGCCAACTTCGAAAGCATCTTTGCCGTCAGATTCTTTAACTTTAATCGCCACGTTAGTTTCAGCTTCAGCGAACAAACGGTCGCGAATCATGCGTGAAGTAACTTTTGAACCTTCAGTACCTGCCAAAGGAGAATCGTTTACTGCGATTGTGATGGCCATTGTTGGTGGATCAATCGGAGTAGATTTAAGAGGCTCAGAAACTGACATGTCGCAAAGCGTATCAGACACTGAAGCTTTTTCCAAACCGGCAACGATTACGATGTCGCCAGCTTCTGCTTCTTCAACTGAAACTTTTTCAACGCCACGGAATACGTGAAGTTTAGTCAAGCGACCTTGTTCAACAACCTCGCCTTTCAAGTTTACAGCTTTCAAATTCATCAAAGCTTTAGGACGACCAGAATAGATACGACCAGTCAACATACGGCCGAAATAAGGGCTGTGGCTTAACAAAGTTGCCAACATTTTGAACGGACCATCTTTGTCGAAATTTGGTGGAGAAACGTGACGCAAGATCAAATTGAAAAGAGGTGACAAATCTTTGCGCTCATCTTTTTCTAAATCTTCAACGCACCAGCCGTCGCGGCCTACAGCGTAAAGCACAGGGAAATCAAGCTGTTCTTCAGTTGCATTTAATGAAACGAATAGATCGAAAATTTCGTTCAAAACTTCATCAGGACGAGCATCGCCACGGTCAATTTTGTTGATGATTACGATTGGACGAAGTCCAAGAGCCAAAGCTTTTGAAAGTACGAATTTAGTTTGTGGCATTACACCTTCTGCAGAGTCAACCAACAACAAAGCTGAGTCAGCCATCGACAAAACGCGTTCAACTTCACCACCGAAGTCAGCGTGACCAGGAGTGTCGATAACGTTGATTTTGTGGTCGTTCCACACAATTGAAGTACATTTTGCAAGAATCGTGATACCACGTTCTTTTTCCAAATCGTTTGAGTCCATCACACGATTTTCAACTTGTTGGTTAGCACGGAAAGTGCCGCTTTGATGCAACATCGCATCGATCAATGTAGTTTTGCCATGGTCAACGTGAGCAATAATGGCAACGTTTCTGAAGTCAGTCATTTTAAGTTTAAAGTTTTTTAAAAGAGAAAAGAGAGGAGAAATTCGAAGAAATAATCATCTGCGAGCTTACAAAAGAGCCGCGCAAAATAGGGGAGCAGAACTAACTGTCAACTTACTAAATTTATTGCTGGTTTGTTGAATTAATCGTCTAGTTTTTTAAACAAAAAAATGCTGCAGAAGTTTGTTTTTATTGATCAGAGCCAGATTTTTACCCGCGGAAAAAAATTTATTTTTCAAAGTAGTCTTTTTTAAATCCCTTTTCGAAAAAGAGGGTGGATCAAACGTTGGCAAGCATTTGAGACGGGTGATTTCTTTAAGTTTATTTTGTTTGACGTCGTAATCGCGAAGAGTTGTGACTAGAAAATATTTAAATCCTCCGTCACGCTACGCGCGCCACCTCCTTTTTCAAAGGAGGAAGTTCCAAATCCCTCTTTATCAAAGAAGGCTGCTTTTCTAATCCATCTTTCTCAAAGGAGTTTTCTGTTCTAAATCCCTCTTTGCAAAAGAGGGTGGATCAAACGCTAACAAGCGTTTGAGACGGGTGATTTACTAGAGTTTGCCCCTCTCAAAACCATTAATCCTATACAAAACATGACGCGCAAATTTGTGATTTTGTTCAATTCGCGGATGGAAAAAATCATCTTTTTCGTCACGAATCATGCCAATTTTTTCCATGACATTTCGTGACGCTCGATTGCTTGGAACTGTAAAAGAAACCAACTCCTGCAACTTCAATTCCGCAAAAGCAAAACGCAAAACTTCACGCGCCGCTTCGGTGGCATAACCTTTGTTGAAATGTTGAGAATTAAGGCGCCAACCAATTTCAACTGCAGGCGTGAAATGAGCGGTAAACCCGACTTTGTGTAATCCAACAAAGCCAATAAATTCCTGAGTTTCTTGCAACTCTACGGCAAAAAGTCCAAACCCATTTTCCACAAAATGTTGGCGAAAATTTTCAACACATTGACGCGATTTTTCTTCACTCCAAATTTCTGGAAAAAATTCCATCACCTGTCGGTCTTGGTTCATCGCAATGAAAGTTGGAATGTCAGAATCGCGCCACTGGCGTAGAGTTAGGCGTTGGGTGTGAAGTTGTTTAATCATTTAAATGGATGCGTTAACTAATTTTCCAGTAGCAACCTTGTGCAAAATTGAAGTGATAAAAGTTTGGTAAGGAATGCCTTTTAACAACATCTTTAACAAATTTTATTGGCAATAGATCAGAGTTTGAGACTTGACCACTTTATCTTAAATTAGAGGTATTAGAAGAATTTGAAATCGAAGATGATGGCGGAACTACTGAGGAAATTTTGGTAGATGGTCTTGCAGCATTACTTCCGTCCTCTATTATTCTTGCTACAGCTCTATGAGCACCCTGAGTCACAAATTCATTAACTTCAACAGCAATGTCAGTTAGTCTTTTGACTTGATGAGCTATCGCTTCATCCCTTTCTTTTAAAAGCTTGTCTGCCTGCTCTTTGGTGTAGTTAGGATTTTCTGATAATTCATCCATTTTTACGGAGTAATCTTCTTTAATCTTTTCTACTTCCATAGGGAAAGCTATCAAGCCCCAAGATTGCAGATGATGGGTTTCACAAAGATAAGCAGCTTTTTCAGCTGTTGTTTTATTCAGAACTGAATTTTTGATTAAGTTATAGGCAATTTCGACCTTGTTCTCATTCTTATTATAGTCGAACCATTTCGGTATTCCAGAGACTGTTTCAAATCTAACTTTATTAGGAATTCCTAACCAAGGTTCTTTAATATCACCATTTAGCAAAAGCTTTTTGTGAACCTCTCTTAATAATGCATTTATTCCTTCAACTTCCACACCAGGCTTAAGATACTGATTCATAAATTCCGTGTAAGCATAACCTAGCCTTTGAAATACTTCAGCAAAATCATTCGATTCTAAGGAATCTGGAATGCTCTGTAAAATATCCTGTCTATAATAGCTAGCCATCTCTTCATAACTAACTAATCTTTCTTCATTATCCAAAAGACCATCTCCTAAATCTTGATCCTTTATAAACTCATAAATCTTGATGAATTTATCTCTAACTACATTGATTGTTTCAGGATCACTAATTTCAATTACTTGAACTTGTCCATCTTCATCTATAATTACACCAAGTATATCTTTGACTTCCCACATATCGTCAAAATATGGCTGAGCTGCAGTAAGTGGTTTTTGCGAATTCACCACATATTCTTTTAACTTCTCTAATGCCATGATGTGCGTTGCAGCTTCAATTTTATCTTTGATTTCTCCCTTTTGTGCAATTGAAGCTAAAGCTGATATTTCTGACCAACCTGCTACAGGTTGATTAATACAACCATCTTTCACAAAAGCTGCTGCCACATCTTCTATCCATTCCAGATGATCTGGATTTCTTTGCACTACATCTAGTACTACATCCACTGCTATTAAAATTCCCGCAACACCACCTCTATCTTCAATACCTTCAGTTAAGAAACGATGAAGTAACTCTGTTGTGCTTCGCGGCCTAGGCAATTCAGGATGTTTTTCTGCATAACTAGAAATGATACCCGCAAGTCTTTCCTCTCTTAAAACTGCCTCTGAAGAAAAGATGAAATGATCAGGATATTGAACATCACAACCTTTGCGATCCAGCTCTAATAATTTTACTGTTAGTTCTTGAGTTTGTTCTAACGAATTACAACCCGTTAAAGACAAAAATTGAAGACCTTCTGGTAAATCTTGGATGGCTTTAAGTTTATTACAGCCAAAAAGATCTAGATGTATTACACTTTGTGGAACGCGGATGTTTTCTAGATTTAAGTTATTTCTGAATTCTAACACTCTAATACCTTCGTGTAAATTCAAAGCAGTTATCAGACTTGGACAATTATTTACAAATACACGCTTGGTATCTCTTTGAATTTCTGGTAAAATGCCATTAATAATCTTATCATCTTCGATATATTCAAGCTTACTCAAATCCCATCTAATCGGTCGCACGCAATCAACTCCTTTGTTTTTTAATTGTGGTAATAATTTAAGATTTTTTAGTACGTACTTAATTTTTTTATAACAATTAGATTCGATTTTCTGCACTAATTAACATGAGATTTGTCTCGTTTTAGTGGTCTGGTTTTTGGAGTGAAGGTCAAAACGGGTTCTCTGAACCCGTCTAATTGTTCAGATAATTTTTAAAAACTACTCCGCCTTCAAATAAACCTGCCCGCCCAGCTCCTTAAACTTCTCACTCATTTCTTCCATTCCGGCTTCCGCCTCTTTTTGCTTGGCGGCGTAGTCACGTACGTCTTGCGTAATCTTCATTGAGCAGAATTTTGGGCCGCACATTGAGCAGAAGTGGGCGACTTTTGCGCCTTGCGCTGGCAAGGTTTCGTCGTGGAAGGATTTGGCTTTTTCAGGGTCTAAGCTCAAGTTGAATTGATCTTCCCAACGGAATTCAAATCTAGCTTTGGAAAGCTCGTCGTCGTGCAATCTCGCGATTTTTTTGCCTTTCGCCAAGTCAGCCGCGTGAGCTGCGAGTTTGTAAGTGATCACACCTTCGCGCACATCTTCTTTGTTTGGCAAACCTAAATGTTCTTTTGGCGTTACGTAGCAAAGCATTGCAGTGCCGAACCAACCAATCATTGCCGCACCAATTGCCGATGTAATGTGGTCATAACCCGGTGCGATGTCGGTGGTTAAGGGCCCGAGTGTGTAAAATGGGGCTTCATGGCACCAATCAAGTTGTTTGTCCATGTTCTCTTTAATCAAATGCATCGGCACGTGTCCGGGGCCCTCAATCATCACTTGGCAATCATGTTCCCAGGCGATTTTTGTCAACTCGCCCAAAGTTTTCAGCTCACCAAGTTGTGCTTCATCATTGGCGTCAGCGATTGAACCCGGGCGCAGTCCATCGCCCAAAGAGAAAGCCACGTCGTATTCTTTTAAAATTTCGCAAATTTCGGCGAAGTGAGTGTAGAGGAAATTTTCTTTGTGATGCGACAAACACCATTTAGCCATGATTGAACCGCCGCGCGACACAATTCCGGTAACGCGATTGGCAGTAAGTGGAACGTAGCGAAGCAAAACGCCAGCGTGAATGGTGAAATAATCAACACCTTGCTGTGCTTGTTCAATTAAAGTGTCGCGGAAAATTTCCCAAGTTAGATCTTCGGCAACGCCGCCAACTTTTTCCAAGGCTTGGTAAATTGGCACCGTGCCAACTGGAACTGGACAGTTACGAATAATCCATTCGCGGATGTTGTGGATGTTTTTGCCAGTTGACAAATCCATCAAAGTGTCGGCGCCAAAACGTGTGGCCCAAATCATTTTTTCAACTTCTTCTTCAACGCCAGAAAAGATCGCTGAGTTGCCGATGTTGGCGTTAATTTTAACCAAGAAATTACGGCCGATAATCATCGGCTCAGATTCTGGGTGATTGATGTTGTTGGGAATGATGGCGCGACCAGCGGCGATTTCACTGCGGACAAATTCAGCGGTGATAATGTCGGGACAAATTGCACCGAATTTTTCACCCGAATATTTTGAATTTTTGATCAACTCTTCGCGCTTCATGTTTTCGCGAATTGCCACATATTCCATCTCTTTGGTGATGATGCCAGCACGAGCGTAAGCCAATTGTGTTGGTGCTTTGCCAGCTTTAGCGCGAAGTGGTTTGAAGTTTGACAAATCAAATTCTGGTGCTGACGGTTTAGCGTCACCAAATAAGATGCCGTTATCTTCCGGCTTAACTTTACGCGCTTCAACAGCTTCAACGTCGCCGCGTTCTAAAATCCAAGATTCGCGTAATTTTGGCAAACCAGCATTTAAATCAATTTTGTCTAAATAATTTTGATCGGTGTAAACGCCGGATGGGTCATACACAGTGAAAGTTTTGGTGTCAGACTTTTCCGACAAAGCAATTTCGCGCATTGCTACTTTAACGTCGGGGAATTTTTCGCTAGGAATGTAAACTTTTTTTGAAGCGGGAAGTGGGCCTAAAGTAAGTTTTTTTGTAATTTTTTGAGCAGTCATTTTGAAAAAAAATGCGTTAGAAATAGTTGATCAAAACAGTAGGTTAATTGCTGAATTTTGGAAGTCGAGCTATTGATTTTGCTGATCTTTATTAAGATTTTTCAACTTACCAGTTTTAAAAAGATGGCTAGCAACTTGATAATAAGAAATGGCGTTGGTCATTTCTTGTTTATCGTAATTTTTAGTGACGACTTCTTGCGAACCTTCCCAGCCATATTTTTTGATTGTGACGTCGAAAACTTTCTGCTCTTTTTTTGGTTTTAACAAATAAAGCTTGTCGCCTTTGAAATAGCCGATGTCGGTGTAAGTGCTGACGAAAGAATGTTGGTCAATTGTTTTGGCGTTTGTCAAAACATCGGTACCGAAAAATTTTGACGTGTAAGTTAAATTTAAAATTCCCATCAAAGTTGGTGCGAGGTCAATTTGGCTGATATTTTTGTCGAAAATTTGGGGCTTGATAATTTTAGGAGCGAAGAAAATTGCCGGAATTTGGTAACGCCACAAAGGCACGTCAGTATTGCCGGCAGAGCCAGCACAATGATCTGCAACAAAAACAAAAATAGTGTTGTCGAACCATTTTTTCTTGCTCGCTGATTCTAATAATTTGCCAATGGCGTAGTCGGTGTATTTTACAGCGCCGTTGCGACCGCTTTTCGAATCAATGTCAATTTTACCGTCAGGATAGGTGAAAGGACGGTGGTTGGAGGTAGTCATGATGAAGTTAATGAAAGGCTTGTTCGCTGCGAAAGATTTATCGGCTTCAGCGATTGCTTTGTTGAACAAATCTTCATCAGCAACGCCCCAGGCGTTGGAGAAAGTGATTTCATCATCGGCAAAGCTTTCACGGTCAACAATTTCAAAACCATTATTGCTGAAGAAATAATTCATGTTGTCGAAGTAGCCATCACCGCCATAGAGGAACTTGGCTTCATAACCACGTTCAATTAGGGGTGTCGAAATGTTGAATAAATTCTCATTATTTTGACGACGTATAATTGAATTTCCTGGAGTTGGTGGAACACCTAAAGACAAGGCTTCTAAACCACGAACTGTGCGTGTTCCTGTCGCTTTTAATTTGGTGAAGAGTAAACCTTTCTTGGCTAAAGCGTCGAGATTCGGCGTGATATTTTCGTTGTTGCCGAAAGTGGCGAGGAAGTCAGCGCTCAGGCTTTCAATTGAGACAAAAATAATGTTGTATTTTTTTTCACCGCCAGCTTTTGGCGCGCGGATTTGGCGTGTGATGTTGTCGTCTTCAACAAATTTTGAATTAGGTTCTTGCTTAGAAATTATTGAGCGCAGATTGGTAAGCGCAGTTTCATAATCGATGCCAGCGTAAAGTTGATCGTAATTAATTTCATTATTGCGGTAAGCCGAGAACAGTTGATAAATGCCGTTTGCGGCTGCTTCGTTAACATAATTATTTTGTGAAATGCGAGTGATTTTGGAACTGTCAATCACCAAAAAAGCTAGTAACAATGCGGCGGCGTAAATGCTGAATTTCTTGACGCGGCAGCGGAAATTTTCTTCTTTTGCGACAACAATTTTGCGATGTGTGAAGTAAAAAATCGCAGTACTGATAGCAAGGATGGCGCTGATTAAAAGGCCCATGGGGTAAGATTCCATGATATTGGCGATGACTTCGGTGGTGTAGATTAAATAATCAACAGCGATGAAATTGAAGCGCGTTTGAAATTCTTCCCAAAAAGTGATTTCTGAAAAGGCTGAAAAAACGATGACGCACAAGAAAATAAAATATAAAATCCGATTAGCGTTTTGATGTTTTTTGCAGTTAAAAAATTTGTTAGGAACGAAAGTGTAATAAGCGATTGGAATGCCAGCTATGTAGCCTAAAGCCAGGATGTCGAAAAAGAAACCAACAGCGTAAGTTTGAATAATTTCAAGCAACGAAAATTGAATTTGATCGCCTTGCCAAATCAAAAAAATTGTGCGGACTACGAATGAAATAATGGCAAAAATAGCCAATATTTTCCCCCAAGCACAGCGCGATTCGTTGAATAATCTTTGCATTTCGGAAGCTACTTTTTGAACATTTGTAACATACGCCATGTCACAAAAAAGCCGCCAAAAATATTGATTGAGGCTATTACGATGGCGATGAAGCTCATAACACTTACTAAAGAAAATCCGGAAGTTGAACCAAGAGCGATCATGGCACCAACTAAAATAACTCCAGAAATTGCGTTAGTAACTGCCATCAAAGGTGTATGAAGCGCGGGAGTGACTTTCCAAACTACGAAATAACCAACAAAACAAGCTAGAATAAATACGCTGAATCCGAAAATAAAAGGATCAACTCCACCGCCATGAGAAGCTATTAAACTGAGTTCGGTAATTTTGGAAACAAGCTGATCAGAATTTTTTGTAATTTGATCAGAAATTTGCATGATTTCTTCTAACTGTGTCATGTCTTATTGTGCTTAGTTTAGAGGAATGAAAAGGATGGTGAGAATTTAGTTTTGGTCGTCAACCTGTCAATCGAATATTTGGTTGACTTGAGTAAAAGATACTTTTAGAAATCGCGCCCTCTTTTTTGAGCTGCAACTTTATAGTTCAAAAATTTTTATATTGGGACGTAGCCAAGTGGTAAGGCAACGGGTTTTGATCCCGTCATGCGTAGGTTCGAATCCTTCCGTCCCAACCAAATAAAAGGGGTCAGATCATTTAGATCTGGCCCTTTTTATTTGAATGATAGGTGACTGTGATAAAAGCCTCTTTATTTCGTAAGACCTATTTTTCTAAAGGTAGCTTTAAAAATTTTAGAAAGACTGCGGAATGTAAGAATAGAAATAATCGCGGCACCGGCAAGAAATGGAATATTTTCAACATTTTGACCAGTAGTTTCAAAAATCACAAAAGCAGCAGCGATTGGTTCTCCTAGAATTGCAGCTAGGAAAGAAGTCATTCCGATCAACAAGAATATTCCTAAATCGATATTACTAGAAAAATTGCTGGCAATTGAACCAAGGCCAGCACCGATCGACATTGAAGGAGCAATCAATCCTCCAGCACAACCAGAAATAAAAGTTAAAATAGTATTTATAATTCTGCCGAAAACTTCTTCATAAGAAAGAAAAGCTGTGCTGCTGGCTAATGCATCTTGAGCAGTTATTATGCCACCGCTAAACGAATAAATACCGCAAAAAAAGTTTATGTAAGCAACTAAAATTCCGGCAATGATTGGAATCAGGTGCCACCATCTTGAAGAGATTTCTGAAAATTTTTCGTAAAAATAGCTATTGGTGCTTTGGAATAGAAAGGCTAGGAGACCACAAAAGGATGCTAGTAAAATCAAAGGTAAAGATTCGTTGCTGATGCGAAATACAAGGTTGTGAAAATTGAAAAGAGGATGAGGTTTATGAAAAATAATCGTTACGATTGAGATAATAACCAAAGTCCAAATCATATGTGTTTTGGTGTTTTGTAGACGGGCTTTTGATAGTTTTTCTGCAACAAAAATAATGCCTGCAATCGGTGCGTTGAATGCAATTGCCAGGCCGGCTCCGGTGCCAGCAGAAACCCAAGTTGCGATGCTAAGTTTGGGTAAAATATTTCTGTATTTGTCAGCGAAAGTGGCGAAAATTCCGGAAGAAATGTGAACTGAAGGTCCTTCTTTTCCAAGTGCACCGCCGCCAAGTGTTGAAATCAAGGAGCTTACAGCCTTTACCATTACTAGACGGATATTTAGTAAATGCTCTACTTTTTTGAAGTTATCCGGCTCTTCTTTGAGTTTGATGATTGCAGATTGCAAATAGTTGCCAGAGGCTTTTGGAGAAAGTGATCGACATAAATAAGCTGATATCCAAAAAAGAGCAGGAGTTATTGCGAAAGTAGCTAGCGGATGATCAATCAATCTTTGTTTTGCAAAAAGACCAAAGTCATCAAATAAAATACAGTAAGAAATAACGAATAAGGCTGTAATGCTCGTAACAAAAACGCTCAATAAAAAACCTTTAAGATCAATAATATGAAGGTGTTTTTGAGCGTTTTTAGGCATTTTAGTTAGAGGCTGCCGAACATTGTCTACCGGTTTGTGAGCCGACTTTAAAAGCTTTGCCAGATCTTAAATCGTCAATAATTTTTAGGAAAGTTTCAGAAGTTAAATCTTCAGCGAAGTCGTCGTTAATTTGCACAACAGGAGCATTTACGCAAGCACCCAAACACTCAACTTCTTTTAAAGTAAACAAGCCATCTAGAGTTGTTTCATCCATATCGATGCCGAGTTTTGTTTTACAGTCTTTAACGATTTGATCGATGCCACGCAACATACAAGGAGTGGTTTTGCAGAATTGTAGTAAATATTTTCCAACTGGTTGTAGGTTATACATGGTATAGAAACTAGCGACTTCATAAACTTTGATTTCGGGCACCTCGGTAATTTGTGCAACACAAGCAATTACATCCTTTGAAACCCAATTGTTATTTTGTCTTTGAGCTAAATCAAGCAAAGGCATGATTGCTGATTTTTTGCGCTCAGTTGGATATTTCGCTAAGATTTCTTGAACTTTTTTTTGGTTTTCTGTGTTGAATTCAAAGGTCATTTTAAGATCAATTTTGTTTTTTATTTGGCCAAAACGTGGAAAATTTGGTTGTTAATTTAGCGGCCTAGAACCACTAAATTAACAACCCGAGCATTATTTCAATTTGTTCCATACTGCTTTTTTAGCAGCGAGTAAAATTAGGAAGAGGATTGCCAAGAAAATCATGGTACGAACACCCATTTTTTTGCGGCTTTCAGTCTCTGGTTCGGCGGCGAATTGTAAGAAATTTACTACGTCGATCACCATTTGTTCTTTAGTAGCGACAGTACCGTCAGTGTAAGTTACTTGACCATCGTCAGTGATTGGTGCTGGCATTGAAATTTGGCGTCCTTCGAAGTAAGGATTGTAGTATTTTCCCTCGTTCATGTGGAAGCCTTCAGGAGCGTCCATGAAACCAGTAATCAAAGAATAAACGTAATTTGCACCATCGTGACGCGCTTTAACAATCAGAGATAAATCTGGTGGCAAAGCTCCACCATTCGCTGCACGAGCTGCTTGTTCATTGGCGTAAGGACCAACAAAACGATCAGAAGGGAGACCTGGACGCTCAAACATTTCGCCGTCGTCATTTGGTCCGTCAGTAACTGAAGCTTCGGCAGCAATCTGCTTTACTTCTTCTTCGGAAAAACCAATTTCTTTTAGGTTACGGTAAGCTACTAGTTTTAGGCCATGGCAGGCGGCGCAGATCTCTTTGTAAACTTGGTAGCCACGTTGTGCGGAAGCTCGATCAAATCGACCGAAGAAACCATCGAATTCCCATTTCATTTGTTTAGGATGAGCTGCTGAGGTTGTAAGAGGATCAGCAGAATCGTGTCCGCCTCCGCTAGCAAAAGCTAGAGTTGGAATTAGTGCGAAAGTAAAAATAAGTTTTTTCATATTTTTTAGTGCTTGGTGATTAGTGCTTGGTGCCAAGTAATGTTAAGGCGCCAAGCACTAAAAACTTTAATGTTTAGATTGAAAATGTTCGTCGATTGAATCTGGAACTGGCAAAGTTTTTTCAAATTTTGGCAAGTTCGGCATAATAACTAAGAAATATCCATAGTAATACAAAGTTGCTAAGCGAGAAGCCCAGATGTACCAACCTTCTGCCGGTGATTTACCAAGCCATCCTAAGAAAATGAAGTTCAATACAAAAACAAAAAAGAATTTTTGGAAAAGTGGACGATAAGCACCTGATTTTACTTTCGAACGATCCAAGAAAGGCAAAGCGAAAAGTAAAGCTATCGCGCCAAACATCATGATTACGCCACCAAGTTTGTCTGGAACTGCACGCAAAATTGCATAAAACGGCAAGAAATACCATTCGGGCACGATGTGTGCAGGAGTAACCATCGGATTTGCTGGAATGTAGTTATCTGGGTGACCCAAAGCATTCGGATAAAAAAACAAGAAATATCCAAAAACTAAAAAGAAGCCGACAAAGCCAACCATATCTTTGATGGTGAAATATGGGTGGAATGGAATTGAGTCTTTTTTGGTTTTTATTTCGACACCAGCCGGGTTATTAGAACCAACATTATGAAGCGCTACTAAGTGTAATAGAACGATACCGACAATCACGAAAGGCATCAAGAAATGTAAAGAAAAGAAACGGTTTAAAGTTGGGTTGTCAACCGAGAAACCGCCCCACAGCCACGTTACGATTGATTCTCCAACAATAGGAATGGCAGAGAATAAATTAGTAATAACCGTCGCGCCCCAGAAGCTCATTTGTCCCCAAGGGAGAACATAGCCCATGAAAGCTGTCGCCATAGTTAACAAAAATATTATAATACCAACCCACCAAAGTAATTCGCGAGGTGCTTTGTATGAACCATAATACAAGCCGCGTGCGATATGAGCGTAAAGCGCAACGAAGAACATTGATGCGCCAACAGCATGAATGTAACGAATTAACCAGCCGTAACGCACATCACGCATGATGTGTTCAACTGAATTAAAAGCCAAAGCTGTGTTTGCCGCATAGTGCATTGATAAAAACAAACCTGATAAAATTTGTACTACCAAAGCAATACCAGCAATTGAGCCGAAGCTCCACCAATAGCTAAGATTTTTAGGATAAGGATGTTTGAAAAGCGTATTTTCTAAAGAATCAATAATTGGTAAACGATCGTTGATCCATTTAGCAACCTTTGATTTCTCAGTAAGGCTTTTGTCGAAGTCGTTTTGAATGTGATTAGACATATTTTTATTTATTTAAATAACGATCTTGGTGCACTTTAGCAAAGTAAAAGAAGCTAACCAATTTTAATTTTAGTATCTGAAATAAATTCGTAAGGTGGAACCTCAAGGTTTCTTGGGGCTGGACCTTTTCTAATACGCGCTGAAGTATCATATTGTGAACCGTGACAAGGGCAGAACCAACCTTTATATTCGCCTTGGCCAACAATCGGAATACAACCTAAATGTGTACAAATTTCGATTGTGACTAACCATTCTTCTTTGCCAGCTTTTACGCGCTCAGCATCAGTTTGTGGATCACGTAATTCAGAAAGTTCAACTTTACTAGCTTCTTCAATTTCAGCTTTAGTTCTTCTTCTGATTGAAACTGGTTTACCGCGCCACATTACTTTTTTAGCGTCGCCTTCTTTGATGTTGGAAATATCAACTTCAACTGAAGCCAAAGCAGCAACGTCACTAGCTGGATTCATTGAATCAACAAAAGGTAAAATTGCACAAGCTGCGCCAATGCCAGCTGCAGTGTAGGCCGTTGTAGTAAGTAACTTACGACGACTTTCATTTTTAAGTTCAGATGATTTGTCTGACATGTTTTTAGAATTCTGTTTTGAAAAACTTGAGGAAAGGAAAAAAAGAGTCGCGTTTTTTAGTCGTGTAAGCAAATTTATCAACCCGAAAGTTCCCAAAATTTATTTCTAATTAATTCCTCAAAAAATGACGATTCTAAAAATTAAAAAGCTGGAAAATGCTCACGAATTACCTTTGCCAAAATATGAAACTCAAGGCAGCGCCGGTATGGATTTATTAGCGGCGATTGATGAACCAATCGTAATTAAATCTGGCGAAATTAAATTAGTTAAAACCGGTATCGCCATCGCTTTGGAAAAAGGTTTCGAAGCACAAGTGCGCCCAAGATCTGGTTTGGCACTGAAAAACGGCATCACAGTTTTAAATTCTCCGGGAACTGTTGATTCAGATTATCGCGGCGAAGTTTGCGCAATTTTGATTAATCACTCGCAAGTTGATTTCACAATCACAAGAGGAATGCGCATCGCCCAAATGGTAATCGCCAAACACGAACAAGCTGAGATTGTGGAAGTTGCAGATTTGGATGAAACCGCTCGTGGCGCTGGTGGGTTTGGATCAACAGGGCTTAAAGCGTAAAAAATGTGCCTAAACGCACATTTTTAGCTTTAAACGGGATCAGGAGCAAAGCGACGCAATCCCTGGCGCGAGTCGTCTTCGAGCAAAGCGAGAAAAGCGACGAAGCGATTTGCGATCGTAATATGCGAACGCAAATCTTGCCTGATTAAGAAATTGTTCCCACTAATAAAAAACTGAGAAATGAACGAATATTTAAATAAGCTAGTCAGTAATTTTAATACTTTACGGAAACTCTCTATTAGATTTAACGGCTTATCCCTTAGTGCTGAGTCTCGTGAATTAATTAGCAAATTTTATACTTTTTTAAGAGATACATCTCTTCAAACATCCGTTTTAGTCTATCTTCCGGATGGAGTGGATATCGAAGATAATTTTTGTCCTTATACAACTTACTCAAACTTATGTAAAAATGATCGTGAGAGCGTGAATCTTTTGGAAGATTTCGCTTATGAGATCGATGAAATTGTTCGCAAAATTAGAGACAAGGGAATTCTTGATAAAGATGTTATTATTGAAAGTCTTCCAGACTCAAAACTTCGAGAAGTTTTTGAATTAATTTCTGACGAAAAGCTTGAAAAGATTAAAGATCTGGCTTCAAAGCTTTCGGAAAAAATAAAGGCTGCGCCCTTTCTTTCTTCTTTATGGGAACAGGAAGCACAAAATTTTCTTTTGCAGAAGCAAATAAAGATTCAAAAAGATAAAGATATCGAGCAAAAAAAGGCAGAATTAAAGCAGCAAAAATCAGAGCTAAAAGTAAGTAAAGATTGGCACGAATATTTTGAAGACAGAGTTGAGGAAATTAAAGATGAAATAGATCCTTTCCAAAAAACAAAGTTAAAAAAATGTAACAATCTTCTTGGAATTAAGGGGAAAATATTTTGGTTAAGATTTTTGATATATCTTTTCCCCTTAGTTTCTGCTTATGTGGGATATGGGATCATTAATGACGACAACCACAAAATAGGGCCAATCCACTACGAATTAGCTGCCTCAATACTTCTTATAATTTCAATTTTGTCATATCACCTCAAACATTCCTTGCGTGAATTGAATATTTTAAAGCAGATGCGCAGTTCTTATCTCCATCGCGCGATTGTGGCTAAAACTTTCCAATCTCTTGTTGCCACTGATCATTTCAAAGACGAGAAAGGCGATATAGTTGTAAAAGAAGCTGCTTTGGCAATGTTTAAAAGGAAAGCCAAGGCTATTTATCAAAAGATCAACTTGAACCTTCAAATACACCTATTCAAGACGTGGTCAAAATTTTTAATAATAAATAATGCTAACCGACTCCCAAAAACAACGCTATCTGCGCAACACAATCTTGCCTGAAATTGGTGAAGATGGCCAAGAAAAACTTTTGCGTTCTCGAGTTTTAGTGATCGGCGCTGGCGGGCTGGGGTCGCCGGTTTTGCTTTATTTAGCTGCGGCCGGAGTTGGCAATATTGGCGTGATTGATGATGATGTTGTTGAGATTTCGAACCTGCAGCGTCAAGTGATTCACAATTCACAAAATCTGAATCAGAAAAAAGTTGAAAGCGCTCGCGAGAAAATTACGGCGCTGAATCCTGACGTAAATTTAACGATTTATCCGCAGCGGGCAACTCGTGAAAGTTTGCGCGACTTGGTTACGAATTACGATTTTATTTTAGACGCCACCGACAATTTTCCGACACGTTTTATTATTAACGAAATTTGTCATGAGCAAAAAAAACCGCTAATTTTTGCCGCCGTAAAAGGTTTTTTGGGACAAATTTCGGTCTTTAAATCATACGAAAAAAGCAATCCGTGTTACGCTTGTTTTAACCCAAATATTGTTGATGAAAATTTTTCGTTGCCATTGTCAGAAAAAGGAATTTTAGGATCAGTTGCTGGCACAATTGGCGCGCTTCAAGCCACTACAACAATCAAAGAAATTTTAGGAATTGGCAGCGATTTAGTAGGGAAAATTTTGATCTTTGATTTTCTTAAAAATGAATTCCGAAAAGTGAATTTGAAAAAAAATTCAGCTTGTAAGGTTTGCTTAGATTGACTTTCAAAATAGCAACCTTTAGAAAGCCGCCCTCTTTTTGTTTTTACTTTCAAAACAAATTTGTTTTGGACAGGTGGCCGAGTGGTCAATGGCAACAGACTGTAAATCTGTCCGCGCAAGCGTTCGCAGGTTCAAATCCTGCCCTGTCCACCATTCCGCTTTCGCTAAAGCTATAGCGCGATTGATTCGTAAAGTAGTGAGTAAGTAAGCGGGCATGCCGCGCTGTAGTGCAGCGTAGCGCAACGTAAGCGGGTGTAGCTCAACGGTAGAGTTCTAGCCTTCCAAGCTAGCCGTGAGGGTTCGATTCCCTTCACCCGCTCCATCTTCCCTCCAAGTTTTCTTACTTCGTTAAATTTCTATTATTTCCTGACAAAATTATTGAGTGCCAAATTCTTCTTCGGTATTGTTGAGGATCTTTCCTTAAACTTTCTTTGATAATTTTTCGCGAATGCCAACAAAATTCAAAATCCATTCAAAATTTAAGCCGTCGGGTGATCAGCCACAGGCGATTGCTAAATTATTGCGAGGTTTGGATCAAAAAAAGAAAGATCAAATTTTGCTTGGAATTACTGGTTCTGGGAAAACTTTTACCATGGCAAACATTATCGAAGCAACTCAGCGACCTACAATGATCATGGCGCACAATAAAACTTTGGCGGCGCAGCTTTATGGCGAGATGAAGGAATTTTTCCCTGAAAATGAAGTCGGCTATTTTGTATCATTTTACGATTATTATCAGCCGGAAGCGTACATCCCGAAGTCAGACACCTTCATCGAAAAAGATTCGCAAATTAATGAACAAATTGATCGCTTGCGTCACGTGGCAACTCGCGCTTTGTTTGAGCGCCGCGACACTATTGTGATTGCTTCAGTTTCTTGTATTTATGGTATCGGTTCGCCGGAATTTTACTCGCAAATGGTTTTGCGCATTAAAGTTGGTGAGGAAATTAATCGTCAAAAATTATTGCTGCGTTTTGTCGATCTGCAATACGAGCGCAACGACATTGCTTTTGAACGCTGCACATTCCGTGTGACTGGCGACACTGTTGATATTTTTCCGTCGCATTTAGATGACCGCGCTTGGCGTATTTCAATGTTTGGCGACGAAATTGAAGAGATTACAGAATTTGATCCGTTAACTGGTGAAACCTTTGCTAAGCTTGATTCGATCGCGATTTATCCGTCTTCGCATTACGTTACGCCGGCTGATACTTTGCATACAGCTATTTCGCAGATCAAAAAAGATTTAGCAATTCGCATCGATGATCTGGAAAAACAAGGCAAAATTGTTGAAGCGCAACGTTTAAACCAGCGCACAACTTACGATATGGAAATGATGCTGACAGTTGGTAGCTGTAAAGGAATTGAAAATTATTCACGCTATTTAACTGGTCGTCCTGCTGGCGCTGCTCCGCCAACACTTTTTGAATATTTACCCAAAGATGCTTTGCTTTTTGTTGATGAAAGCCACGTTTCGATTCCGCAAATTGACGGCATGTACAAAGGCGATTTCGCTCGTAAATCAAATTTGACGGAATTTGGCTTCCGCTTGCCTTCAGCCAAAGATAATCGCCCGTTGAAATTTGAAGAATGGGAAGCTTTTAAGCCACAAACAATCTATGTTTCAGCAACACCCGGAAAATACGAAATGGCAAAAAATGACGGCGAAATTGTCGAGCAAATTATTCGTCCGACAGGCTTGCTTGATCCAATCTGTGAAGTGCGCCCGGCGCGAACTCAAATTGATGATTTGATTGGTGAAGTTAAAGCAACCAAAGAACGCGGTTTTCGTACTTTGGTGACAACTTTAACCAAAAAAATGGCGGAAGATTTAACGGATTATTTATCTGACGTCGGCATCAATGTTGTTTATATGCACTCCGACGTTGATACGCTTGATCGTATTGAGATCATTCAAAATTTACGTTTAGGAAAACATGATTGTTTAGTCGGCGTGAACTTGTTGCGTGAAGGTTTAGACATTCCGGAATGTGCATTGGTTGCGATTTTGGATGCTGACAAAGAAGGTTTTTTGCGTAACGAAACTTCGTTGATTCAAACAATTGGGCGCGCCGCGCGTAATGCGGATAGCAAAGTTATTTTGTATGCCGACAAAGAAACTAGATCGATGCAAGCGGCGTTGAGAGAAACGGAGCGTCGTCGTAAAATTCAAATCGCTTACAACGAAAAGCACGGTATTACGCCAACAACAACTTTCAAAAAAATTGGTTCGGCTTTGGCGAATCTTTACAACAAGAAAGAAGAAGAGAAGGAGGTTTTCGGTTTTAGTAAAAGTAATTTACCGACTGAGCGTTACATTGATTCGATGAAGAAAGAAATGTTGGATGCGGCAGCGAATTTAGATTTTGAGAAGGCAGCGAAACTTCGTGATGAAGTTAAGAAGTTGGAGGCTTTGAGGTTGTTGTAAGGTATTTTTAGTTTGTGGGAAGTTTTTAGGATTCTTTGCTGTCTTGAGGGCCCGCCTTCGCTGGAGGTCTGGGTTAGTTTTTACCGTGGTTTTAGGGGCTTCGGCGCGCAGTCTTCGCTCTAACGATCTACTGGCTGCGCCAGTCGTAGCTCGTAAGAGCGAAGACTGGTAGCGGAGGAGGGAATCGAACCCCCGACACGCGGATTATGATCCCGCTGCTCTACCGACTGAGCTACTCCGCCATTTGAAAAATTATTCTTAGTTCTTCTTGTTTTGAAGGACGCGCATTGTTTTTATCAAATTTAATTTTTCAAATCTTTTATTTTTGGCGATTAATTAAATCTAAAATTGCTTTTTTAGTAAAACCTAAACCACTGTCGTAATTTATATCCGACATCGCTTCGGAAATAGGAAGCAAAGCAGGGCAGTGATGATTAATTTCGCCAAGCATTACTGATTTTTGATCGCCAACTAAAATAAAATCAGCGCCAAGTTCGACGATATTTTTATAATTCTCACGCAGTTCATTATTTAAAATTTGTACCACAATTTGGCATTGTGAAATTAAAGCGTTTTGTTCGTGATTTGTTAAAAATGAAATTGGCTTAGAAATGGCTTTACCAGCGGTGTAACAGGTTGTGAAAGCGTCGCTGATTATTTCGCGATTATTGCTACGAAAAGTGTAGCCAACACAGTAAAAATTATTGTAAGAATCTTTCAAAATATTAGCGCGAATGTCGCCAGCGGCAATTCCTTCCAAGAATGGTTGTGCTAATATTTGCTGATTGTAAAGCTCTTCGGCTTTAGACAAAATCTCGCTTTGCGCTATGTCGCCGATAAATTTTATAGTGTAATTTTGATCATCTTTTACACGTTGCACAAAACACAAAATAGCGATTATTTCTTCTAAATTTTGCGGCTGAATTTTGTAAATTTGTACGTTGCTTAATTCGCTGACTTTTTTTGATTTTATAGTTTCTAAATCAAATCCAAACTCTTCAAGCTGTAAGGCAAAGACTCCTAAAGATTGTGCGGAATTTTTTGGTTTTATAACAATTTTAGCAGCATTTTTATCGCCAAAAATTTCGCTATATTTTTCAGCGGCAAAATTGATGGCGGCTATTTTGTTACCATCTCGCAGTGAAAATTCAAAAGTTGGTGTGGCAATTTCTTTGCGATAAATCTGGTTAATTTGTTGCGGCGTTTCTTTGTCTTCCAACTCAACGAGTTCGTCATTAATTGGGCAGTTAAAAATTTTGTTGGGGAATAGCTTTTTAAGCCAAATCATTACGTTTTTTACCGACTCTTGGCCTTGCGGCGGAAATGGTGATTTCATTGGCTCGAGACGCTGAATTACTAAATCAATATCAGAAATTGCAATTGAAAAATTTTGATGAAAATCGTCATCAATTACTTCGCTAACTTTAACATTTGGTAAATCAGCTAGTTCAGCATATTTAGAATTTTGGTGCAGAGTGCGAATTTTAAAATTTTCTTGGCGAAATTTTTCGGCTAAAATTTTGGTTTGCCAATCTTCTAATTTGCTAACCAATAAAGTTTTAAGGTCAGCTTGATTAATAATTTTTGGCGATTGCGTTAGATCGAAAATAAAAACTTCGTGACCCAATTCAGTGCAAGATAAAGCATAAGACAAAGAGGTATTCTTACCTAGAAACATTTCGCTTAAAGGCTCATTGATGATAAGGAGAGTTTTGGTCATAATTTCAGATGCTTGCAATTAAGTTGGCGGGCTTTTAGTTTGATCGCCCCTAAACCATTGAGGTTGTTAATAACTCTTTTGAAATATGTCACACGATTTAGCGAATAGCACGCCGTTTTTTAGCGCGAACGTAGTATTCATTAACGAACTTTACCAAAAGTTTTTACAAAATCCTGCTTCAGTAGATGCTTCTTGGGCAGAATTTTTCAAGCAAAATGCTGATGAGGTTAAGTCAATTTTGGCCGATTATAATGGTCCAACTTGGGCGAAAAGAAATTTGAAAGTTGTCGGTTCACAAGATTTTGACATTTCATCAAATGCTCCAAAAGAAGTTAAAAAAGATGCCAAAGCCGCAGCGGCTCCAGTTGCTTCGGGTAAAGATTTAAACATTCGTGTGGCGAATTTGATGGAATCTTACAAAAGATTTGCACATTTGGCTGCAAACCTTGATCCAATTGGTTTAAAAGCTCCTGCTTATGTTGCTGAAATCGATCCGAAAAATCACGGAATCACGGCAGAAGATTTAGAAAAAGAAGTCGAATTCAATGGCCAAAAAGCCAAAATTTCGCAAGCGATTGAATATTTAAATTATGTTTACGCCAACACTGTCGGCGCTGAATTTGAATATATACGCGATGCACAGCAAAAAGAATGGTTAGCTCGTGAAACTGAAAACACTTTGCTTTCTGCAGTTTCAAAAGAAGAAAAAATCAAAATTTTAAAAGAAATTATCAGAACTGAAAAATTCGAACAGTTCCTCCACAAACGTTTCCCGGGCGCAAAAAGATTCTCGGTTGAAGGTGGTGAAGCTTCAATCAACTCAGTTGAAAAAATTATCGATACAGCTGCCAAAATTGGTGTGAAAAAAATCGTTATCGGTATGGCGCACCGTGGCCGTTTGAACACTTTGACTGGCGTGATGGGCAAACCTTATCACCAAATGATTTCTGAGTTCAAAGGCACTCCGGGTTTTCCTGAAGGCATCACTAAATCTGGTGACGTAAAATATCACATGGGTTATGCATCAACTCGTGAAATTGCCGGCAATAAAATTGATTTGTCTTTGGCTTTCAACCCTTCACATCTTGAAGCAGTAAACGTTGTGGTTGCGGGAAGAATTCGCGCTAAACAAGATCTTTACGGTGATCAAGAGGGTTCGCAAGCTATGGCTTTAGTAATTCACGGTGACGCGGCTTTCGCTGGTCAAGGTTCAGTTGCGGAAAGCTTGGTAATGAATGGTGTAAAAGGCTACAACACCGGCGGTGTAATGCATATTATTGTGAACAACCAAGTTGGTTTTACGGCCAATCCGACAGATTCACGTTCTACAACTTACGCCTCTGATTTGGCAAAAATGATCGACGCGCCAATTTTCCACGTAAATGGTGATGACGTTGAAGCTGTTGTGAAAGTTTCTGACCTCGCAATGCGCTATCGTCAAACTTTCAAAAAAGATGTGGTGATCGACGTAATTTGTTACCGTAAATATGGTCACAACGAAGGTGACGAGCCGCTTTACACTCAACCGGTTATGTACACCAAGTTGAAAGATCATCAAACTTTGACTGTGCTTTACGCGCAAAAATTGATTTCTGAAGGTGTAGTTTCACAAGCTGATTTCGATAAAATGGTGGCTGATTTTGAAGCGCACTTATCTGATGAATTCAACAAAGCTGAAACCTTCAAACCAAAAGATGTTGACTGGTTGAAGAAGGATTGGAGCCACATCAAAGACGGCGATGTTTCGGTTGCAAACACGAAGGTTGATAAAAAATCTCTGAAATCTTTGATCGAAAAAGTTACTAAAGTTCCGGCTGATTTTAACGTAAATCCAAAAATCGCTAAACAGCTTGAAGCTAGAAAAGCTGTTGTTGACGCTGAAAAAGATATTGATTGGGGAACCGGAGAAGCTTTGGCTTTTGCCTCACTTTTAAACGAAGGATTCCCAGTTCGTATTACTGGTCAAGATTCTGGCCGCGGTACTTTCTCGCATCGTCACTCAATGTTGCACGACGCTAAAACTGCAGCGCGTTACAGCGTGTTTACTCCGCTTGCTGACAAGGCGAAATACGAAGTTCACGATTCAGTTTTGTCTGAATATGGTGTGCTTGGTTTTGAATATGGTTACTCACTTTCAGCGCCGAATTCTTTAACAATCTGGGAAGCGCAATTTGGTGATTTCGCCAACGGTGCACAAATTATTTTCGACCAATTTATCGCTTCATCTGAAGTGAAATGGTTGCGTAAATCTGGACTTGTTATGTTGTTGCCTCACGGCTATGAAGGTCAAGGCCCTGAACACTCTTCAGCGCGTTTGGAGCGTTATTTGCAAGCTTGTGCCGACAACAATATTCGCGTTGTAAATATCACTAATCCGGCAAACTTTTTCCATGCTTTGCGTCGCCAAGTAATTGGTAAAGACCGCAAACCTTTGGTGGTTATGTCGCCTAAATCATTGCTTCGTCACAAGTTGGCCACTTCAACTTTGGCAGAATTTTCTGATTTAACTTTCCGCCCATTGATTGAAGAAACTTCTAAGCTGGTTGCAGCTGACAAGGTGCGCAAAGTTGTGCTTTGCACTGGTAAAGTTTACTACGATTTATTGGAAGCTCGTGAAGCCAAAAAAATCGATGATGTAGCTTTAATTCGTTTGGAACAACTTTATCCATTCCCAAGCAAAGAATTGGCTGCGGAACTTAAAAAATATAAAAATGCCGAAGTTATTTGGTGCCAAGAAGAGCCAAAAAACATGGGCGCGTGGAAATTCGTTGATGACTTGATTGAAGAAACTTTGGTTGAGATCAAACACAAATCAGCTCGTCCAAAATACGCTGGAAGAATCGCTTGCGCTTCTCCGGCAACTGGCTACGGTTCTTATCACGCGAAAGAGCAAAAAGCCTTAATCGAAGACGCATTAAAATAATTTTAAAATTTTACTAACTTTAACAAAAAACTTATGACTATCGAAATAAAAGTTCCTGCATTAGGAGAATCGGTATCTGAAGCCGGTATTGCGAAATTGCATAAAAAAGTCGGCGATTCTGTAAAAGCAGACGAGTTGATCGTTGAACTTGAAACTGACAAAGTAACTTTGGAAGTAAATGCTCCTTCAGCTGGTGTGATTTCTGACCTTAAAGTTAAAGAAGGCGACAACGTTAAAGTTGGTGATTTGATCGCTTTGATGTCTGCTGGCGGCGCTACGGTTGTTGTTGCTCCAGCTGCTCCTGCTGCTGCTCAATCCGCTTCTGCTCCGCTACAGCGTGATTCAAATAATTCTGCTGCTGCGTTCTTGTCTCCGGCTCCAAAAAAATTGGCTGCAGAAAACAATGTTGATACTTCAAAAATCAACGGTTCTGGTAAAGATGGTCGCGTTACTAAAGGTGATGTTTTAGACGCAATTTCTTCCGCTTCCGCTCCGCTACAGCGCGATGTTGGTGCGAAACCAACTGAGCGTGTTAGAATGTCTAAATTACGTCAAAAAATTGCTGAGCGTTTGAAAGAATCGCAAAACACTGCGGCAATTTTGACTACTTTCAACGAAGTTGACATGACTGAAGTTATGGCTCTTCGCGCTCAATACAAAGATGTGTTTGAGAAAAAACACGGTGCGAAATTGGGTTTCATGTCTTTCTTCGTGCGCGCTTGTGTTGCTGCTTTGAAAGAACTTCCAGCGGTTAACGCTGAAATTGATGGAACTGACATCATTTACAAAAACTTCTACGACATCGGTGTTGCAGTTGGTTCACCGCAAGGTTTGGTAGTTCCAGTATTGCGTGATGCTGATAAATTGAACTTAGCACAAATCGAAAAAGGTATTGCTGATTTGGGCGTTAAAGCTCGTGATGGTAAACTTTCATTGCCTGATTTAGCTGGTGCAACTTTCACCATTTCAAATGGCGGTGTTTACGGTTCATTAATGTCTACTCCAATCATCAACCCTCCACAATCTGGTATTTTGGGCATGCACAAAATCCAAGAACGTCCAATGGTAGTTGGTGGTGAAATCAAAATCCGTCCAATGATGTATTTGGCTCTTTCTTATGACCACAGAATCATCGACGGCAAAGAAGCAGTAACTTTCTTAGTTCGCGTTAAAGAATTGTTGGAAGATCCACGCAGATTGGTTTTGGATTTATAAAATAGTAAAATTTTTCTAACGAAAAATTTTAGTTTCTAAGTTGCGTTGATCGACTTAAGGGCGGCCTTAAGTCGATCAACAAATTATTTTAAACCTCGTTTATCAAAGTGATAAACGGGGTTTTTTGTTGAATATATATTTTAATTTTATGCCAGAAATCACACATCACAGTCATTTCGGAGTTTATGGATTAATAACTCGCAGTGATAAAATTTTGCTAATTAAGAAGTCGCGCGGCCCTTATTTGGGTTTGTGGGATTTGCCTGGTGGTAAACCTGAAGATAATGAAACAAACGAAGCAGCTTTGGTTCGCGAAATTGATGAAGAAACTGGTTTGAAAGTGCAAAAATTTGTCGCCTTAAATTCCGCTCCAATTGTAACTAAATTTTCTTATCAAAAAGACGGTAAACCATTCGTACTAGAGCATTCAGCACTTTTTTATAAAGTTGAAGTTTGTGATGGTGAATACAAAAAAGCAGGAGATGGCCAAGATTCTGAAGGTGCAGATTGGGTTAGTTTAAAATCTAGCAAACAGGACTTTACGCCAATAGTTTACGAAGCTTTCAAGTTAATCTCTACTCCAACCCACTCACCAACCGCGGTAAATAACTAAACAAGTCTTGCGGCATCATGCCGATTGGGCCTTGGGATTTGGCGACTAAGTCGCCGGCTTGGGCGTGGATTGTTACGCCCAGTTTAGCGGCTTGTTCAAGGTCTAAATTTTGGGCGACTAAGCCGCCGATGATGCCGGATAAAACATCACCCATTCCGGCAGTGGCCATGCCAGCGTTGCCGTGATTGCATTGATAAATTTCTTTACCAACAACCAAACTGCCGCTGCCTTTTAAAACTGTTACGGCGTTGAATTTTTCGTGTAAATTTTTTGCGGCTTTTTGGCGATCTTGTTGAATTTGTGATGGCGATGTAGCGAGCAATCTTGCGGCTTCGCCAACGTGTGGCGTGATGATAGAGTTTGACAAATCAATTTTTTGCGCAGATTCGCTGATAATATTTAAGGCATCGGCATCAATTATTTTTGCTAAATTGCTAGCCAAAGCTTGCGTGACCAAACCTTTTGCCCAATCAGATTGGCCAAGGCCACAGCCAATTACGATCACAGTTTTTCCGTTTAAATTCTTCGCCAAATCGCCATCATATTTTGTCGTCATGGCGTTGGGCAAACGTGTTAAAAGTGGGATGAAATTTTCTTCACGCGATAAAACACTAACTTTGCCCGCGCCAACGCGATAAGCCGCTTCAGCCGCCATAATTGCGGCGCCGCCCATGTTGTGATCGCCGCCAATAATTAAAATATGGCCGAAATCGCCTTTGTAAGAATCGCTTTTTCTTTCCATAAAAGATTTGTGTTTGAGGAAGTTTTTGTTGTAGAAAGTCGCCGATTTTTCATCCGAACAATTTACTGCAACTTATGCTAATGCTTTTTTTCAAGTCACTAATTATTGGTTTGTCAGTTGCGATGCCGATTGGGCCAATTTCAACTTTGGCGATTAAGAATTGTTTAACTCGTGGTTTCAAAATTGGTTTCGCCACTAGTTTTGGTGCTTCTATTACTGAAGGATTCTATGGATTTGTGGCGACTGGTGGTTTGGTTTTTATCTCCAAATTCCTCACAACTTATGTTTCGGAAGTCAAAGTTGTTAGTGGTGCAGCCCTGATTTTACTGGCGATTTATGAAATTAAAAATGCACGTGATTTCTCATTTGCTGAAATAAAAACCAAATCACGCGGCTTCTTTGGCACGATGTTTTTGACTACTTTCTTAACGCTGGGAAGTCCGATGACAATTGCCTTGTTTATCGGTGTTTTTGCGACAATGACAGGTGTGCAACTGAGCAGTGAAGAAATGGCGGTAACGGTTTTCGGCATTTTTATGGGATCGGTTTTGTGGGCGTTTATTTTGTGCGGCACAGTTTCAGCGATTCGTCACAAATTATCCCACAAAATGATGGCCGCAGTTAAAATTCTGGCGGCGTTGATTATCGGCAGTTTTGGTCTTTACGGTATTGTTAGTGTGATCGCATCTTAATTCTTGCTCAAATTCGTCAACTCTTCCATCAACGTTTTGCGCGACGAAGTTTGACGCCAATAAAGGCCAATCTTGCGATGCGGCGCATTATTAATTTTTACGTAAGAAATTTTATCTTCTTTGCGCACGGCAATTTCGGGCATCAAAGTTATGCCGGCGCCGGAAATTACCATTTGGCGCAAAGTTTCTAAACTGCTGGCGCGGAAGTCTTGTTGTTCAAAAGCGCCAAGCATTGAACAAGCTTCTAAAGCTTGATCACGCAAGCAATGACCATCTTCGAGCAACATTAATTCCTGACCTTTTAAATCTTTCTTTTCGACTTTTTTATTTTTGGCGAGCGCATGTTTTGTGGGTACGGCAAGTAAAAAATCTTCTTCAAAAATTTTTTTGTGAACTAAACCAGAATCGTCGCAAGGTATGGCAATAAAGGCGGCATCGATTTCACCGTTTTTTAGTTTTTGTAAAAGAATTTCGGTTTTTTCTTCGACCAAAAGTAATTTTAGTTGCGGAAATTTTTTTGAAATTTTGCCGACAATTTTAGGAAAGAAATAAGAAGCGAGAGTTGGAAAAGCGCCAATTCTGATTTCACCGCTGAAAGGATCTTTGGCACTTTTAGCAATATTTTTAATTTCTTCGGCTTCGCGTAAAATTATTTCAGCTTTTTTGATGATCGCTTCACCAACTTTAGTGATCATAAATTTCTTTTGTGAGCGTTCAAAAATCTCGACTCCCAACTCATCTTCCAGCTTCTTGATTTGCATGCTCAGCGTTGGTTGAGATACAAAAGATTTTTCGGCAGCACGGGCGAAATGCTGTTCTTTGGCTACGGCAATTAAATATTTAAGGTCGCGTAAATTCATAGATAGAAGTTATTAAAGTAATCAGATCAATCGATTTTCATTATTAAGACCGCTGAATAATTTCCGCAATCAAGATTTCGTAAGAAGTCTTTTTCAAATAAAAAAACAAAAGGAGAAAATTATGTTAGCAATCGGAGATAAATTCCCGCAATTCGCAGGCAAAGCTGTAGTAACCAATGATGTTCACGATGCTTTCGTCGACATCAGCAATGACACTTACAAAGGAAAATGGTTGGTAGTGTTTTTCTGGCCAAAAGATTTCACCTTTGTTTGCCCAACTGAAATTGCTGAATTTGGCAAGCTAAACGAACAATTCAAAGATCGCGATGCCCAAGTGATTGGTGCGAGCACTGATTCAGAATTCGTGCACTTGGCTTGGAGATCACAAAAAGATGAGTTGAAAAACTTGCCTTTCCCAATGTATGCCGACATCAAACGCGATTTGTCAGAAAATCTGGGAATCTTGGATAAAAATGCTGGTGTAGCACAACGTGCGACTTTCATTGTTGATCCAGAAGGTTTGATTCGTTTCGTTTACGTAACTGATTTAAATGTCGGACGTAATCCAGCAGAAGTGTTGCGTGTCTTGGATGCGCTTCAAACTGATGAGCTTTGCCCATGTAATTGGAAAAAAGGTGACGAAGTAATTAAAGTCTAATCAAAAAGTGCCAGATCAAAAAAGGTCTGGCACCAATTTAAGGAGTTAATATGCAAAATTTAGAAGAATTGAAATCAGCGATGCCGCAGTACGCTCGTGATGTAAAAATTAATTTAGGAACTTTGGTAAGCCAAGAAAATCAAGCTTTGACAGCCAAACAAGTTTTTGGCGCAGCTTTGACCTCAGCTTACGTTACAAAACAAAAATCACTGATTCGAGTTTTGGAAAATGAGGTGCAAAATATTTTGTCAGAAGCTGAAGTTGAGGCAGTAAAAAGCTCTGCGGCTTTGATGGGCATGAACAATATTTATTATCGTTTCTTGCATATCAGCCATGACAAAGAATACGGACAAATGCCCGCGGGTCTTAGAATGCAAGGGATTATGAATCACGGAATCGACAAAATTGATTTCGAAATATTCTCGCTTGCAGCTTCGGTGGTCAACGGTTGCGGTATGTGTATTGATGCTCACGCCAATCAACTTGTGAAACACGGAATTTCTAAAACTCAGGTGCAGATGGTGGCAAAAATTGCTGCTGTGGTCAATTCTGTAGCGCAGGTTTTAGTAATCGAAAATCAGGAATAATTTATGAAAAATTCTCAAACAGTACAAAACTTAGAAAAAATTCTCGCTAACTCTTACGTCTTGCAATTGAAGCTGCAAAACTATCACTGGAACGTAGTAGGTGCTAACTTCAAATCGCTGCACGAATTATTCGCCGCTCAATATGAAGATGTTTCAACGGCAATTGACGAAGTGGCGGAACGCATGCGCGCTTTGGATACAAAAGTTGATGGTACTTTTGAGAATTTTTCAAAATTAAGCCGCGTTAAAAGTGGCGATAAAAACCTTGATAGCCAAGGCATGATTAAAGATTTAATCGCCGGACATGAGGTTGTGGTTGAAGAATTAAAACATGGCATCAAAGCCGCTCAAGAAGAAGGTGATGAAGTTACAGCAGACTTGTTCATTGGTCGCTCAACTGCTCACGAAAAAGCGATTTGGATGTTGCGTTCATCGCTTTAGTTTAAGAATAGTTTAAGTTCGTAAACCCAACTTGTTTTTATTAAAGCAGGTTGGGTTTTTTAATGCTTACAGTTTGTTTTAACGATTAGGGTTTAGCCCTACAGAAGACACATTTAAATTCTCTGATTCTGCACTTGCAAAAGTTGTAGATGGAGTTTCATTTTGATTTAGTGAGGTGGCGTTAGCTGTTGTGGAGGAAATGGTAGAGAAAGATTGATTCTGTTTGATTGCACTTGGCATCTGTTCACAAAAATTATGTAGATCTCTAGTTCTTAAAATATCGGGAAGCGTTTTTTTGAGAATGATGTAAGTAGCTATTTCAGCGATAAACTTAGGATAATTTTCTTGATGATTTTCAAAAATATCTGCTCGTAACTCATAAAAAGCATCTTCTGCCATATTTAATTCGTTCTTAATAAAGTTCTCAGCTTCTCTTTTATTCTTTCCATTCTCAAAAAAATTCTTCGCAATTCCAGCAACTAGGCCGCGTGGAGATAACAAATATTGTGAGGTTAAACTATTAAGAATATCAATTCCTGTTGCATTACCCATTAGGCGATCGCTTCCAGAGTTAATAATTGGCGTGGCAACTTTTTCTAAAAAGGTTTGGAATAAAACCTCTGCGCATGGATTATTAATTGATTCAAACAAAGAGTGATAAAGAGCTATGTTTGCTTGTGTAGCAATGTTGGCTACACAGCCATCTCCAAGAGCAAAAATAATTCCAACAAACTTATCAATGCCTTCATCTTTGCTAAACAAATAAGCTAAAAATTGCTTGTTGGCTCTAAAAAAGTCGGCCAGTTTCCTGTTGTTAATTTCGTTTCCTAATACCCGATTTTGATCAGTAATTTCAGGTTCTTGGTTAAGTGCTTTTTCAAAAAAATTTACTATATCAGAAATTGAGGGATGTGGAGTAATGAATAAGCTCTTAAATTCCTCAGTCATTTTTTCTATTTTTGTGAGGTCAAGTGAGCAAGAGCCAAACTGATAGGTTTCATTAAGTTGAAATTGTTTAACTTCTTGAAGTTGATCGCCAATTATTTCTTGTAAATAACCAGTAAGAAATGGCATTCCCGTGATTTCTAAAACCGGTTTAGATTCTGTGCCTAAAATAACCTTTATTCGATTCAACTCCTCTTGGGTGTAATAAGCTGAGTTATGTGATGGAAAATATGATTCTGTCATCTCTGATAACACTTCTGGTTTCAAGAGTGATTTGAATATTTCCGTCTTATTTTGGATGTCGTAATATGAAAATAGCGAAAGCAAATTCATTTTACTTAAAGACTCTTCGCTAAAAACATCTCTTAGGATTGTGAAAGATTGCTCTAATACAGAGTCTTCTAGAGATTTTTTACTCAATAACTCTTTAATGGATTCAAAATTATTGCTTAATCGATTAGAAGATATCTCGACAATCTCATCTGGGGTTATCGGAGAATTTGATATTATAAATTTAATGCTAGCAATTCTTAAAATATTCAAAGCATGTTCATCTTCAGACAATGCAGAAATGAAGTTTTTTAACGAAGTTCTTACAGCTAGTGCATCTGCTACCGCGGCTTGTTTTAGAAAAGCTGTGATTAGATCACATTGTAATCCTTCATTATTAGGATAAAGATCTTTGCAAAGACGAGTAATATTTCTTTGAATTCCAATTAATTGACTCGCAACAAAGATGTTACGTGTATCGTAGCGATTTCCAAAGATATCAGATTGGGCAAAATCAATAAAATTACGGTGTTTAGTTTCTTCACTTTTTCCTTCTAAAAAAGAGAAAGCGATTTTGGATTTTGATAAGGTAGTGCTAAATAAATCTAATACTCCTTTTACTTCTTCTAGAGTTCTTCCTTCTTCTTTTACCCAATGGTAAGCGATATTAGATTTATAATTCACATCTTTGATAAGCGGAAAAATAAATTTTATATCTTCTAAAGTTAAATTTCTTTTACTGCTCTGAATCCAAGACAAAAAGATTGTAGATTTTGTCGATTCATTACCAAATAGCTCTAATACTCCCTTTAAATCTTCTAAAGTTCTTCCTTCTCCTTCTGCCCAGGAGCAAGCAATTTTGGATTTATAGTCTTCAAACATAACGAATGGAGAAATAAAGGGAAAGGCAGATTTTAGATCATCTAAAGTTAAATTCCTTTGATAGTTTCTCATTTCCAACCAACGACAAGCAATGTTCATTTTAATGTATGCATCACTAAATAAGTCGGTTACTCCTCTGAAATCTTCTGTTGTTCTGCTTTCTTGTCTTATCCAAGAGAAAATGATATTGGATATTTGAGTCTCAAATTTGATAGATTTAAAGGCCACTTTTATGTCTTCTAGTGCAAAGAAAGGTAATAGAATTTCGATCTCTTCTAAATTTGGAGTATTTTCAGCATTTCTTATCCAATTCTTGATTCCGTTTCTATCATTGGAATCAATTAAATTTCGTAGCTCTTCTCTAATTTGCATAAGAATTGGTGAATTTATCGATTATTTGCCGTGCTTTTCCAGACTTCGATCCATTTGTCATCAGAGTGGGTAACATCGCTAATTACGCGAAATTTAGCTTTGCCGCCAGCGCCATTGAGACGTTTCACGTAAGATAAAATTACGTCAGAAGGAACGGCGCGATCTTTGCCGCCGATGAAGTGAAACTGTTCAATATTTTTTACTTTATCAACCACGTCAACAGCGTCGAGCGAGTTTTTTAAAGGTGTAGTTTTGTGTATTTTGCTAAATTCTTTGTGATTCAAATTCGCAGCAACAGTACCGATTAATTTTACGTCACTGCGTTGTGCAGCAACCAGCACCGCCAAAGCTCCACCGCCTGAATATCCGAAAAGATTAATCTCTTTAAAATGATATTGGTTAGTTAGTTCGGAAATAATTTGATTGATGGAATCAACAACTTCCTGAGAAAAACGTGCATCTGTCCAGAAAGTAGAATCACATTTCGTTTCATACTTTAAATCGATGTATTGGCAAGGGCGACCAATGTAGATAACGTTTGAAGAAGTATCAGAAGCAGCAAGTTTAAGCGCGATTGGGTTAACTGGAGTTGGGTTGCTGGAAACTTGGTAACGTCCTTTCCACGCCAGCCCGTCGCCTTCAATGTAAATATTTACTTTGTCGCGTTGTTTGGCATCAATTCTGCTGTAAGTGAGCAGATGAAATATATTGGAAGAAAGTACAGATTTGCGAAAGTGGGCGGAAGATGCAATTCGATCAGCATTTTCAATGCGTTTTTCGAAGCTACGAGGATTGCAGCTTGCGATTCCGACAATGAGCAAAATCGCAAGTACAGTTTTTTTCATAAATTATTTTACAACTTCGCAGTTACCGTTGGCGATGTAAGCATCCAAACCAACAGTGGTAATTTCTTTGTAACGGCTGTCACCCAAGACTCTAACCAAAGTGCCGACAGGGCCTTCAGTGTAAACATTAGTGTAAACTCCGGTTTGTTTGATTGTTGCTTTGAAAGTTTCGCAGAAATCTTTTTCACAACGCGTCAGATTTTGTTCTTTCTTATCCAAGATTAAGAAAGTGAAAACATCGCGTTTAGCGCATTCTCTTTTTGAGCAAAGGAAACCGCTTTTTGGTTCACATCTAAGTTTTTGCCAAGCTTGGCCGGCTTTGAAATATTTCTCAGCTTGAGCGAACACTTTGGTTAAATCTGTGTCTTGGATGATAACTAATTCGTTGTCTAAATCTGATTTTTTACCTTTTTTATTATTCTTGGAATTTTTGTTTTTGGAAAGCTGTTCTAATTTATCGGCCTGAATTTGCGGATCGTTGAAAGTAACTTGGACAACATTTTCTGGTTGTTTATTGCTTTGGCAGCTTGCAGTAAAAGCAATAATTAGGCTAAGCAAAATTGCGAATTTGAATTTCATAAAATGATTTTTTGATTAGAAAAAAACGAATAAATCTTTGGTTGCGGAAAAATAAAAGTGAAGAAGTTCACTGTACTTTTTTCAAAATTCGATCAAATCGAATCGCATGTCCCCAATTCCAAAAGGCCAAAATATTACTTTCGCTCGAGAAAAATATAATTTGTGCTTTTCCGACTAAATTTTCTTCCGGAACGAAACCAACTTGAGTCAAAAAACGACTGTCTTGCGAGTTGTCGCGATTGTCACCCATCATGAAATAATGCCCTTGCGGTACTTCATAAATTCCGGTATTGTCCTGCGGCGCGTTAGGGTTTTCATCAATCGTTAAAACTGTTTTGTCTTCGGGTAGTTTCTCTAAAAATTGCGCGACGTTTTTTTCATCACCAATTGCTTGATCGTCAAAAAAAGTGCCATTCGCAGTTTTAGAAACTTCAACTTCATTGATGTAAAGCACGCCATTGCGCATTTGAATTTTATCACCGGGTAAACCAATCAAGCGTTTAACGTAATTTACGCTTGGTTGTGAAGGCAAACGGAAAACTACAACATCACCGCGCTGTGGTTTTGACGTAAAAATTCGACCTTTGAAAATATCAAATCCAAATGGGAAAGAATAGCGGCTATAACCGTAAGAATATTTCGACACGAAAATGTAATCGCCAATCAAAAGACCGGGTTTCATCGAACTTGAAGGAATGTGGAATGGTTCAAAAAAGAATGAACGGATAATTCCAGCACAAATTAGTGCGGTAATTAATGTTTTGAAAAAGCCGGCTTCTTTTTTTTGCGTCTGATTTTCAGAGTTTTGGGTAGTCATTTTTATTTAATTAAATTTTTTCCGGTCATTTCTTGCGGTTGCGCTAGGTTCATCAAATGCAAAATTGACGGCGCAATGTCGGCCAACGTACCATTTTCTAATTTGATGTTCGTAACATTATTGCCGATTAAAATCAGAGGCACCGGATTAGTCGTGTGAGAAGTGTGCGGTTGATGATTTTCATCTTGCATGCACTCAATGTTGCCATGGTCTGCTGAAATCAGCATCAGCCCGTCTTTTTCTAAAATAATTTTTTCTAACAAACCAAGTTGAGTGTCGATTGCTTCCACAGCTTTAATTGACGGATCAAGCATGCCGCTGTGTCCGACCATGTCAGGATTGGCGTAATTGACGATGATGAAATCAAATTTGTCGGCAGCGATTGCGGCGCGTAATTTTTCACCAACTTCGGCGCACGACATTTCTGGCTGCAAATCGTAAGTGGCAACTGCCGGCGATTTTACCAAAATGCGTTCTTCGCCAGCCAATTCATTTTCTTGGCCGCAAGAAAAGAAGAAAGTTACGTGAGCATATTTTTCAGTTTCGGCGATGCGAAGTTGCGTGCGTCCTTGCGCCGCTAAAATTTCAGGCAACGAATTTTTGACATCAACTGGCGGAAACAGAATTTCGTAGTGAGCATTCAACTTTTCAGAATATTCGGTAGCCGCTAAAGCGTGAGAAAATTTTACTGATTCAAAAAGTTTTTCTGAAATTTGACGAGCACGATCAGCGCGGAAATTAGCAAAAATTAGTGCATCACCTTCTTGAATTCCTTGGTAATCATTGATCACGCAAGGTTTGATGAATTCGTCAGTGATGTTTTGTTCGTAAGATTTTTCAACTGCCGAAATTGCATCAGGAAATTTATCGCCAACTGCCGAAATTATTGCGTTGGTTGCAAGTTCAATACGATCCCATTTTTTATCGCGATCCATGGCGTAGTAACGTCCAGAAACTGTGCCGATTTTGATATTTTTACATTTTTGTAAATAAGTCAGCGCACTTTTTTGGGCAACGTCGCGGCCATCAAGAAAAGCGTGAAGCACCACTTCAACGCCATTTTTTGTTAAAAATTCTGCCAAAAAAATGATGTGATCAATGTGACTGTGAACGCCGCCATCAGATAAAAGACCCATCACATGACACGTTTTTTTTGCGGCGATAATTTTTTGCAAAAGCGGATGTTGCGCCAAGCTGCCATCTTTAATGGCGTTGTTGATGCGCGGTAAATCTTGGAAAATAACGCGACCAGCGCCAATTGTCATGTGACCAACTTCAGAATTACCCATTTGACCTTCGGGCAAACCAACCGCTAAACCAGAAGTTTCAAGCTGTGAATGCGGATAGCTTTGCAAAAAACGTTGGTAATTTGGTGCTTTGGCGCGGGCAATTGAATTGAAAGAATCGTTGTCATCACCGATGCCCCAGCCGTCTAAAACGCACAGCAAAACGGGTTTGTGTTTTTTATTCTGAAGATTTTGTTCCATTGCAATTTTGGAGAGATTTTTAAAATTAGTCGCAAAAAAAATAATCGCTAATACACAATTGTAAATGCTGGAGAAGCTGTTTCTATGAAATTATTTATCGATCGAATTTCTGCAATTTTTACCAAAAAATGTCATCAATAATTCACGCTGCACAAGATCTAAAACAAAAAGATATTCTACCTTATGCTTAATCACAAAATCCTTCTGATTAGGTAACCGCAAAAAAAGAGATCAAATTGGCTAAAACGCCAAATAAGCCTACGAAGAAAAAATCGCCAGCTTTGAGTTATAAGCATTATATTCGCAATAAGCTTAATGAGATAGATCTGCTATCTTCTTGGTTTTTAGACGCTGAGCTTCGGCGTTTTTTAATCTAAAAGATGCGGCTTCCTTTTGGACGCATTCTTTATCTATGACAAAATTCCATCTTACATCAAATCCTTCTGAGTCTCGGCTTGGATCGGTAGATTCGTCTTTTAATTTTTCTGTTTGAGATTCTGTGGTTTTCGCAACAACTTCCGTAATTGAATCAATATCTGGAAGTTCAGACATTGTGATTAGTTTGTGTTTTTCATCTATTCCTAGCTGTCCGGATGAAAAATAATATTTCATTAAATCCTGTTCGGATTTTATGAAATTGCTGGCAGCTTCATTATACTGCAAAATATCACAGATAGGTTTTTCTTGTTCTCGCTGTGAGATAGCAATTGGTGCTGATGATTTTTGAATAATAGTATGAATTACTTTTTCTGCGAACCGAATTTTTCGTGCAGATTCTTCTCTGATCTTATGTAAGATTTCCTGAGAAGGTATTTTTGGATCTTTCATATATCGTTCCCTAATATTTTTGATTAGTTGGAACGAAAGTGATTTTATAAAAAATAAATTCAACCTGAATTTGTAATCGTATGAGGATTATACAAACTCAGGTAGTTTACCCTCTTAAAAATTAGGAGAATTTATAATTCTCGAAATTTCCACCTCTTGTTTCTCGCCAGTTTTACGATCTTTCACTTCAACTTTTCCAGCCGCAGCAGATTTCGGGCCGACGATGATTTGAGTTGGAATGCCGATCAAGTCAGCGATCGAAAATTTTTGGCCTAAACTGGCTTTGGTATCGTCGTAAATAACTTCGATTCCTTGAGCAGAAAGTTTTTGATAAATTTCTTCGCAAGTTTTGTCGCACAGCTCGTCACCAGCGCGTACGTTGATCAAAGCAACTTGGAAAGGCGCGATTTCGCGTGGCCAAACAATTCCGTTTTTGTCGTGATTTGCTTCAATTGCTGCAGCAACAACGCGAGATACCCCAATACCGTATGAGCCCATATTTGGATAGATTTTAGTGCCGTCCGAGCCCATTACAGAAGCTTCCATCGCTTTTGAATATTTCAAACCGAAGTTGAAAATGTGACCAACTTCAATGCCGCGACGTGAATTTAATTGGCTTTCAGGAATTTGACATTTTTCAGCAACGTGCATTTCGTCAGCCATTGCGTAAAGTGATTGCATTTCAGCGACATCAAAAGTTGTGAGTTCGTCAAATTTTTTGTCGTAATAAATCGCGCTTTCGCCGGTGTCAGCTAGAAGGTGGAATTCGTGTGATAAGTCTCCGCCAATTGCGCCAGTATCAGCACGCACTGCCATTGGTTTTAAGCCCATGGCGCGGAAAATTTTGAAGTAAGTTTCGTACATCAAATTGTAAGTTTTTTTGGCTGAAACTTCGTCGATGTCGAACGAATAAGAATCTTTCATCAAAAACTCGCGGCCGCGCATCAAACCAAAACGTGGGCGAATTTCGTCACGAAATTTCCAGTGAATTTGGTACATATTTTTTGGCAAATCTTTGTAAGAAGTGACGTTTTTGCGGAAGATGTCGGTGATAACTTCTTCGTGAGTTGGGCCGTACAAAATGTCGCGATCGTGACGATCTTTAATGCGTAACATTTCTTTGCCATAAGCGTCGTAACGGCCAGATTCTTGCCACAATTCTGCAGGCTGAATTGTCGGCATCAAAACTTCGAGCGCGCCCGATTTATCCATTTCATCGCGAATAATTTTTTCAACTTTACGCAAAACTTTCAGACCCAAAGGTAACCAAGTGTAAATGCCGGAAGCGGTTTGGCGAATCATACCCGCGCGCACCATCAACTGATGGGAAACGACGGTAGCGTCGATTGGATTTTCTTTAAGAGTAGGCAAAAAATATTGAGAAAGGCGCATGTTGAAAAAATTAATTATTGTAATTTGTTTTGGTTGCAGAGAAATTTGCGCAACAAGATGTTTCTTATTTAAAAATTTACAATGATTTCGGTTCAACCAAATTCACTTCATTATTCTTCTTCGGCTGCGATGTTTTCGATGTGCGCTGCTTTTTGCTGTTGTTGTTAAGCCTGCTTCTTTTCTAGCTCTAGCCTAGTTTTTATCTCTCCCGCTTTCTTTAAGTTCTAAGTATAAATGTTAAAACAAACTATTGTTTTGTTTCTTGTCGCTCTGTCGCAGTTTAACTCTTTTTCCAAGTTAGAAAAAGTTAAACTTCATCAAGATGCAAAATTTTTCAAATCACAAAAACCAATTGAGAATCATAAAAATCGCAGACGATTTTTTGCCTTTTTAAACTTCAAAAATAGGGCCGGTTTTATTTCTTTTTTGCATAAGAAAACCAAGCTCAAAAGTTTAAAAAATAAGTTTTATTCGCCGGCAAAAATCAAAAATCTTTTTTGGTTATCAAACCTTTCCTCATTTGACTTCAAGCTGTTTCGCCTGATCACGTTTGGTTGTTGTCCATCTTCTTTCCTCAGCTCTTTCTAGTTCCTCACAGTAATTGCGCAGCTTTTCACTTTTCCCAAAACCGTTGGTGCTGCGCGCTATTTAAAATTTATATGAAAAATTTAGCAGTTTTGACTTTAGTATTTTTGACTTCTTGCTTTCGCGGCGAATCTTTTTACGCCAAAGATTGTGTTTATCATTCTTGGGCTGACGGCAGAACGCATTGCAGCAGATATAATTTAGTAAAAGTTGATCGCGAAACTCAGCTAAAAAATGATTATCAATATTACAGCAAATACGCCAATAACCGTTTTTATTACAGTTATAATTATCCGTACAATCCGCCTTATTACTATGTTAGGTAATTTGTTTTTTGATGAAGTTCAAAGCAACGCGAACGCCGTGAATATCAATGGTGTGATCTAAGTTCGGGAAGGCATGAGCTTCATGGTTTATGCCTTTTTCGCTGAAAATATTTTTGGCTTCGATGAAACATTCAAAAGGCAAAACCGAATCTTTTTCGCCGTGAATTAAACAGATTTCTGGTTTAGAAACTATTGCGTCACCAATAATTTCCGGTGATACAAAACGGCCAGAAAATGAAATAATTCCGGCGGGTTTTTGTTGCATAATCATGCCCTGATACATCGCCATCATGCCGCCTTGCGAGAAGCCAGCGATGAAGAGATTTTCCGGCGTTAACTCAAAACGCGCGAGTTGTTTGGCGATAAAGTCGCTCAAAATTTGGTTGGCGTTTTTAATTTCGTGAGCAATTTCTGTTAAAGCTTTGCGATCAACGCCGCGATAAAGTGAAAACCATTGATAAGCATCAGGAAATCCGCCTTCCCACTCAGCAATTCCATTGGGTGAAATATAGTGGGCATCAGGCAAAACATGTTCAAATTCACGGGCAAGGTTAATTAAATTTTCACCGTTAGAACCGTAACCGTGCAAGAAAAAAACTAGATATTTGGGATTTTTTGTCTTGGAATATTCGTGAAAATCTGTTGTCCACATAAGCGAAATAATCAATAAAATCAGGGGTTTTGAGACGAATGCTCACCGTAAATAATCTTTCATTGTACAAAGATCACAAGAAAATTTTTGGGCCCGTTGGTTTTTCGCTCAGTACCTCGTCAGCATTGGTAATCACTGGTGAAAACGGTTGCGGAAAATCTAGTTTATTGAAAATTTTAGCCGGAATTTCTGCGCCAACTCAAGGTGAAATTTTGTGGGGCGATGAAAATATCGAAAATTTTCGTGATGATTTTAATGCTGATTCACAATTTTTAGGTCACAAAAATTTCTTGAAAGCGGAACTAACAGTTGTGCAAAATTTAAGATTTTATGCAAAGTTAAGTGACACGGAAGCAGCGATTCCAGCAGCTTTGGGATATTTCAATTTAACAGAGTTTGCAGATCGTAAAGTAAAAACTTTGTCTGCTGGTTGGCAAAAACGTGTGATGTTGGCCAAACTTTTGGCCTGTCCTGCAACTATTTGGTTTTTAGATGAACCAACCAGCAACCTAGATAAACAAGGAAAAGAGAAGCTTCACGGATTAATAAAAACTCGAATTAAAGAACAAGGCTTGGTAATTTTAACAACTCACGATGAAGATTTCTTTGATTTGGGACCGCGTTTAAATTTACAAGATTTTTGCTGATTCAATTTGACTTTTTTCCTCACTTAACTTGCCATGGCGAAGTTAAAATATATCTTTTTGCTCTCGGAATTTAGGTTAATAACCCGCTGTTTTATTGTCTTGAGAGTGTTCTTCAGTTTATAAAATTTAGTTTATGAATGATTTCATCGCAGCGAATGGCAGTAACGTTTTGGATTTAAAAAAATATTGCGATGTCGTCGCTCAAGATATTGTTTTGCCAATTTTTTTTGAGTCATATTCACAAAAATTTTCCAAATTACCTTTCTTAAAAAAAGCAGAATTTTTTGCGACTGTTAACAATTTTGTTTCTGATCAAATTTCTGAAGTTGCGGCAATTGATAATGCAACTCCACAATTACGAACTGAGCTAGTACAAGCTTTGCAAAAACCATGGCATCTTAGTGAAGAAATGATGCAAAAAATCGGCAATGATCAAATTTATCTACGCAACGAAATCAATAATTTGGCGTTAGTTTATCAATGTTATTGTAATGCTAAAAGCTTGCCACAAGAGATGTCTCACAACAATTGGCAAGAGTTTCGTAGCAGTGATTTTATTAAAAATATCATGAGTGAGATCGGAAAAATTGTCGAAAATTTTTCCAAACCGTCTGCTTCATTTGCCGCTAATAAAGAAGCGTTAGCTTTGAAAAGTTTTAGCCACGAATTGTCTCAATCGTAAATTCTGCGGAATCGTCTTTTTTCAGAGTTTGCAAAATTGTTGGTAAACAGCGTTGCATTTTTTCATCTAATTGCCATGCCGCGTTGATTATGAACATTCCACATGCTGTCATTTTTGTTTCGCCGTTTTTCGATCCGATATCAAAAGTGGCGTGCATCATTTTATCGAATTTGAGATTGATCATATCTTGGCGAAACTTTTTCAATACTTCGCTGTCGCTTTTGATAATTGGATACCAAACTAAGTAAACGCCGTGAGCAAAGCGTTTGTAGCCTTCTTGTAACGCCGAAATGATTTTTGCGTAATCAGCAGAAATTTTGCTTTGATCTTTTTCAAAAGCAGGATCGATGATAATTAGACCGCGTTTCTCAAGTGGTGGCAACTTAGAGCGCAGTAAGTGGAAACCATCTTCATTAGTTAAAGTAAATTTAGGATTTCCAGCAAAATGGCGGCGTAATTGCACATAATCTTCACGATTTAATTCGGCAAAAATTCCACGATCTCGCGCACGTAAATAATCTTTGATAATCATTGGCGAGCCGCCGTAAATCTTCATCTGTTGTGGAAGTTCAGAAACTTCGCAGCGATTAATTTTGGCTAGAATGGTCAAATAACGTTCTGGTAAAATTTCGCTGAAATTAGGTTGTTGGATAATTTTTTTGATTCCTTCGTCAGATTCAAAAGTGCGCAAAGATTTTTCGTTGAAAAGATCGTATTTAGCGATGCCGGCGTGAGTATCGAGTGCGAAAAACGGAGCGGGTTTTTCATGAAATTTTTCCAAGCACCAGCATAAAATCAAATGTTTGAAAATATCGGCGAAATTACCGGCGTGATAGATGTGGTGATAATTCATAAAATATTACAGCAATTATTTTGTTGTTTTGTCGTTAAAGGTAAGGTTGCAGTTGGTTTAGTAGTCGGTGAGGGTAACATCCAGGTTTCTAGATTTGGTAGTGGATTATGTGTTAGAGAAGATATATCATCCTCTATTTCCAATATTTTTTCTTCTGAAATGCTTGGTAGAGTAGGATGAAATTCTTTCTTCTTTTTAGGTTTAGGTTCTTCCCACTGCATTTTATTAGCCAAAAAATATTCCGGTGATGATGTAGTTTAAAAGCAAAATCGCAATCGATGCGGCAACTACAGCGTTGGTAGTAGCGATTCCGACGCCTTCAGCACCGCCTTTAGAATTGTAACCGAAGTAGCAGCCCATTATGGCGATCACAAATCCAAAGAATGCTGATTTTGTTAAGCCAGAAACTACGTCAATTGTTTCTAAAAATTTGAAAGTGTTGGCAATATACGGCCCTGGTGAAAAACCAAGAGCGTGAACGCTAACCAAATATCCGCCCATCACGCCAATAATGTCGGCAATCAAAACCAAAAATGGTAACATTAAAACGCCGGCAATAACTCGGGGAGCGACCAGATATTTCATTGGATTTGTCGACAAAGTGCGCAAAGCATCGATTTGTTCAGTAACTTTCATCGTGCCAATTTCAGCAGCCATTGAAGCGCCGACGCGACCAGCAACCATCAAGCCTGCCAAAACAGGGCCAAGTTCACGGGTGATTGACAAGACAACTACTGTGGCAATTGTGCTTTCGGCATTGAAGCGTGAAAAACCGGAATAGCTTTGTAATGCCAAAACTGCGCCAGAAAAAATTGCTGTAAGCCCGACAACCGGCAGCGAATAAAATCCGATTTGCAAAAATTGGCGTAAAATTAAACGCGGATAAAAAGGTGGTGTAAAACAATTACGTACCGCATTGCCAGTAAAAATAGCGATTTCACCAAGTTTGGCGATATTCACCAAAGTAAAATGGCCGATTTTTTCAACGAGATTAATAATTTTCGTTGTCATAATTTTAGTTGAAATTTTTTGAAGTGATCTAAATTGTAGAGGCATAAATTTTCCAAAGCATTGATGTTTAAGATAAAAAACCAATCCAATTTTTATAAGTTTTTTGCTGTTGCGCTGCTGGTGCTTTTTATTGCAAGCCGTGGATTGTCGATGCTGCACGCTTTTTCACATCAAGAAAATGGTGTTAGTTTCAAAACCGATAATTTTTTTGCTAAACTAATTTTTGCTCATCAAAAAACAGCTGATCATAAAATAGAACATTGCTCGATTTGCTCTCTGTTCAACGCTCAAAATCAGCTTCTAAACACTGCGGCTTTAGTGTTTTATACAGCGTTTTTATCATTCGTTTTTGCGCTACGTCAGTTTGATCGTGTCAAACTTTCCTACCTATTTTCCCTTCAAGCACCGCGGGCTCCGCCGGTAATTTCTTAAATTTATAAAGTCGCGCTTTTTGATGCACAAATTGCTTCGCAGATCCTCGATTTATTGCATAAATCACGGATAAAGACGCGACTTATTTTGTCCTCAGAATTTAAGAAATTACATTTTACTCATGAAAAAATTTTCACTTTTACTTTGCACTGCGCTTGCTTTCAGCGCATCTCCAGCTTTCGCTCAAGAAGCTTTGGAATATGAAGTTACCGCGTCAAAACTTGAAAAATCGCGCAATAATTTGTCACCAAAAACTGGCAGCAGCTCTTTCTCGTTTGATGAACAAGACATCGAAAACTTGCCGCAAGGTCAAGCAACTCCACTTAATCAAGTGTTGCTGCGTGCGCCAAGTGCGGTGGCTAATTCACAAAACCAAGTTCATGTTCGTGGTGATCACGGCAATCTGCAATATCGCATCAACGGCGTGATGTTGCCAGAAGGTGTTAACGGATTTGGTCAAACTTTGGATACCCATTTTGCGCAATCTGTCGAACTTCTAACCGGCGCGATGCCAGCGCAATACGGACTTCGCACTGCTGGTGTGGTCGACATCAAAACTAAAAACGGTGCGGCACTTAAAGGCGGGCGATCAGAATTTACAATTGGCGGTAACGACATGTTTCGTTACAACCAACAACAAGGCGGCACTAAAGGTAATTTAGATTATTACGTCAGCGCAACTTACATGCAAAATTCGCGTGGTATTGAATCAACAACTGCGGCGCGTAATTCGGCTCACAACGACACTTCGCAAGATAATGTGTTTGGCTATTTTTCTTACATTTTAGATGCGTCGAAGCGTTTGAGTTTCATTGTTTCAAACTACACAAATCGTTTCCAAATTCCTAATAATCCTAACCAAGAAGCAGCTTACAATTTGACTAATGCAACGGCGAATTCCAACTATTTGAATCAAAAGCAAGTTGACTCCGGACGCTTCGCAATTGCGACTTTGCAAGGCGTTTCTGATTCTGACGTTGATTATCAAATTTCGTTGTTTTCGCGTTACAGCAATTTGCAATTCAAGCCAGATTACAATGGTGATTTGATTTTCAACGGCATCGCTTCCAGTTTGGATCGCAGCAGTTTTGCTAACGGTGTACAAGGTGATTTTAGCAAATCTTTGGATGACAAAAACACTTTGCGCTACGGATTTTATGCAAGTAACGATCAAGTAAAAAGTAATTCAGAAAATTCGGTTTTCGAACTTGATAATAGCGGTGCACAAACTTCAACTGATCCATTCCGAGTTGACGAAAATAGCACTAAAAACTCGCAACTTTATTCACTTTATTTGCAAAATGAATGGCGACCAATTGAGAAATTAACGCTGAATTACGGCGGTCGTTTTGACGCGTCGCGAGCTTATGTTAACGAGTGGCAATTAAGTCCGCGCTTTGGTGCTGTTTATGATTTGACGTCGGATACCAAAATTCACGCTGGCTATGCGCGTTATTTCACTCCGCCACCAACTTCTTCAATTTCAGAAACTGTGCGTGCGAGATTTGCCAACACCAGCAACGCTTCTGAAAGCGAAAATAACAGTAAAGTTAAGGCGGAAAGAACGCATTATTTTGATTTGGGAATCGCTCACAAAGTCGATAAACACCTAACTTTGTCGCTTGATGGTTACTACAAACAAGTAAAAAACTTGCTTGATGAACATCAATTCGGCAACTCTTTGATTTACACGCCGTTTAATTATCAAGAAGGCAAAGCTTACGGCTTAGAGTTTAAAGCGGATTACCAAAAAGATAATTTTGCCGCTTACTTGAATTTAGCAACGCAACGTGCTTACGCTAAAAACATCATTTCTGGGCAATATATTCATGATGCGGAAGAGTTAAGTCACATTTCGCAACATTATGTAAATCTTGATCACGTGCAAACTTTCACCGGCACTTTAGGTTCTTCTTACAATTTCTACGGAACAAAATTTAGTGGTGACATGCTTTACGGATCAGGTTTGCGCACTGGAGATAATAACTCTAATACCATGCCAGCTTACGTAATTTTCAACGCCAGCGTGGCGCGTGATTTTTCTTTGCCAATGATTGAGAAAGTTAATGTGCGTCTTGCTGCAACCAATTTGACTGACAAAGTTTATCAATATTCTAACGGATCGGGAATTGGCATCTCAGCATCGCAATACGCTCAACGCCGTACTTTCTACTTAATTGTTTCAAAAGAATTTTAAGTAAGTTCCGTGAAAAGAAATAATGTTGGAAAGAAATCAGGAGTGGCAAAAGCTGCTCCTGATACAGTAAGTGCTGCGCCATTTTTGGCATTGGTTGAGAATCCTAATTTGTGGAATTATCTCAAAAATGATTTTACCAATTTGGGTTGCGCTTGCCATCCTCAATTTACGCGGACTATTCCTGAAGAAAAGTTACAAAAGGCGAAGAAAAGTGTTAGAGAGCAGATAGAAAAAGTATTTTCTCAGCAATTTTCTACAACAAAACTGAGTGATCGAGAGGCTTTAATAGATCTTTATGCCCTTAATTTATTGCTTGATCAATCTGCCTGTAATGAAGGTTTTATTAGCAAAAGAACTAAAAAATTTTGCGAAAAATTTAAAATCAAAACTACCTTAAAAGGTTTGCAAATTGAACCAGACATTAATTTTAACGAGAAGATTGAGCCCAAAAAATACTTACTTGAAAGGCTAAATATTGCTGATTACAGCTTTTATGAAAAAACTAAGGTGCTTCGTAAACTAGAAGACAGTGTTTACGAAGAATCGTTGAAAATTGTGGATGTATTTTTTGCAGACTTTGTTGTCGATCCGGCGAGTAAAGCTGGTAAAAATTTATATCAAAACTTGCCATCACTTGCCAATATTGCTTTGCTTTTAGGCACTGCAATGATGATTTTGCGAGTCTGTGATCAGCAAAATACAGCAAATAATCTTCGAGATAATGTCGGCGCTACAACAGAAATGGTAGCATTCTTTATCTTGGCCAATGGTATTTTGGAGAACTTATCCCATTCTTTGATTTTGGCAGCTCCAGCTTATATTGCGACGGGGTTGTATGATGGTATTTATCGTACTATTCATCGTCAAAATCAAAATACGATAATATCTACAGATTCTAAATCTGAGGAAAAGTCTGACGATGTTGAACAACAAAATTCGAGAGCTGGTAATAGTAGAATCCATTTCCGGCAATCACCATCTTTGAATGATGATATATTTTGTGGCGAAGCGAAAGAATCTCAAAAAACATATGTTGCTGAAATAAAAGCTTTAGAAAAAGTTCAAGAATATTTGCAGCAAGACGAGTTATGGGAAGGTTTGCGTAAACGTCAGTTGGCGTATAAAGATAATCCAATTGAGAACGATTTGAAAATCAACTGTAATCAATTAATTCAAGGATTGCTCAGTAACGTCATTAATGAGCGAGATATTGCTCATGAATATTGCGCAACCTTTTCCGATATAGCTTTATTATTGAAGTCTTATCAGAATGTTTATGAAAAAAAGAGCTCTGATTTTCAAATCAAAGAAACTTTAGAAAACTTTTTTGAGGTGTTCTCACCGTATGGTGTTTTTTTGCAGCAGCCTTCTAAGCACGCTTTTGCCGCCCAGTTTTGCATGAAGGCGCATCATCAAATGGTAAGTTTTGAAGACCGTATTGTAGAATCTTTGCCGCATCTTCCGAGTGGTCGTCAATTTTTATTGGCAGCAGTAGTTGTGGCTGGAATTTACTCGTTAAAGGAAATATATAGTGCAATTACTGGCCAAGAAGAAACGGCAACGAATTATGTAACTGATTTTCCAGATTATTTATTTTCATGGTTACAGCTTGGTCAGATGTATGAGAATTTAGGTGGTGATGCTACAATTTCACAATCTTTCAGGGATTTTTTTGCTAAATTTAACTTAGTCGAAAATTCAACCCATTTAGGAATAGTGGTGGCGCCATTTTTTGCATATCAACAGTTGGGTTCGAAAATGTTCGATAATGTAGGGCATCAAGCTGCGAATATGCAGTCTTATTTTGCTCATTCGGCAGATTATTATTTGCAAAAAATTTCTTCTATTTTTTGTCAGTCAGAAGAACAATATGCCCAAATAAATTCAAAAAAATTACCAAACCGCAATGATAACAATAATCTAGTTATTTTAGAGGAAGGAAACTTGGCGATGTCTTCTGTTTATCCGCAAAATGACAAGACTACTAATTCAGTGATGATGCAAAATTTTGTCGCACTCAATGCTAACTCACAACGTACAAAATGATCAAAAAAGCACTGAGAAACACGATAAAATATAACCAAATAGTCGCGGTTACTTTGGCTATTTTAGTGCATATTTTATTGTGTTTTTTGGTGCTAAAATCTTTTAAAATAAGTCGGCCAGAAGTCAGTTTTGTTGCTTTGGATATTTCGGTAATCAATTCCAGCGATACTCAAAAACATCACGATAAAAACTCAAAATTAGTATCTAATGAAGCTAAGTTTAGTGAGAAAAATATCGAAAATACTCATCATCATGCTGCTGCGGAAGAAGATTCTAACTCATCAGTTCCTAATAAAATAACGCCGCAATTCAACCCGTTACCGCAGATCCCACAAGATTTGCGCGTGGAAGCCTTTCAAAGCGAAGCGATTGCGCGTTTTTATATTGATGGTGCGGGCAATGTTGAAAAAGTGGAATTGGTCAAGCCTTGCGCCAATCCGCGTTTGAATAGTTTGTTGCTGAAAAGTTTGCGTCAGTGGAAGTTTTCGCCATCAAATAAATCTTCGACGCAAGATATTAACGTGAAGTTTCGTGTGCAGTAATTTTAAGATTTGATGCAACGTCTTTTATAGCGTACAAAAGCGATACAGCTTATTAAACCAAGGCAGTAAAGCACATTCCAATTAGCCATTGTTAAACCAAGGAAGAAGAAATTTGGTTCATCGCAACGTACGGTTTTGGCGGCGGCTAAACTTTGTTGTAAATCTTCAATAGTTTCAGCTTGATTGATCTCTTCGGAAGCAGTGCAAGTTTCTGGTAAGATGAAGATTTTTTTTTCAACACCGCTGTGATAAAAGGCAATTGCCAGATTGGCAATTAAAGCAAAAGTACAAACGTAAAGGGCGATTTGTTTAGATTTTTCTGATTTGAAATAAGTTAAAGTTAAAGCTACGGCGGCGATCACAACGAAGAACGGCTTGCGTTGGTAATAGCACAAATTGCACGGCTCAAAACCAAAAATATATTGGGCGGCGTAAGCACTTAAAACAGCTGCTGAGGCGGCTAATCCTAGAAATAATAAAAGATTACGATTAGTAATTTTTCGAAGCGTAAATTTTGCTAACATTTTTTCTTAAGAATTTTTTTAGCTAAATCCTTGCGCAACTCGACAGCTGGCTGGTCAAACGGGTTAATATTTTTAGCGTAAGCGATCAAAATAGTTTCAATAAAACATTGCATCATCAAAGCACCTAAAACTTCTTCATCGAGTTTCTTGGTAGCAAAAATTCGAATTGGTAATTTTTTCTGATTTAAAACTTCGATTGTGGTTTCTTGTTCAACTTTAACGATTTCGCTTAATTTTTTGCCGCCGAAAAGTGTGGGGCATAATTTCAAATCTTTAACTAAAAAATCGTGAGGGTGATTTTCTAAAGTGACGAAAGTAAAAAATTTATCTTTCGGGCCTTCGAGATAAAGCTGTAATTGGCTGTGTTGGTCAACTGTTCCCATCGAGTTAATTGGCGTAGAACCAAATCCAGCTTTGCCAAGTGATTCTGCCCAAAGTTGGCGATACCAATCAGTAAAATTTTTCAACGTGTCAATGTACGGCATGATGACATTGTTGTTAAAGCCTTGCTCGTAAAGGCTTAGCTGCGTGGCACAAGAGCTGATGATTGAGTCATCTTCAAGAAAATTTTTAACGACTTTTTGTGCGCCTTGACGAATTTTTTTAGCACTAATTCCGCAAATAATTGCTGGCAACATACCAACTATTGAGAAGCAAGAGTAACGGCCACCAATGTTTGGAGAATGTTGGGTGATTTCAGCTTTAATTTCGTAGGCGATACGTGAAATTGGGCTTTCGCTTGGTTGGGTGACGAATAAAAATTGTTTGGCAAAGTTTGTGATTTTGGCCTTTTTAAATTTTTCGATGACGATTAAAGTTTGGCAAATTGTCTCAATAGTTTCGCCCGATTTACTGATTACTAAGAAGAAAGTTTTAGGGAGATCAATTTTGCTTAGCGAGTTTTGGATTGTTTGAGGATCGATTGATTCAAGAAATTCAACTTTATTTTGATCTTTCAAGGCTGCGATTGTTTTGCCACCCAAGCTTGAACCACCAACTCCAAGAACTAAAACTTTTTCAAAAGGAGCGATTTTTTTAGCTAGTTTGGTAAATAATTTGAGATCATTTTCGTCAAAAACTACGCTGATTGGGGCCAGTTTATCTGATTTTATTTCTTGGCGCAAAAGCTTCGCCGCATCTTGGCAATTTTGTAAAATTTTTTTGGAAACAGATTTGCTCGAAATATTTTTATAGCTTTGAGAATATAAATTTTCCTTTGGCATTGAGTGAATTTGATCTCGTTAAAGGGAGTTGTGGATTAATTGCTTAGGCATGGATTTTGATTTTAATTTGTAAAATCGCCAAACATTTTTTGATGAAAGTTATTGTTGTGATTTTTTGTGATTTTTAAAGAAAATGCAGCTTCAAACCTTGTAATCTTTTTTTCTATTCTTAGATTTCGCGCTCCTTTCGAAAAATTCCAAAAATGGCTGGGTAGCAAAGTGGTAATGCAAGAGCCTGCAAAGCTTTTATGCGTCGGTTCGATTCCGACCCCGGCCTCCATTTTCTCACATCTCTTCTAGTTACAAAAATCTTCTCCTTTTTGCATTTCATCTTTTATCGTTAAGCAATAGCTGCGCAATCCGTTATTGTAAATTGGACGAGTATTGCGATTTACTTCTGCAATATTTTCTTGTCGCGCTTGTTCTAAGCTGGTGTTTTTGAATTTCATTTTGTAAGCGGCAATCAACATTCCGGTACGGTCGCGACCGGCATCGCAATGAACATAAATTACGATTGGTTTGTCTGAATTAGCACTGAGTTGCTGATGAATTTTGTTTAACTCTGCGCTTAGCCAATTTTCGTAATTACTTTTAACAAAAGGCAAAACAGAGTTGGAGGCAGGAAAATACTGCATTGGTAAATAGAGAGACAGCAAAGAAAAATTATGAAATTCGCCTAAGTTCGGATTTTTTTCGAAGAAATTTTTCTCATCCAAAATAGCGCGAATTTGGTCTAAATCGAGTAAACTGATATCGACTAAATGATAATCGGAAAGGGTAGGATGATTATTCTTTTTTAGCTCTTTGTTAAAGTGAGAAGTCAATTCTTCGTAAGCAAAAAAGCTGGTGTCGTTTTTTTCGACAACAGGATTATTGCCGCGAAATAAGTAATTACCATTTTTGCTATCAACCAGAACAACACGATCTCCGTCAAGCGGCTTATTGTGACGCTGGATTGTGAAAAGCAGGGCGATAACAACTAATAAAATAATTGCTAGTACAGCGGAAATTTTGATAAAGAGACTTTTTAAACGATTCATATTATTTTTTTATAAATCCGCGTTTTTCTTCACTGATACTGGTTTTGGCTGAGAATAAATTCAAAATCGTGTCGAAAATATCTTGTTGTTGATATTCTTGACGTTTTTCGATTTGCACAGGAATTGAAGATTTAACCAGCAATGGAATGTGCGCTTGTTCTTCTGGCAAGGCAATTCCCGGAGGCATGCCGTGGAAAATACGACCATCTTCGAGCAGAGACTCTCCGTGATCGGATAAATACATGAAAACGTAAGGAAGTTTCGATTTATCGAGTTCTGAAATGATGTTGCTGACAACGTAATCAACATACAAAATTGTGTTATCAAACGAGTTGTAGAGTTGATCTTTGCTGCATTGATTAACAACATCGGCGTCTTTGCAAATCGGTTGGAATTTTTGGAATTCTGCGGGGTAACGTTCATGATAGCTTGGACCGTGGCTGCCGCCGCCCAAATGCAAAACAACAAAATTATATCCTGATTTATATTCCGCTAAATTTTGACGAAGCAACGGGATAACATCTTCATCAAAGCAGTTGCCATCGTGGCTGCAATTTTTTACTGCAGTTTCACCAATCGGATCGCAATTATCGTAAAGTGTGTAATTCACATAACATGCAGTTTTGATGCCGAGTTTTGTAGTTAATCCAACAAGCGTTACGTCATCTTTAGTTAAAATTTGTGGTAAGGCATACAAAGTTGAACCGATTTTGGCGATACCGTTCAAAGCTTGAATTTTTTTGTCTTTTGAAAGTAGCGGATTGGTTGCTTTTTCATAGCCGTAAAGTTGAAAACTTTTTTGACGAGAAGTTTCGCCAATTGCTAAAACTACAACTAAATTTTCTGTTTTAGTGATTTCTCCCGTAACATTGATTTCCTTTCTTTTGTGGTCACGATTTGATTTGATTGTGTGTTGTGCAATGCTGCCCAAGCTTTGTACAATGTTAATTGGAACCAAAGTGTGGAGAATATATTTTTTCGACAAATTGGCGGCACGATGAATGCTTTCAAATTTAGCATAAGTGAGGCTGATGCCAATTGTTAAAGTGATCAGAACAATTTTTAGTGAAGTGATGAGGTATTTTTTGGTGTTGTCGAAAGTAATTTCAGTTCGCCAAATCAACAAGGAAGGCAGCAGAATCAAGAATAAAAAATAAGGTAACATGCGAAGCGTTAAGAAACCGCCAGCTTCGTTTTTGTCGGTGTTGAATAAATTCATCAACATTGTGCGGTCAATCACAACGTTGTATTTCGTCGTGAAGTAAACGGCGGTGCCGCTGCTAATTACAAAAAATAAGGCAAAAAATTTTGCAGTTTTGCGATGATTCACTAAAGAAAAAAACGCCAAAAATCCACAAAGTCCAATCGTAAAGAACGCCAAAAATCCGCTGTAATCGAGTTGATCTTTGAGGTAAAACCATTTGGCTAATTTTTCGAAGTTCAGTCCGTTGTAAATCGTGTAGAGCAAAGTACAGAAAATAAAACAAAAGCGGCTATGCGAAACTTTTATTTTTAAATTGGCGAGCTTGTCGAGCATGAGAATTAAGAATTTTGAGCAAATTTTGGTAACTGTTATTTTTTTCTTTGAGTGATATTGGGAGCTCTAAGATAAACAGCTTGTTGAGTTACAGATGTTGTTTGGGAATGATATTTTTTTAACGCTAAAAAAGCGAGTTCGGCGCAATTAACTAAAGAATTTTCTTTGATTGTAAATGCGATATTTTTTCTAGAAGCGATTTCCGCGACCAAATCTTTTCCAGAACCGCAAAGAAAGAAGTCGTTTCGCGGTAAAAAGCTTTCTACATCTTCCAATTTTATTAGCTGAGATTTGGTAATTTCTTGGTCTTCTTTAAAACTAGCGATGAAAATTTCTCCGATGCCAGCGTCAATGGCGACAAAAACTTCCTGATTTGAGTGGCGATGAGGGTAATAAATTGCCTCAAGGGCATTGATCAAAATTATGGGTAATTTGGTCGCGACATGGATTGTTTTAGCAACACTCAAGCCGATTCTAACGCCTGTAAAACTACCTGGCCCTTGAATAGTTGTAACGAGATCTAAGTCTTGATACCAGATGTTGTTTTGGCGCAATAATTTTTCAATTTCGACAACTAGAAGTTGGGATTGTTGGTTACTTTCATTAATTATTGTTTGGTTGAGAATTTTTTGATCTTCAACCAAAGCGAGTGAAAGTTGATTAGAGCTTGAATCGAAAGCAAGAACACGCACAGCTAGTTTATTAGTGATTTAGTATTGGGAATATCGAGTGAGAAAGTAGGAATTTTAACAATAAAAATTTCTCCGTTTTCTCGCTGCATTTCGTAGTGTCCACCCATAATTCCGGAAGGATAACGTAAATGAACGCCGCTGTCATATTGGAAAGTTGTATTGGGCAATATTGTCGGTGTTTCTCCGATTACTCCTTCGCCGCTCACTTCTTGGACTATTCCTTTTTCGTCAATTATCTTCCAATAGCGTTTTATAAGACGTAGTTTTTCTTTGCTCTGGTTTGTAATAGAAACGTGATAAGCCCAAATAAAAAGATTGCCCAAGATATTTTGTTGGTAATCAACAAATTCTGGTTTCACGCTGACCTGAACGCCTTGCGTAGATGAGTAATAAGGACTTTTGGTAATATCGCCTAAAAGTTCAGGCAATAAACTATCAAGTTGGTTGCTGAATTTTATATTTTGAGTCATTGTTAATTTTTTAGTTCATGCGATCTGTCATATCGACTGCGTGCATCAGTTCTGGTAAATCAGTTAAGCCTTCAATGACTTTTTGCAACCCGTCCTCAATCATTGGTATAAAACCGTTCTTGAGTGCAGTGTGTAAAATTTCTTTTCGACTTGCGGTATTTGATATAAGATCATCAAGCTCACGGTCAACCATCAAAATTTCACAAATAGCAACACGACCTTTATAACCACTGCCGTTGCATTTCATGCATCCAACAGCTTTGTAAAGTTTTTGAACGTTGCTGTGGTTTGGTCCAAGAAGTCTTTTTTCGAAAGCATCAACTGGTTTTTCGGTTTTACAATGAATACAAAGTTTACGAGCAAGACGTTGAGCGATAACGCCAATTAAAGATCCTCCGAGCAAATAATTAGGAACGCCAATATTCATCAAACGTGGAATTGCCCCAATAGCGTCGTTAGTGTGCAAGCTGCTGAATACTTGGTGACCAGTCATTGCGGCTTGAATTGCGGTAATTGCCGTTTCTTGATCACGAATCTCACCAATCAAAATAACGTCAGGATCTTGACGAAGAATAGCTTTTACGCCAGATGCAAAATCTAAGCCAGCTTCGGGTTTTATGTTGGATTGGCGAATCAACGGAATGTGATATTCAACCGGATCTTCCAAAGTCATGATATTTTTGTCGATCGAGTTGATCATGCTCAACATCGTGTAAAGTGTGGTAGTTTTACCAGAACCAGTAGGACCAGTCATGATTATTACTCCTTCCGGGCGTTGGAGCATTTTATTAACCAAGTTACGACTAGTTTGGCTAAATCCTAGGCTTTCCAAAGAAACGATGGATTGTTTTTCATCCAAAATACGCATTACGATATTTTCGCCATTTATTGTTGGCTGAGTTGAAACACGAAAATCGATTTTTCTGCCTAAAATTTCTGAACTAATATGACCATCTTGTGCTCTTCTACTTTCAGCGATATTCATTCCTGAAATGATTTTTAAACGTACTGTAATTGCTGACCAATAGTCGCGGTGGATAGAACGAATTTGCACCATTTTACCGTCAATACGATAACGAATACGCAAAAACAAAGGCTCCGGTTCAAAGTGAAGATCCGATGCACCGCGGTGTACGGCGTCAGTCAAAATCGCGTCAACCAAACGCACCATCGGGCTTCGATAATCGCCGCGCAGTTGATTTTCATCGTTAATGTTTTGGTGCTTGCTGGACTCAATCTCGCGCAGAATACCTTCAATTGACATCTCATAATCGTAGTACTGGTCAATCGCGTGTAAAATATCAACTTCAGGTACGTAAGCCGGAATAATTTTAAAATTTGGTGGAAAGTATCTTCTAAGCTGGTCGACCGCAACAATATCGAAAATATCAGCCATGCCGATTGTGATCGAATCTTTACTGAATGAAATTGGAATCAACTTGTTGTGAATCGCAAATTCTTTTGGAACTTTTTTAACTAAACGAGCATCGATAATTGAAGATTTGATATCAAATTTAACTACACCGGTAGATTCGTTTAGAATTTCACCTAAAGCACCTTCTGAGATAAAACCGAGTTCAACTAAAATAGCGCCAATAGTTTGAGAATTGTTAAGACGCGCTTGTTCCTTGGTGGCAATTTCTAATTGATCTTCAGAGATTACTTTTTTTTCTAGAAGTTTTGCCCCAATGTCAGAGCTTGTAGAAGGCGACTTGGTTTTTGCAGCCGTAGTTTCGTTTTTTGTCATTGCTTTAGCTGAAGAAATTACCTGAAGAATGTTGATTTAGTAGGTGTTGATTCATAATCTTTACGCTATTCTTTTAATGTCAAGAAAGCTGACTCTCTTTAAAATAATTTGAAAAACTATGTCTGTTGTTGTTCGTTTTGCTCCATCGCCAACTGGTTATTTGCATATTGGTGGCGCTCGTACCGCTTTGTTTAATTATCTTTTTGCCAAACATAATGGCGGTAAATTTTTACTGCGAATTGAAGATACTGACAAAGAAAGATCAACCGCTGCGGCAATTGATGCAATATTACAAGGCCTTGACTGGCTTGGTTTGAGTTATGATGACAATTACGTTTTACAATCAAAAAATATCCAGCGTCACACAGAAGTTGCGCAAAAATTACTTGAAAATGGTCAGGCTTATTTGTGCTACACTTCGGCAGAAGAATTGGAAGAAATGCGCGCTCAAGCTGAAGCTAAAAAAGAAGTTTTCCGTTTTAAAAGCCCGTGGCGTGATAAATCTCAATCACAAGCTTCAAGCGTTAAACCAGTTGTCAGAATCAAAGCTCCGCTTGAAGGCGAAATGGTGATTAATGATTTAGTTCAAGGTGAAATTCGTGTTAAAAATTCTGAACTTGATGATTTGGTAATGTTGCGTTCAGACGGCACACCAACTTACATGATGGCTGTTGTCGTGGATGATCACGACATGGGAATCACTCACATAATTCGTGGTGACGATCACCTAACTAACGCTTTTCGTCAAAAAGTAATTTACCAAGCGATGAATTGGAACGTGCCAGAATTTGCTCATATTCCTTTAATTCACGGAGCTGACGGTGCCAAACTTTCAAAACGTCACGGCGCAACCTCCGTAATTGATTACAAAGATATGGGCTATTTGCCAGAAGCGATGCGTAATTATTTACTGCGTCTTGGTTGGTCGCATGGTGATGCTGAAATTATTTCCGATGCGCAAGCAATTGAATGGTTCAATTTAGAGAAAATCGGCAAGTCGCCTTCGCGCTTTGATTTTGCTAAGCTCAAATCTGTTAACAAACATTACATCAAAGAAAAAAGTGAAGAAGAACTTTTGGCTTTAACCAATAATAATGATTTGAACGCCGCGGAAAAAAGCAGATTCTTGCGTGTTGTCAAATTTGCGAAAGAGCGTGCCGAATTACTGGGTGATCTTCATAAATCTTTAGAAGTTTATCGCGATAATTTTGTCGCACAATTTGAGGCGGTAGATGCGCAATTAATTGCTGAAAAAAAATCTTTATTATCTGACTTGTACAAAGTTTTTGTAGAACTAAATGATTGGTCCCATGACGGCGTGAAAAATTCATTGAATGATTTTGCAACGCAAAAAGGTTTAAAAATCAAAGATTTCGGACCAGTTTTACGAGTAGTTTTAACTTTCTCTTCAGCGTCAGCTGGCGGAATTTTTGATGTGGTCGAAATATTGGGAAAGGTTGAAGTCACTTCACGAATCAACAATGCAATCAAATAAGTTATGAAAAAATTACTAATTACTTCTGCTGTTTTTTGTGCGATTGCCAATCAATCTTTCGCTAAAGAATTACCACAAGGTTTCTTTTTGAAACCAGCTGCAACCATTGAATATAGCGGCGTTGGATTAAATAGCGGTTATGATAAAAATTACCGTACCAACAATTTCACCAAGCAAATGGCTAATTTTGAAAATATTGCCATCGGTGGAAATTTGCGCGTGCACAAAAATTTGGGTTTCAACCTTAATTGGTATCAAGGTGCTTTAGTCGATCATTCAGTACATAATGTTGGATATTTGAACTACAGAGCGACGCAAAAATTCAGCCAATTCAACGTTTCAGCACTTGCTTATGTTCCAGCCAATGAAATGATTGACTTGTTTGCCGAAGCTGGTTTGGCGGACATCGACGGTAAATTAAGCTACGTTACCAACTCTGGTTCATCAGTTAGTCAAAAATCACACCAAACACTTGGTTTTTATGGTTTGGGTTTCCAATTCAAACCATGTAACGATTCAGATGATTCAATTCGTGTGAGTTTCCAAAAATATGCTGGCAAGTTAGGTTTGCTTGACGCTAACTACTCAACAGTCCGTCTAGGCTACGTCAAAGCCTTCTAATTTTTATTTTTATAGTTTCTCGGAAAGCCTTCCAAAATCTTTAAACATGAACTTTTCATGCCTAAAAATTTCTTCTTTACCTCGGAATCGGTTTCAGAAGGCCATCCAGACAAAATTTGTGATCAAATTTCTGATTCTCTAGTTGATGCTTATTTAACAAAAGATCCTTACTCACGTTTGGCGATCGAAACTTTCGCTACTACTAACAAAGTCATTATTGGTGGTGAAATTCGTGCGCCGCATATTCCGGAAATCGAAGTTGAAAATATTATTCGTCAAACCGTCAAAGAAATCGGTTACGAACAAGAAGGTTTCCACTGGAAAAATCTGCAAATCACTAACTTAATTCACGGTCAATCAGCTGATATTGCTGTTGGTGTTGATGCTACTTCTAACAAAGATGAAGGTGCTGGAGATCAAGGAATTATGTTTGGTTATGCTTGCCGCGAAACTGATGTTTTGATGCCAGCTGCAATTTATTATTCTCATCGCATTTTGCACAATATTATGGATGCAATTCGTCGTGGTGAGTTGCGTGATCTCGGTCCGGATGCCAAAAGCCAAGTCACTTTAAATTACGAAGATGGTGTGCCAACTCGTGCGGAAACTGTATTGGTTTCGATTCAGCACAAAGAAGGCATGACGCAACAGCAAGTGCGTGAAATGATTCGTCCGTATGTTGAAAAAACTTTGCCAAAAGGCTGGATGTGCAAAGAAGATAAGTTTTTAGTTAATCCAACTGGCAAGTTTGTAATTGGCGGCCCAGATGGTGATGCTGGCTTGACTGGTCGTAAAATTATTGTTGATACTTACGGCGGTGCAGCTCCACACGGTGGCGGTGCTTTTTCTGGTAAAGATCCTACTAAAGTTGATCGCTCAGCAGCTTACATGGCGCGTTATTTAGCCAAGAACGTTGTTGCCGCTGGTTTAGCAGATCGATGCACAATTCAAATTGCCTACGCGATTGGTGTTTCCAAACCTTTGGCACTTTACGTCGATAATCACAAAACAGGCGTTGCCAGTGAAGATGTTGCTAAATTAATCAACGAATTGGTTGATTTGAGTCCGCGTGGCATCAGAAACCATTTGCAATTAAATCGCCCAATTTACAAACGCACAGCAACCTACGGACACTTCGGTCGTCAGCCAGAAGATGACGGCGGTTTTTCGTGGGAAAAAACTGATTTAGCAGAAAAGCTGAAAAAATTGGCTTAAAATTAATAACCACAACTGCGCAAAATTATGAATTTATTATTGATCGCGATTGGCGGCGCTCTTGGTTCGGTGATGCGTTATATTTCTTCAGAAGCAATGTTGCGTTTGGCGAAATTATATCATTTGCCGTGTAATTTTCCGTGGGGTACTTTCGCTGTAAATGTTGTCGGTTCACTTTTGGCGGGCGTGGTTTATTATTTCGCGATTAGAAATTTTGCTAATTTTGATCCGCGTTTAAAAAATTTTTTGATTGTTGGTTTTTTAGGAGGTTTTACAACTTTCTCAGCTTTCTCTTTAGATTTCTTCCGCTTAGTGACCGCAGGTCAACATTTGCAAGCCTTTATCTACGTTAGCGTTTCTGTAATCGTAGCAATTTCCATGCTGTTTTTTGGTTTTTACTTCAGCAAATTAATTTTTTCTTAGATGCCAGCAATTCAAATAAATCCAGATCTAGTCGGTCTGCGTCTCGATAAATTTTTATGTAAAAAGTTTGATATTTCTTTCGGACTTGCGCAAAAAATAATTCGTGAAAAAAAGATTAAAGTTAACGGTGCTAGAGTCGATGCATCTTACAAAATAGAAGAAGCAGACTATGTTGAAATTTTTGCTGACTTGGCAAAACGAAACGTGAATCAAAAATTTAAACCAAAAATTTCTGACGAAAAACTCGCAAAATTTCTTCAACTCAAAATCTTTGAAGATGAAAATTTAATCGCCATTAACAAGCCATCAGGACTTGCAACACAAGGTGGCAGCGGCGTTGAAATTTCGGTTGATGATTTTATCACAACGCAAAAATGGCAGTTGGTGCATCGTTTAGATAAAGATACTTCGGGCATTTTATTGATCGCAAAAAACAACGAAACCGCAGAGTTTTTAACCGCGGCTTTCAAAAACAAAACTGTGCGCAAGACTTATTTGGCGTTAGTTCGCGGCAGTGTGAAGAAACGAGAAGGCGTGATAAATATTCCGCTGAAGAAAAAAATGATGGGCAAAAATGAAAAAGTCGCACCAGATTTTGCTGAAGGAAAAGAAGCAATCACTGAATTTAAAGTTTTGCGCGATGAAATCGATTTCACCTTGCTGGAACTGCATCCGTTGACTGGTCGCACCCATCAATTGCGCGTTCATTGCAAAGAACTTGGTCATCCAATTATCAATGACATGAAATATGGCGGACCAAACGCGATGAATAAAAATGTGTGCAAACGACTTTGCCTTCACGCTTACAAAATCGAGCTTTCCGATTATTTTGGTAAAGAGCTTAAAATCGAAACAAAACGTCCAGAATTTTACTAAACTCTCTTTTGAGGAAAAAATATTGCACAAAATATAAAGCATTCTTAAAAAGCCCGAAAGCTTAGAAATAAGCTAATTCACACCATAAACACCAAACTCAAAACACCATGTCACCCAAAATCCACCGCGCCATTTTTTTGTGCTTTTGCAACTTTTTTGCTGATGAAGCACTCGCTGTCACTCTCACTTCTGGCCAAACTAATTACACAACAACTTCTGACATCACCAGCAGCGCAATCGCAATCAGCAGTTCGCTTTCCGGCACTTCTTCGTCTTACAATAAAATCAAAAACACTTTTACCATCACCACCAACACCAATTCTGGTGCTTACGGAATCAAAACTTCGGGAAGCTACAATCAAATTACTAACGACACCAACGCAGCAATAATAACTACCGCAAGCTCGGGGCGGGGTATATCAATTGCCAGTAACTCACAAGTTTACAATTTAGGATCCATTACCACGCAAGGAACAACATCATACGGCATCTACGCCGGAAGCGGTAACAACACGATCAACAATTCTGGTTCAATCACCACTTCCAACACAAGTGCTTACGGAATTTATTTAGCCAGTGACAATAACACCGCAACTAACTCAGGTACAATAAACACACAAGTTTACGGTATTTATTCTGACTCAAATACTAACCAAATTTACAATAGCGGAACAATTACGACGACAGTTTCTTCATCGGCTCACGGAATTTTTATGAGTGCCGGCAGCAGCTCGACAGCTTCTTCGAGTTCGTATGGAATTATTAACAATTCTGGCGCGATCAACAGCCAAGGTCACGGAATTTACAACAAAGATAATTACACCCAAATTACTAATTCCGGCACGATCACAACTGCTGCAACATCAAGTATTTATGGCATTCGCAATGAAGGAGACAATGTCACAATTACAAATAGCGGCACAATTTCATCAACAAATTACGGTATTTATAACTCGGGTGCAGCCGCGATTATCAACAATTACGGTACAATTTCTGGCGGCGTAGAAATTGGTGCAGCAACGTTGAATATTTTGGGCGGATCAATCAGCGGCACGGTGGATGGCAATGTAAACACTGGTTCGGTTGTAATTAGCGATAATGTTTCTTTTGATCAAAGTGCTAATTTTTCTGCTTTGAAAAATTTAACAATTTCAAGCAATGCCACGCTGAATTCGGGAGCGCAAATTGCGGCGAATAATATTTTTCTCGGCGCTGATTCTACGCTCAATATCAACTATGGTTCTTCTATTTCTGGCATTTTGCAAGGCAGCGCTGATTCACAAGGCACAGTTAATGTTTATGCGGAATCAGTTTCTTTTAGTAGCGCGATTGCAAGTGAGGCAAATTCTTTGGCTAATTTTTATGTCGACTCGAGCTCAACAGTTACAACATCTGGCGACATTTATGCTGATCAAATTAATTTGGCGGGAGTTTTAAATTTTGATCAAACTAATAATTCAACAATCACTGGAAACGTTGTTGGGTCAGGTGTGGCAACATTTAACGTTGGTGAGCAAAATCAAAAAATTACCGGCGATTTAACATTAAATAGTGGTGATAGTTTAAAAGTTTCTTTGAAAAGTGGTGGCGCGGGAAGCTTGCAAGTTAGCGGCTCAGCGGTCATTGACGCTAACGCAAAAATTGCTATAACAACTTCGGCTAATCAAGATTATATCGCTGATAACACTTCATATCAAATTTTGACGGCAAGCAATTTAAGCACTGCAAACAGCGAGTTCTCAACGCAAAATATTACGATAAATGACACCTCATCCAACGTCAGCGGTTTGTTGGAATTCACAGTTTCAGCATCTGATACATCTTTGATTTTAAACGTTAATCATCTTGCACCAACGCAAGTAACATCTAATCGCAACGCCCAAAATATTTATCAAAATTTAGTTGCAATTGGAGCTGCATCACAAGGTGAATTGTTGTCATTTCAGAAATATATCGACAACACTTCATTATCAAAAAGTGAGTTGACGCAAACCATCAATCAGTTGGCGCCGCAATCAACTAAAGCGGCAATTTTTAGCGTTAATAATTTTGTAAATAGTGCGACGCAAATTGTCGAAAATCGTTTGGATAAAAAACGTCGTGATGAATCAAAACTTAGTGAAGGAGTTTGGGGACAAGTTTTTGGCGCTGCGGCATCGCAACAAGAAGTAGCAAGCGATGATGGTTACAAAAATAGTTTGGCAGGATTTTCTTTCGGCGCTGATTATGAAATTGAGCAAGATCAAACAGTCGGCATGGCGCTTGCGGCAGCTAAATCGGCGGTTAAAACTTTAGATTCTTCCAAGCAAAACTTGATCGATAGTTATCAATTAAGTTTCTACGGCAGTAAAAATTTCGAGCGTTATTTTTTTGATATAAACGCCGCTTTTACCTTGAACCACTTTGATTCGCAGCGTTCGATAAACGCAGCTTCAAGCAGCGCAGTTGCATCTTATTTGGGGCAAAATTACGCGCTGAAAATGAAATTGGGCGCTGTCGAGAAACTGGCCAGCGGCTTTAGTTTTATTCCGGAATTTGGCGTAAATTTTTTACGAAATGATATTGCTGCGTACAACGAAAAAGGCGCGCAAGAGTTGAATTTACAAGTATCACGAGTCGCGGCCAATTTTGTGGAAGGACGAGTCGGTAGTAATTTTGCTTACGCTGCAAAAGTTCATGAATTACCCGAAATTCGTAAAGTTTCGGCGTTACTGAAATTTTCTTACGGATATAGTTTTATCAACGACGCGCCGCGAACAACTGCTAATTTTATTAATCAAACAAGCAGTTTTGATAATGAAATCACCAAAGTTGATCGCAGCAGTTTTATGATCGGAAGTGAAGTATCTCTTTATCATCAAGATGACGTAGCTTTTACGCTGGATTATAACTTTGAACGTAAAGCGACTTACAGCTCAAGCTTTTTGGCCTTTAAAGTGCGTCAGCAATTTTGATAAAATTTAGGCTAAAAACCGAAATGATTTAAAAAGCGCACGTCATTTTCAAAAAACATACGCAAGTCGGTGATGCCATATTTTAACATCGCCAAACGCTCAACGCCGATGCCGAAAGCAAAGCCTTGATATTTTTTGGAATCGATTCCGCAATTTTCTAAAACGTTAGGATGAATCATGCCGCAGCCCAAAATTTCCATGAATTTGTCGCCCACAGAATTTTTTGAACCGCCAATTTTGATTCTGCCTTGCTCAACCGAGTAATTAATGTCAACTTCAGCCGATGGTTCGGTGAAAGGGAAAAAGCTTGGACGGAAACGTAATTCGACATTTTTAATTTCGAAAAATTTCTCCAAAAAGTTTTCCAAAGTCCATTTCAAATGGCCCATATTGACGTTTTCATCGACAACAAATCCTTCAAATTGATGAAACATTGGCGTGTGAGTTTGGTCAGAATCGCGACGGAAAACTCGTCCTAAAGCCGCAACTTTCAATGGCGGTTGCGAGTTGACCATTTTGCGGATTTGGGTGTTGGAAGTGTGGGTGCGCAGCAATAATTCAGAATTTTGCAAATAAAAAGTGTCCTGCATCTGACGTGCTGGATGGTTTGCTGGCATATTTAGAGCGGTGAAATTGTGGAAATCATCTTCAATTTCTGGGCCTTTGGCAAACTCAAAACCAAGAGTTGAGAAGATCTCTTCAATTTCTTGCATCACTTGATTAATCGGATGGATTTTGCCTTGCGGATTTTTTCTAACTGGCGCGGTTACGTCAATTTTTTCGCTTTGTAATTTTGCGCTCAACTCAGCGTTCTCGAAATGATCTTTGGCGATGTCGAGTTTTTGGCTAACTTGGTCGCGCAGTTCGTTAATTTTGGCACCGAAAGCTTTCTTTTCTTCGTTTGGGATATTTTTTAATTCAGCAAAAAGTTCGGTAACAAAACCTTTTTTGCCTAAAAAATTAATACGAATTTCTTCAAGCTGCTGCTTATTTTGAACTGCTGAAATTTGTGAATTGAAATCGCTAAGAATGTTTTCTAACTTGTGCATAATTATTGGTTGTTCGTTGCTAGATGTTAGCAAAATAACCATCGACTAACAAATATAAACTCACAATAAAACATGTTCTGTTCTAGAATCAATTGGTTTGGTGCTTTTACTCTTTTAAAGAAGGAAGTACGCCGTTTCTTGAAAGTTTATCACCAAACTTTGTTTTCTCCGGTTATCAACATCGTCTTGTTTTTGGCGGTGTTTTCTTTGTCGGTTGGTAATCATCTAACTGAAATTAACGGTGTGCCTTTTGCTGTTTTCATGTCGGCTGGTTTGATTATGATGGCGGCGATGCAAAACTCGTTTGCTAATTCTTCATCATCTTTTGTGATGGGAAAAGTTATGGGACACGTTGTTGATTATTTGATCCCGCCGCTGGGCGCTTTTGAATTGTGGATGGCGTTCACAATGGGTGCAATTTTGCGTGGAATTTGCGTGGCGATTGTCGCTTTCTTGACGATTTTATGTTTTGTTCCAATCAGCTTTTATTCAATTCCGCACGCAATTTTTTATCTGTTTTTCGCGTGCATGTTCCTTGGTCAACTTGGCGTTTTATGCGGTGTGATTAGTGAAACTTTCGACCACATGTCGGCGATGACTAGCTATGTAATTACGCCGCTTACTTTCTTGTCCGGCACTTTTTATTCGACTAACTCTTTGCCAGAATTTTGGCGTAACATTTCGCATTTCAATCCGTTTTTCTACATGATTGATGGTTTTCGTTACGCTATGACTGGCCACAATGATGGCGCGCTGTTGACAGGAATGATTTACATTTTAATCATAAATCTAATTCTCGCTGTTGTTTTAATTACGTTGATCAAACGTGGTTATCGCATCAAGAATTAGTTTAAATTTCACACCACTTTTTCACCATTTATCACCAATTTTACACCGCTACACATTATGGAATACACCACGGCTGCAGTTTCGCTGCAGGATAAAATCGACTGGATTCGGTTGGTTCGAAGTGAGAATATCGGCAGATCAACATTCTTCCGTTTAATTGAAATTTTTGGCTCAGCGCAAGAAGCTTTGCAACGAGTTCCAGAATTTGCCGCCAACGGCGGATCGAAGCGCAAAATCACTATCTTTTCAGCAAGCGACGCCATCCAAGAAATTGAAAATACTCACAAATTTGGCGCCGAAATTTTGTTATTTTGTGACGCGCAATATCCCAAATTATTGCGGGAAATTCCTGACCCAGCTCCAGTTTTGACAATCAAAGGTTGTACAGACTTTCTCAATCGCAATTCAATTGCCATTGTTGGGCCGCGTAACGCTTCGTTTAACGGCGTTTTGTTCGCAAAAAAAATCGCTCGGGAACTTGGTGAAAATAATTTGTTAATTGTTTCGGGAATGGCGCGCGGTATTGACGCAGCAGCTCATGATGCCTCGCTTGCGAAGGGTACAATCGCGGTAATCGCCGGCGGCATTAATCACATTTATCCCAAAGAAAATAGCGATCTGTATCATAAAATTTGCGCTCAAGGTTTGATGATTTCAGAATCGCCTTTCAATGCACCGCCAAAAGGCGGAAATTTTATTCAGCGTAATCGCATAATTTCGGGCATGTCGCTTGGAGTTGTCGTCGTGGAAGCGAGTTTACGTTCGGGCAGTTTAGTTACGGCGAGATTTGCGGCAGAACAAGGTCGTGAAGTTTTTGCAGTTCCGGGTTCACCCTTTGATGCGCGCTGTTTGGGGACAAATCGTTTAATCAAACAAGGCGCGAAATTGACCGAAAATGTTGAGGATATTTTAGAAGAAATTCCCGCACTTAAAATCAAGTTGGATAATTCTTCAATGCTGCAAGAGCCTGATGCGAGAGAGTTTTTGGGGTTTGATCTTAAAATTCCAAGTGATGACGATATTAAAATTATCCGCGAAGAAATTCTGTCGAAGCTCAGTCACGTTCCGCTACAAGTTGATGTTATAATTCAAGAAACTAAAGCATCAGCCAAGCTGGTAAATATTGCTTTGGTGCAGCTTGAACTAGCTGATAAAATAGAATTCAAAAATGGAAAAGTGGCGCTGAAATTTTAATTTTAAAGCGTGTTAGCACTTACTTGACTGTGTTCGAAAAATTTAGTTATTGATGACGGATTTGGCGTTGCACGAGGAGAATTTTGTTCAATTGTTTTACTAATTATCGTAGAAAATAGCTCTTCGGAATGTGCCTTGTAGAATTGTGACAGTGAAAAATGATTGTCGATTTGTTCAATTTCTGACTCAGAAATTTTTAAGTAATGAAATAAATTATTACCGATTTTATCGATCAAAGGAACTTCTTTTCTTGAAATAATTTCGATAATCTCAGTCACACTTTTATCTTTGAGTTTTTCGATAATTAATGGATCAAGAATTTCTGCTCTGATTTCACTAAAGATTCCTGAAGTTCCGAAACCGCCAGACAAAATATTTATATTCTTGAGTAAATCACTAGCTTGGTTGGCAACTGCAGAATCATCGATTTTGGTTTTGTTGAAAAGATATGAGACGATATTGGTTAATTTTATGGGTTTTGATCCAAGATAACTTAGAACTTTAAGTGATTTTGAAAACTCAAATACTAGCTGTGGATTGTCCATTCTTATGGCCATATCGATAGGAGATTCTTGCAACGAATCTAGCTTGTTTGGGTTGAGTTCTGGTTCAGATAATAGTTGTCTAAGTTGTTCAATATTATTGTTTCTTACGGCCTCATGAAAAGGTGATGATTTGTATAACATGTAATGAGGAATTTCTTCGAAACTTGCTTCAGTAAGACGTTTACTAGGAGTTAACTCTGCCAGTTCTTCCGCAAAAGTTTTCATCTCCTGATATTCTTTTTCAAAAAAGCGCAAACAATTATTTAAATTTGATTGGCGAATGATATTAATAGATTCTTCTTCCGTGTATCCAGCTGTTGTTAGAGTAGCTAAAGATTGGCCAATTCTAACAACTATTTCAGCGTGATAGTTACTTTGATCATAATCCAGCACTCCATTAAAAATATGGAAGGGTTGTTGTTCAAAATATTTTTTAAATGAAGAAATTTTATGAATTGGAATGCTATCACTTTCCTTGATATTCTTGACTTCATCTAACATTTTGGAAAGTTCATCTTCCAGTTCGGGAGTAAGTTCTTTATAGGGCAGTGATCTATTATTGTGTTTTATTCTTTCCCAGAAGTGATGTAGTTCATGAATTATTATTCCGGAGATTTCTTCACTACTGATTTTAAGTTTTTTGTTGTTGAATGCTGTAGCTACAACAATGCAATTACCAGTAGGAATTGCCATGCCAAAAACACCAGTCTGGTCTGAGATTGCAAGTTCTCGATCAGTAAAAATTATTTGTGGGAATATATTTGATTCATCTTCAGGATTAATAAAATGTCCTAGAGTAAAATAAGCGCAGATTTCCATTAATGGCTTAAGACGTTCTACCTGCCACAAATTGTGAAAAATTGATCTAATCTCAGTTTTGGTGAAATTGTTATCAAGTAGGATGGAAGAGTAAGATAATAATTCTGGTACGGATAGTAGATGCTTCGGATGATCTTTATCGAGATCTAAAACTTTTGGTACTTCATCGAATAATAAAATAGGGGAAAAGCTGCTGAAAAGTAAGCTGTCTTTTGTTATGAAATCTTGTTGTTCCGGAGTAAGTATTTTTCGTAAGTTGCCAAAAATTCCTGATTTGTGTAAGAATTCCTGAAACTCATCGGCTATTAGATTTTTTATTGCTACCGAGTTTTCTTTATCTCTATGCATTTCTTCGAGATAAAGATTCATTTTGACGGAATGTAAAATGTTATCTAATGGCGGATATAAATTTTGAGAGATTAAGCTTTTGCATTCTTCGATTAAACCAAAACGATTTTCAACTCGTTCTAGCTCTTTAAAGAAAGCATCAATTAAAACTTTTTGTTCGAAAAAGCCTTGCCCAAAAAGTTCGTCTGATATTTCTTTTGTCAGAAACTTTTTGTGATCTTCTATTTCATTTTCGTGATAAAACGGATAAAGTTCTGCGAAGGGTTCCATGTTTTGTAGTTCATGTTGTTCAATAATTCATAAAGTTTACTACCTATTATATTTCATTTTTCAAATGACAAAATTCGATAAATCAAAATTGCCTTCGCGCTATGTTACGCATTCTCACGGTTGTGAAGGTCGTAAAACTATGCTGTATAACATCAAAACTGACTTGTATCCAAATGGTCTTGATGATGAAGATTTAGCACGTCCTTTTGTTGGTGTAGTAAGTGCGTGGAACGAAGCAGCACCTTGTAACATTGCACTTCAACGTCAAGCGCAGCCAGCAAAAAAAGGTGTGCAAGATTTTGGCGGCACGCCGCGTGAATTCACCACAATCACCGTTACTGACGGCATTGCCAACGGTCATCAAGGTATGAAATCTTCTTTGGTTTCACGCGAAGTTATTGCTGATTCCATTGAGTTGACAGTCCGCGGACATTGCTACGATGCTTTGGTTGGCTTGGCTGGTTGTGATAAATCTTTGCCAGGAATGATGATGGCCATGGTGCGTTTGAATATTCCTTCAGTTTTCATGTATGGCGGATCGATTTTGCCGGGTAAATTCAAAGGTCGCGACGTTACAATCGTTGACGTTTTTGAAGGCGTTGGTCAACGCGATGCTGGCAAAATGACCGAAGAAGATTTGAAAATTTTGACGAAAGCAGCTTGCCCTTCAGCTGGTGCTTGTGGCGGTCAGTTCACGGCAAATACTATGGCTTGCGTTTCAGAAGCAATCGGTTTGGCATTGCCAGGATCTTCAGGTGCTCCAGCGCCTTATGAATCACGCGACGAATACGCTTATCATTCTGGTCGCGCGGTGATGAATTTGATCGAAAAAGGTATCAAGGCTCGTGACATCGTTACGCGTAAATCTTTAGAAAATGCGGCAGCAATTGTTGCGGCAACTGGCGGCTCAACTAATGCAGTTTTACATTTGCCGGCAATTGCTAATGAATGCGGCATTGATTTTGACGCTTTTGATATTGCGGAAGTTTTTAAACGTACGCCTTACATCGCTGACATGAAACCGGGTGGAAAATATGTCGCGAAAGATTTGTACGATGCTGGTGGTGTGCAAATGATTTTGAAAGTTATGTTGGATGCCGGATTTATTCATGGCGATTGTTTGACAGTTACTGGCAAAACTATGGCGGAAAATTTAGCTGATGTGAAATTCAACGAAAACCAAGACGTGGTTTATTTACCAGAAAAACCACTTTCTAAAACTGGCGGCGTTGTAGTTTTGAAAGGTAATTTGGCGGAAGATGGCGCAGTTGTAAAAATTGCCGGCATGCAAAATGAAGCATTGGTTTTCACGGGAACTGCGCGTTGTTTTGATTCAGAAGAATTGTGCTTCAAAGCAGTTGAGCAAAAGAAATATCAAGAAGGTGACGTTTTAGTAATTCGTTACGAAGGCCCGCGTGGCGGACCAGGAATGCGTGAAATGTTGGCAACAACTGCGGCAATTTATGGTCAAGGAATGGGCAATAAAGTTGCTTTAATTACTGACGGAAGATTTTCTGGCGGAACTCGTGGATTCTGTATTGGTCACGTTTCTCCGGAAGCTGCGGTTGGTGGCATGATCGCGCTTTTGCAAGATGGCGACAAGATCACCATTGACGCAATTAATGGTACAATTGATGTTGCTTTGTCTGATGCTGAGATTGCCGCGCGTAAAGCAGCATGGAAGCCTCGCGAAAATGATTACCAATCAGGAACTTTGTGGAAATATGCTCAAACCGTTGGTTCAGCACGATTTGGCGCGGTGACACATCCAGGTGCGAAAAAAGAGAAAATTTCTTACGATAAAATTTAAGAGAAATTTTGAATTTGGTGATTGAATTTAGGCGTTGTTGCAGATCAAAATTTTGATTTGTAACAACGCCTTTTTTTGTAATTATTGTTGTGCGACTTGAGTAATTTTTTGTGCTAAGCGCTTGAAAGTACTGAACTTTGGAGAATTTTCTGGAATTTGATGTTCTGAGCCTTCACGTTTGGTGCCAAGTGAAAGTAAAGATTTACCGAACGATAAATTAATTCTTGTTTTTTTAGTTACTTGTACGGGTTCTTGTTGCGTTATTGCGACTTTCTCAGCTTCTGTTTGCAGACATTTAGTAATGTCTTCTTTAGTTAATTGACGGTTCTCAACTTTTTTATTCAGAGATGATTTGTCGATTTGTTGCAAAACTAAAGAATCGCTTTCTAACATTTTCTGCAAAATGCTTTGATGCATTTCAAGATCTTGCGGTTCTGCAGTAATAAAGTTTTGTGCGGCGAGTTGGACAGCATTTTGAGAAATACCATTAATTTCAACAGCAGCACTTACATTAAAGCCAGAGTTAACTAATGTTTTGGTAACTGACTTTGCGACTTCAGCATTTGTTGACGACATTGCGGCAAAACAATGGGAGAATATTTGATAATTTTGTGCTTTGGTAAGGGCTGGAACATAGATTCTATCGACCAACATTCGTGCTCTTTGATCTTCACCATTAAGAGTGAGTTTCTCCAAACAGCTGGCTAATTTAAATCTATTATCTTCGACTAACCGGATATCTCCATTATCTTTTAACTTACTTACTGTAAGATCGAATTCTTTGTAATTAGAATGACCAACTTGCGTAATATTTTTGTCAATTACGTCTAAAATACGTTGATTAACTTTCTCGTTTAGAAGAAGTGGCGGATCTTTAAAAAAATCTACTTTTGAACTATCTTCCGATCCATCTAGTTTTACAGTCTTCTTATTAAATACTGACATAAATCTCTAAGTTTTGGGTGATTTCTGATCGTAAATTGGGGTAATTAGTTAATTCTAAAACATTAGGGAAAAAATAATCTAGTAGAAATATAAAGCAGAAAGATAGCTTAACTACAAATTAAGGAGAGAAGGAAATATAATTTTGCTTAGAAATCAGTTTCTCTGAAATGTATTTTCTGTAAGTTGCATAAAATTAATTTTTTGGAAAAAAGTAATGCCGACACAAAACCACAATCCACTTTCATCATGCCTAGGAATTAAATGGCAGCAAAGCTCGTTAGATGAACGTTTGGCCAAAACAATTTCGCAGAAATTTGCCGTTTCCCAAGCTTTAGCAAATTTGTTGGCGATGCGCGAAATATCTGCGCAAGAAGTTGAAAATTTTCTCGATCCTAAAATTAAAACTAGCTTGCCCGATCCTTTCGAGCTTGGTGGCATGGACGTTGCGGTTGATCACCTGATCGCGGCAATTAAACAAAATAAAAAAATCACAATTTTTGCTGATTATGACGTCGACGGCGCAACTTCGGCAGCAACCTTGAAACGCTTCTTTGCCGACATTGACGTAAACGCAGCAATTTATATTCCCGATCGCATTTTGGAAGGTTACGGTCCGAATTCCCAAGCTTTGCTTAATTTAAAAAAATCGGGCACCGATTTGGTAATTACGCTGGATTGCGGAACTGTCGCTTTCAAACCGCTTGAAGATGCGCACGCTGCCGGATTGGACATTATCGTAATTGATCATCATTTGGGTGTTACTGAAAAACCAAAATCAATTGCGGTGATCAATCCCAATTTGCTTGATGAAAAATTTCCTCACAAAAATTTATGCGCTGCTGGCGTAACTTTTTTGTTTGTGGTCGCCGTTAATAAAAAATTGCGCGAAGGCGGATTTTACGCGAACAGAAAAGAGCCTAATTTATTGAATTTACTCGATTTAACCGCGCTTGGAACAGTTTGCGACGTGATGTCTTTAACCGGTTTGAATCGTGCTTTTGTGAGTGCTGGTTTGAAAGTTATGAAGCAGCGCAAAAATTTAGGATTGCGTGAAATTTGTGATTTGGCCGGTCTTGATGAAGAGCCTTCAGCCTATCATTTGGGTTTTGTAATTGGGCCGCGCATCAATGCTGGCGGTCGTGTTGGCAAGTCAGATTTAGGGGCGAGAATTTTATCAAGTGACAACGAAGAAGAAGTAAAAAATATCGCGCAGCAACTGGAAAATTTTAACAAACAACGAAAAGACATCGAAGTGCAAGTTTTAGAAGAGGCAGTGCAGTCTTTAGAATCAGGCGCGCAAGGCTTTTCCAAAAATGATGCGATAATTTTTGCAGTTTCAAAAAATTGGCATCAAGGAGTTATCGGAATTGTTGCCTCGCGTTTGAAAGATCTTTACGGCAAGCCAACAGCAGTGATTGCAATTGATGATGAAGGCAAGAAAGGCAAAGCTTCGTGCCGCTCAATTTCGGGAATTGATTTTGGTGCGGAAATTTTAAATGCGCGTTTAAACGATTTGTTGCTTGAAGGCGGCGGTCACGCCATGGCTGGCGGCTTTTCGGTCGAGCCATCAAAAATCACGGAATTGCATCAATTTTTTTGCAATAAATTATCCCAAAAAGTTGCGGAAATTACATCGCAAAATACAGCGCATTACGACATCGCACTTGATTTGCCGCAGGTAAATATTGAGTTACTGAAAGAGTTGGCAAAGCTTGAGCCTTTTGGCGTGGGCAATCCTCGCCCGAAATTTTTATTGCGTGATGTTGTCAAAGTAAGAGCCAACGCAATGGGTAAAAGCGGTGAGCATGTCTCGGCAATTTTTTCTGCGAAAAGTGCGATTGGCTTTAGTGGCAATCTGCAAGCTGTCGCCTTTCGCAGTACGGAAACGCAAATTGGTCAAATTTTGCTCGATCCTAAATATTCCAAGCCAGTGGATTTGGTTGGAACATTGAACATCAACTCTTGGATGGGTGTCGAAAAAGTTCAGATGATTATCGAGGATATTTTGCTTTAAGCGGGTTTTTTAAGTTATTTTTGGAGTGTTTTTTGCGGATTGTTATCGAATTTTATATAATCCGTATTGGTTGTTGTAGCACTTGGTGTCTCTGATTTGCTGTGATAACATTTTCTTTCAATCGTTTGGCTGTGATATCTTCCTAAAACTTCACGAATCAAAGGCTGATTACTTACATATCTATCGACTAAGCTAACTTCTGATATCTTTGTTAAAACTTCGCGCATTTCTTTCTGGATAAGTTGCCAAAAGTCACTGTTTGGATTGTTTGATTTCCAAAGCACTAACGAAAGTTTTTCTCGATCTGCGATTATATCGGCAGTTTGACCAGTTGCCAATTCTAGCAATCTTTCGCTATTACTTTTTGTCGCAGCTATCGAAACATACGCAGTTTCGCTAAGATAATTTTTACCAATTTCTAATCCAACTTCTTCAAAACAAGCGGCGATTTGTTTCGGATCGCTAATTATTTGTGATCCTGTGGCATATAAAAAATGATATCTGCCATTACGAAAGAGCGAATTTGAGCAGTAATTCTCGCTTTTAGTACCATCAATTTTGAACAAGCTAAAGCGATCGTTGATGAAATCTTTAGACTTTATATTCCATTGAAACACCGAGTTTCCTCTGAAGTCGGTTTGTGATAAAGATTCAGCAATTTTGTCTTGAGGAATCATCTCCAGCATTTTTTCGATTACTTGAACTCCGGTTCCTCGAGATGCCAGCATAAGAGGAGTTACTCCTAATTTATCAGCCATTAAAACAGTTTTTGGAGTAAGCATTCGTAAAATAAATTCTTCCGGAGCTCCAGCTTCCAAAGCAAGTGATAAAGGTGTTTTACCATTTACATCTACAGCTTCTAATAATTCAGCTGCGCGTTTAGGGTAAGTATTAAGAAGATCGAGAGCTTCCTCATAATTATGATTAATGATATTCAGATGCAGTGCGGTAGATTCGTAATTATCTGACTTAACTAACAATAAATCTTCTATGACATCTTTATTTTGCTCTAAGACTTTTTTGGATAAGAAAGATGGAGTAGATTGTGCAATTGGCAACTGATTTTGAGTAGAGCCAAAGTTAGTGGTAGTGACGCACATATTTTGAGGATCCTTCTCGGAATTATATCCAGGATATAGAAGGACATCGTCAGCCATCGAAAAAAAGATTCTGCCAAAAGAATTGTGTAGATATTGCGCTGAACTAGTCAGCGAGGAAGCGGAAGGTTCTTTGCTAACTTCATTAACGCTAATTTCTTCCGTGATATTTTTTAGCAATTCTTCGGCATATTCGGTTTTTTGCGAAGTATTTATCAGCAACGCTTCTTCCATAAACTTTAAGTCAGCTCTTCTATCTTGTGGCGATCTACTTTGGTCGTTAACTCGTCGCCAATAAAATGAATCGATCGATTCCAATTCATTAGCGCTAAATTGGATTAAAGGCAGATCAACCTCTGAGTTTAATTGATCTGGATATTTTTTGCTCAGTTCAAGAATTTTATGTAAATGAATGATGGCTTCTGGTGAATATTTTTTGCCATCTTCTGAAAGAACAGCATGTATTTCATAGTGTGAACGAAGCTGTGCAGGGGCATCGTTACTTAATTCGATCTCTTTACTAAAATCTTTTATAGCATCTTGGAGATTTCCTAAGCGATGTTTTACGTAGGCTCGATCATAGTGCTGCCAAGTCTTGTTTGGGTTAAGGTCAATAGCGACATCGAGATGGATCAACGCTTCACAATAATATTTCTCTTTTTGTTCAGGATCATTTTCCTGAGCGGCTAGGTCGGTATAATATCTGCCGTTATTATGAGCGAGTTGAGAATCGCCCTGTATAATTTTTTTTGTTTTGGCGATTGTTTCTGCCAGCTCGCGACTAAATTTTTCTGCATTGGTTTCTTCGCGATAAGTAGCAGCTTTAAAAGATAATCCATCGAGAGCGACTGTGGCTGTTTGGACTTTCAGCTTTTCAGTTAAATTTGAAGTGGGATTTAACGGTTTTGTCATTTTTGGTAATTCTAATTAATGAAGAGTGAACTAGCTAAAGAATTGGTTAGTCAATAACTCAAAAACTTAGATGCAAAGTTTTGACGTGACAAAATTCTAAAATACCCAAATGCGAACCTTCGCGGCCCATGCCAGAATGTTTGATGCCGCCAAAAGGTGCAACTTCTGTGGCAAAAGATGGTTCATTTACTCCGACCATGCCGAATTGTAACTCGTCACAAATTCGCCAAATACGAGCGTTGTCGGCGGTGTAGAGATAAGAACCAAGGCCATATTCGGTGTCGTTTGCTAATCGAATTACTTCTTCGTCACTGCTAAAATTTTGAATTGCTGCTACGGCGCCGAAAATTTCTTCTTGGGCGATTTGCATTTCTGGCGTTATTTGTGTGAGAACAGTCGGTGCAAAAAATTGCGAACCTAATTCATCTAATTTTTTACCGCCAATTTGACATTTCGCGCCTTTTTCGACGGCGTCAGCAACTAATCTTTCAACTTTTTCTACCGCTGCTGTTGAAATCATTGGGCCCATATTCGGCAACCCTTCTAATCCGTTGCCAACTTTGATTTTTGCAACTTCAACTAAAAGTTTTTCAACAAATTGATCGTGAATTTTTTCATGAACAAAAATGCGATTTACGCAAGTGCAAGCTTGGCCGCCGTTGCGGAACTTAGCGTGCATCAAACCCGACAAAGCTTTTTCTAAATCGGCATCGTCAAAAATAATGAATGGTGCGCTGCCGCCAAGTTCGAGTGAAACGCGTTTTAAATCGTGCGCGCATTGTTGATTAAGTAATTTGCCAACGCGAGTTGAGCCAGTGAAGCTGATTTTGCGCACTAAATTATTACGGCAAAATTCTGCACCAATTTCTTGTGCATCACCGGTAATTACATTGAAAACACCATCGGGAATCCCTGCTTCTTTGGCTAAAACCGCTAAGGCAATTGCAGAAAATGGCGTTAATTCCGATGGTTTTAGAACAACGCAGCAACCAGCAGCCATCGCTGCAGCGGCTTTACGGGTGATCATCGCTGATGGAAAATTCCACGGTGTAATTGCGGCTACAACGCCAACGGGTTCAAGTTGTGTGATAATTTTTTGATTTTGTTTCGGTGCAGGAATAACGTCGCCATAAGTTCTTTTAGCTTCTTCGGCAAACCACTCGACAAAATGTGCGCCGTATAAAATTTCGCCGCGAGCTTCTGCCAATGGTTTTCCTTGTTCGGTTGTAAGAATTAAGGCTAAGTCTTCGACATTTTCCAAAATTAATTCATACCATTTGTAGAGAATTTTTGCGCGTTCTTTACCAGCTAATTTTTTCCAACTTTGAAAGGCATTTTGTGACCTAAGAATTATTTCAGAAACATCTTTAGTAGTGTAGTTGATAACTTGTCCAACAAGGCTTTGGGTTGCAGGATTCAGAACGGCAAAGGTGTTATTTTTATTACTTAAGTCGCCAATTAAGCTGTGTTGAGAAATAAGATTTGGGTTTCTGAGTTTCATAAAATCACCGTGAACAGAATTAACAAATTTTTACAAATTTGATGAGTATTTAATATTGTTTTGCGGATGAAAATTTGAATGATGTGCCGAAGAGAGGAAAGGATTTTTTTGGGCAGTGTGGTGTAAGTGGAAATTATTCTATGAACTTAGAGGAATGTTCCACTTTTGGCTTAAATATTTTTCTACAGATTCTCTTTCGCTGTCGGATAAGTTACGAGAAAATACGATAATTTCTCCTACTAAACCTTTGTAGCTAAAAAGAGGGTCGTTGAAATTTCCATTTGCGATGAATGATCCAATAACAAGTGTAGGATTATCTACCATAGATCCAGAGGTAGTGTTAGCAACATTGACGGAGTTAATGTATATGTAAGAATTTGTTCCATCATCAGTCGTGGCAAATACATTGACTCTCTGGTCATGAGAAGCTGTGAAAGTATTTGTTCCAGTTGCAACAGTATAGTTACTACTGCTAATGCCAATCATTCTTGAAGGCAGGCCGCCGCTACTTACATTGCCTTGTAAGTATAAGTTTCCAACTGTTGATCCATTCTGATTAAGAGTAACAATGAAGATGGTTGTTTTGCTGTAATTTAAAGATTCATCATAAGTTCCTAAAAAGTACTGACCAGTTGAACCATCAAAATAAACAGAAGGCAAATTATTGATCCCGCTTTTTTTATAAAGTGGTTGGTAGGTAGAGGTATCTTGAGTTAAGTTTACCTTTTCCATTCTTTGAGGATTGATATCGTTCCACGAGGTTAATTTATCATTATTATCGGTTTCATCGCTAGCAAAACTTGCTTCTGAGGTTGATTCCCACCAAGTAGCAAGATCAGGAATGCTCGCTACAGGAGAACTTTGAGTTAAAGAACGTGCAGTGTTTAATCTGAATTTATTGATTAGGTTATTGCCTTGGGTAACTCCGGCTATCAAAATGCCGATTATTAAAATTACGATTGAAATTTCTATCAAAGAAAAAGCGGAGTATTTTTTAGAAGTTTTCATAAATCTTGAACAGTATTTGTTAAAAAGACTCGATCACTTTGATCGTGCTTTTTTTTCGTGTAAAGATGTAAGTCAAAATTACTAAAATAGATTGCGTATTTGGCACAAAATATCTCTTTGACACTCTCTAAAAATTTTTTTCTGAATGTCTGCAAAGATCTTTAATTAAGCATTCAGAACATTCTGGTTTACGAGCTTTGCAAACATATCTTCCATGAAGAATCATCCAGTGATGAGCATGAGTTTGCCATTTTTTCGGAATTGCTTTCATTAAAGCTGTTTCGGTTTTTTCAGGTGTCGACTCTTTTACAAAACCGATGCGATTCGCGACGCGAAAAACGTGAGTATCAACTGCGATTGTCGGATGTCCGAAAGCACAATTTAAAACAACATTAGCTGTTTTTTGACCAACGCCGGGAAGTGAGCGTAAACTTTCAAAATCTTGGGGAACTTCGGAATCAAAATTATCGATTAAAGCTTGAGAAAGTTTGATAACGTTGGCAGCCTTTGCGTTATATAGGCCGATAGTATTGATGTATTTTTTCAACTTTTCTTCACCGAGCCTTACCATTTTTTGCGGCGTGTCCGCAACTTTAAAAAGTGCTTTTGTTGCTTTGTTAACGCCAACATCAGTGCTTTGTGCTGACAAAACAACCGCAACTAAAAGTGTAAAATTATTGCTATAATTTAGTTCGGTTTTTGGTTCGGGATTTTGGGAGTGCCAAATTTCAAAAATTTGATCGATGATTTTTTTTTGCATTTTGACGAATTTTAATTTTACAAATAAACTTTTGCTTTTACGTTCGCGAAATAACTCCTGTCTGCTGCGGCATCACTTCTCAAAACTATCTTTTCGATGAATTTTCAAGATTTAAAAAATCAAAGCAAAGTCCATTTTATTGGACTTGGCGGTATTGGTATGAGCGCTTTGGCGTTTATTTTGCGTGAATTAAAAATTCCAGTTCAAGGTTCTGATCTGTCAGAAAACTACTTAACCGCAAAGTTGCGTGACAAAGGAGCGACTTATTTTGTTGGTCACAAAGCAGAAAATATAACAGATGATGTTTCTTTGATTGTCGAGACTTCAATTATTAAAGCGGAAAATCCTGAAATTATTGAAGCCAAAAAGCGCAATATTCCGATTATTACTCGCGCCAATTTGCTGGCGATTATCATGAAAGAATACAAAGGCATCACAATTGCCGGAACGCATGGCAAAACCAGCACAACCGGCATGGTTTCTTTGATGTTGGAAGTAAATGATCTTGATCCAACTGTTATAAATGGCGGTGTAATTCACTATTTTGGCAGCAATTCTAAAGTCGGCAAAGGTGAATATTTGGTTGCGGAATCTGACGAATCTGACGCTAGCTTCGTCAACTTGCCAACTTTCATCGGCGCGATTACTAATCTTGAGCCAGAACATCTAGAATTTTCCGGCTATGCGGGCAGTTTTGAAACGCAAAAATCTTATTTCGAAAGATACGTTAACCAAATTCCAGAGAGTGGATTTTGTGTTATGTGTATCGACAGTTTGGAAGTTGAAACTCTCTATAACAAACTTTTGCCAACCAAACCAAATTTGATCAGCTACTCTGCCAAAAAATCAGCAGATTTGATGGTGAAAAATGTTACGATGGATGTTGCGGGTTTAACGTTTGATGTTGTGTTCAAAAATGGTCGCGAAATCAGCGAAATTAAAATGCCAATTTATGGCGAACACAACGCCAGCAATGCTTTGGTGGCAATTGCTATCGCTGATAAATTAGGTTTGAGTGACGAGCAAATCAAAAAAGGTTTAGCAGCTTTTAACGGCGTTAAACGTCGTTTTACTAAGGTTGGTGAATATAATGGTGCAGCGATAATTGATGATTACGGACATCATCCAACTGAAATTTCAACAACTCTCAAAGCTGCACGTGCTTTGGCGGGAAATCATAAAGTGATATGCGTTTTTCAACCGCACAAATATTCTCGTGTTAAAAGTTTGTTTGCAGAATTTTGCTCAGCTTTTGTCGACGCTGATTGTGTAATTGTTTGTGATGTTTATTCAGCCGGACAAACTGCAATTGCTGGCGCAACTCAAGATGATTTGGTTGCCGGAATTAAAAATACTGGTCACCAAAATGTGATAAAATTACACAGCGAAAAAGAATTAGCGGCAATTATTAAACCAATAATTTCAGCTGGTGACATCGTATTTTGCGCTGGTGCTGGAACAATTACTTACTGGGCAGCAGCCTTGTCAGATCAACTTAAGAATTTATAAAAAGATGCAGCAAGTTTCGGACAAAATTGTTTTAAAAAAGTTAGACAATCAGAAAGAAATGATGGTCGCTTATGATATCGTAAGACAGCGATATAAAGAGATGAGCCGCGAAAATTATTTTGCCCAAATTGCCGAAATGATTGATCGCAGTAGCTTTAAAATGATCGGCGCATATTTAGACGATGAAATCGTCGGAGTTGCAGGATATTGGATTCAAAGTATGTTGTATTGCGGTCGCTACATTCAAATTTCGAGTTTTGTAGTAGACGAAGAAAAACGCGGTTACGGCATCGGAACAAAAATTATCAAAGAGATTGAAAAAATCGGTCGTGAAAATTCTTGCCGAATTGTGGCACTCGATTCTTACACTGAAAATACCAAGTCTCACGCCCTCTATTTCCGTGAAGATTTTCATATTCGTGGCTTCCACTTTGTTAAAGATTTGGTGTAAAAAATGCCAAAAATCAAAATTGCTAGCTTTAACGTAAACTCTGTAAAAGCTCGTCTTCCAAGGGTTTTGGAGTGGTTAAAAACTTCCAATCCTGACGTGGTTTTGTTGCAAGAAATTAAATGTATCGAAGAAGAATTCCCGCGCGAAGCCTTTTATGACGCTGGTTACAATGCTGCAGTTTATGGTCAAAAAAGCTATAACGGCGTGGCAATTTTATCGAAATATAAAATTGAAGATGTCGTTAAAGGGTTACCACAAATGAAAGTCGCCGCGCAAAATTTATTGGGCGAAGAAGTTGATGAACAACAAGCGCGCTACATTGAAGCTGTGATTTCTGTTGGCGATTCGGCAATTCGAGTTGCATCAATTTACGTTCCCAATGGTGGCGGTGATTTAGCGGCAAATGAAGCATTGGAAAATAGTCAGAAATTTTTATACAAAATGAAATTTTTTGAGGCTTTGAAGCAGCATTTGTCTGAGTTGCAGCGTTTTAACGAAATTCAAATTTTTGGCGGAGATTACAACGTCGCGGTTGAAGATATTGACGTTTTTGATCCGAAAAGTTTACGCAACACAGTTTGTTTTCACGATTTGGAACGCCAAAAATTTCGCGCAATTTTAAATTTAGGAATCGTTGATTCTTACCGCGCAGCCAACCCAACAAATCAAGCTTTTAGCTGGTGGGATTACCGTGGTGGCGCGTGGCAACACAACAAAGGGTTGCGTATTGATTATCTTTTAACTTCGGCGCAAGCGGCAGATAAAATTTTGGAAGCAACAATTGAAGATCGCGGTGTGCGCGATTTAGAAAAGGCTTCCGATCACTGTCCAGTTTGTGTCACTCTTAATATTACTTAAAATTTATGAACTTTATTGAAACTGAACTTAGCGAACAAAAAATTATCGGAATTGCTGTAAAAGCTGACAATAGCGCTGCTGGAATAGAAAAAATCGCTGCTCTTTGGAAAAAATTTCACCAAGAAAAAGTTTTAGAAAAAATTGACGAAGATAACAAAGTTAGTGATGAAATTTTTGCAATTTATACAGATTACGAAGGAGATCACACTAAGCCTTACAAGTTTATTTTAGGCGTCAAAGTTTTTGAGTTTGATGAAGTGCCAGCCGGTATGATTACGCACACAATTCCTGAGCAAAAATATGCTATTGCGACTGCGATTGGTAGAATTCCGACTTCTGTTGCAAAGGAATGGAAAAAAATCTGGGCATCAAAATTAGATCGTAAATATAGTTCAGATTTTGAGATCTATAACGAAGATTCTGATATGGGAGAAGAGTCGGAAGTCGAAATTTACGTCGCGGTTAACTAAGGCGGCTCAAAGCTTCGAGAGAAATATTCGCGCTGTTAAATTTAATAACTTTAATGCGCGAAGTTTCGCCGCTGATAATTTCAATTTTTGATTTTGCCACGTGCAAAATTTCTGAAAAAAATCGCACTAATTCTTTATTAGCTTTGCCATCTTCGGCAATTGCAGCGAGGTTTACCTTTAAAAATTCCTGATTTTTTTCATCAATAAATTTACCACTAATTTTGCTTTTAGCGGAATTCGGCCTGGCTTTGACATAAAGCAGGAAGTGGTCGTTTCCCTGCTTTAGAAAGGACATGATTATTTGTTTAAATCTTGCAGAGCACGTACTTCAAACTGGCAATTCAACGCTTTGTATTCTTCAAGAGCATCAACCAAAGCACGAGCACCAGACATTGTGGTTGTGTAAGTTATACCTTTCATCAAAGAAGTACGACGGATTGAGAAACTATCTTTCGTTGCTTGTGCGCCTTCAGTTGTGTTGATTACCAAATTAATTTCACGATTTTCCAACATATCAACAACGTGTGGTTTGTCTTCAGTGATTTTGTTGACGATCGTAACCGCAATATTGTTTTCAGCTAAAAATTTCGCAGTGCCGCGAGTAGCAACAATTTTGAAACCAATTTTAATCAATTTGCGGCTCAATTCTGGTAAATATTTTTTGTCAGAATCTTTCACCGAAATGAAAGCCAAACCTTCTGACGGAAGTTTAACGCCAGCAGCAACTTGCGCTTTAGCAAATGCCAACGGGAAGCTGACATCAATGCCCATAACTTCGCCAGTTGATTTCATTTCCGGCCCTAAAATTGTGTCAGCGTGCGAAAAGCGCGCGAACGGGAAAACTACTTCTTTAACGGAATAATAGTTCAATTTTTTCTCAACTAATTTGAAATCAGAAAGTTTTTTACCAACCATCAAAAGTGATGCGATTTTCGCAACCGGAATGCCAGTGGCTTTAGCAACGAAAGGCACAGTTCTTGAAGCGCGTGGGTTTACTTCCAAAACGTAAACTACATTGTCTTTTACAGCATATTGCACGTTCATCAAACCTTTTACATTCAAAGCCAAAGCTAATTTTACAGTCGCTTTTTTGATTTCAGCGAGAATTTCATCATCCAAAGAATAAGGCGGAATTGAACAAGCTGAGTCGCCAGAGTGAATACCGGCTTCTTCAACGTGTTGCATGATTCCGGCGACAAAAACTTCTTCGCCATCGCACAAAGCGTCAACGTCAATTTCAACAGCGTCAGTTAAAAACTTGTCCAAAAGCAAAGGGCCGGTTTCAAAAACGTCAGAATATTCAGCGAGATATTTCATCAAATAAGCTTCATCGTAAACAATCGCCATGCCGCGTCCACCAAGAACGTAAGATGGACGAACTACAACCGGAAAACCAATTTCTGCAACTTGCTCAACAACTTGTTTAGATGAGTAGGCGATATAGTTTTGTGGTTGGTTGAGTTCGAGTTTTTGCAACAATTGTTTGAAGCGATCGCGATCTTCAGCCAAATCAATCATGTCTGGCGAAGTGCCGATAATCGGAATATTTTCATCTTGTAGAAATTTCGCCAAACCAAGCGGAGTTTGACCGCCGAACTGCACGTTAACGCCTAAAAGTTCACCGTTAGACATTTCTTTTTTGATCAACTCGATTGTGTCTTCAGCGGTTAAAGGCTCGAAATATAAGCGATCAGAGGTGTCATAATCTGTTGAAACTGTTTCTGGATTGCAGTTCACCATGATGGCTTCGATGCCATTTTCTTTGAAAGCGAAAGCAGCGTGAACGCAAGTGTAGTCGAATTCAATGCCTTGTCCGATACGATTTGGACCAGAGCCAAGAATTACAACTTTTTTACGATTAGTAGGATTTGACTCGCAAGAAGATAGGTTAGCAGCAGACATTTTTTGGAAAATTTTTTGGAATTTTTAAAAAGATTTCGGCGCAGTTTAAGAAGCTAAATTTTAATTTCTAAAGATTTTTACGAAGGATTTGCTTTGAAACTCTTGTCAAAAAACTTTTCGTATTTAGATTGCTTGGCGCTTGGAATCGCAAGGTTTTGAGCTATGGTGATAAATGCATTTCGTAATAAACGTACATGGACCTGGGGGCAGAACCCAGCACCTCCACCAAAATATCAGATCATAAATCTGACATCGCTGTAAAATTAATTTGCTAATTTTGGCTCTTCTCTGAAAGGCCAAATTGAAATAAAGTTAATTTTACAGCGATCTCACCTCAAATGAATCGTGATTTTTAAGTGGGGGTGAAACAGCTTTCGACATGCGATAAAGGAAATGATTTTGCTCGGTTGAGATACTGCCGGCTGCGGGTGTTAAAGCCTTAAGCATCGTTCAAAAACAATAAACGCAAATGACAATTTTGCTAATGATAACTTCGAATTTACCAAAGTGGCTGTAGCTGCTTAGTATAAGTGATTTTATCGGGGCCCGCTCGGAGGCCTGTCAACAGAACTCCGAGCAATTTGCCGTGATCAGTAGTTAGCAACAAAAATACATCTTGTTCCTTACTACTTACCACTTTCATCCATAGCACTAAAATTTATCTGTCATGCAAGATCTAATTGGATACGATGAAATCATTGAGAACTCAATGCGTTCAGTGATTTACGAGACTCTTAAAAAAATTGAAAAAACTGGTCTTCCGGGGCAACACTACTTTATTGTAACTTTTTTGACACGCTTTCCTGGTATCGATTTGCCGAAGCATTTGGTCGAAAAATATCCCGAAGAAATGACAATCGCTATTCAACATCAATTCAGAAATTTGGTTGTTGATCAAGATCAATTTAGCATTTCATTGAGCTTTTCTGGTAAAAATGAAAGAATGGTTATTCCTTACAAAGCGGTTACTTCTTTTGCTGATCCATCCATGAATTTCGGTTTAAAATTCAGTGTCTCTTACGACGAAATTGAAGGTTTTGAAAATGGTGATTATGGCGAGTCAAATCTTGCCAATAATGAAGGTGATAAAGAAAAAAGAGGCGAAACAATTGATTTGTCAGCCAAAGTTATTTCATTAGATGCTTTCCGTAAAAACAAAGGCAACAATCCAGCATCATGATTATTTTTGGACAAATCATTTTTTTAATTCTCACATATTTTATTGCAGCAATTCCGTTTGGTTTATTAGTAGCAAAAATCTACGGTAACATTGATATACGTAGTGTGGGTTCAAAAAACATTGGTGCCACTAACGTTACTAGAATTCTTGGTAAGAAACTGGGTTTTGTTACTCTGATTTTGGATGGTTTAAAAGGCGCTGCGATGGTTATTATTGCACGTTTTACTTTTTCAGAAATATCTGATTTGCATCAATTTTTAGCCTTGGTTGCTGGCATCGCCGTTGTTGGACATATTTATCCAGCATATCTTCGTTTTAAAGGAGGGAAGGGTGTTGCAACAGCCATTGCTACTTTATTTGCGCTTGACTTCGGAACTGGTGTTCTAGTCAGTACATTTTGGATTATATCATTTTTCTTGTTTAGAATTTCTTCTGTATCTTCGATTACTGCGGTGGTGTCTTCAGTTCTAATCTCTAAATATTTTGAAGCACCAACATCACAAGTTCTTCTATGCCTGTTTTTAGCAATTTTAATCACTTACAAACATAAGCAAAATATCATTCGTTTGCTTACTGGTGAAGAAAAATCTTTTTCCTCAAAATCAAAAGATGAACAAAATGTCTAAAGCTAGTGAGCGCCTAATCTTAGCGCTTGATGTTCCTAATATCGACGCTGCTAAAAAGTTAGTTGACCAGATTGGTGATGCGGTAAATTTCTACAAAATCGGTTTAGAATTGATGATGAGCGGCGAATATTTCCCGCTGATAAAATGGTTAAAACAAAATAACAAAAAGGTTTTTGCTGATCTTAAACTTTACGATATTTCAGAAACTGTCGGCCGTTCGGTTGCAAATTTGGCGCAACATCAAGTTGATTTACTGACCATTCACACTGCAAGTCGCGGTATTATGGAAGCAGCGGCCAAAAATAAAGGCGCGATGCAAGTTATTGGTGTCACAGTTCTAACAAATCTTGATCAAAATGATTTAAACGAAATGGGTTTTGATGCGAAAATTTCGTTGCAAGATTTGGTCGCCAAAAAAACCGCGATGGCTTTAGAATCAGGTTTGAACGGCATTGTGGCTTCGGCTTTAGAAGCGCAAACTTTGCGTGCGCAATTTGGTCAAGATTTCTTGATTGTTAGCCCAGGAATTCGTTTGCAAGCTGTTGCAAATGACGATCAAAAACGCGTTGCCGACGTGCAAATGGCCTTGCAAAACGGCTCGTCACATTTGGTTGTTGGTCGCCCAATCACTCGTGAAGCTGATCCAAAAATTGCGGCACAAAATTTCCAACAATTGATCGCTAATTTCTCGTGAAATTATCCCAAATTTTATCGCAAGTCAAAACCAGCTTCCAATTGTCGGCAAGTGTGAATGCTGAAACAATTGAAGTTTCATCAATCGAACTTGATTCACGTTTAGTTAAAAAAAATTCTGTATTTTTCGCGCTGCAAGGCAAAGCAACCGACGGCGCTCAATTCATTGAAAGCGCACACAAAAATGGTGCCGGCGTAATAATTTCAAGCAATTTAGCGAATCCAAATTCGCAATTACCGCTGATAATTTCTTCCCATCCTTTCGAATTATTAGTTGAGTTTTTGCAAATTTTTTACGCACCTCTTCCCGCCAATATTTACGGCATTACCGGCACAAATGGTAAAACTTCGACCGCAGAATTTACCCGCCAAATTTTGCAATTTTTAGGCAAAAAATCCGCCTCAATTGGTACGCTTGGTGTTATGTGTGACACGGCAATTCAAGAACACTTACAAAGTTCAGCGCTGACAACTCCTGATTTGGTTTCGCTTTATAAAAATCTTAGCACGCTGAAAAAATTCGGTGTTGATGATGTGGCAATCGAAGTCAGCTCAATTGGCTTGGAACAAAAACGTATCGCGGGTTTGAACATTAAAATCGGTGCTTTCACCAACTTTACGCAAGATCATTTGGATTATCACAAAACCATGGCGGAATATTTCCGCTGCAAAATGATTTTGTTTTCGCAAGTTTTGCCGCAAAAAAGCGCGGCCATTTTTAACGCCGATATTGAGCAAGCCGCTGAAATCCGTAAAATATGCCAACGTCACAATCACCAAATCATTGATTACGGCTTCGCCGCCAGTGATTTAAAGCTTCTTGGAATTGAGCATTTGGAATTTGGACAAAAAGTTCAGTTTGAATATCGTCAGCAAAAATACGATTTTGAATTGTCAGTTGGTGGTGATTTTCAAGCGATGAACGCGCTTTGTGCTTTAGGAAATGTCTTGTCGCAAAATCAATTAAGCGACGCAGAATTGCGCAAATTACTTTCTAATTTTAATGGTTTGCAGCCAGCAGCGGGAAGAATGCAACGTGTGGCGATTTTGCCAAACAAAGCACAAATTTTTATTGATTTTGCACACACGCCAGATGCTTTGGTAAATGTCTTAGAACTTGGTCGTCAAATTGCACAAACACGCACATCAAGACTTGTAGTTTTGTTTGGTTGCGGCGGAGATCGTGATGCAAAAAAACGTCCAATTATGGGCAAAATCGCTTGTGATTTGGCAGATCAAGTAATCGTGACCGACGACAATCCGCGCACCGAAAAAGCTGAAAATATTCGCGCTGAAATTTTTGCAGCCTGCGATGCAAAAAAAAGCATGGAAATTGCCAATCGCAAAACTGCAATTGAGCAAACAATCGCAACTTTAAAAGCCGGTGATGTTTTGATTTTAGCGGGTAAAGGCCACGAAAAATATCAAATTATTGGTCACGAAAAAACTCACTTCGACGAAGAAGAAATTGTTCAAAATTTCATCGCTCAAAATTTTTAACGCCAAAAAAATTTTAATTTTTAAGGGATTTTTGATATTCCTCGGCATCAAACCCAAACAGCTGCTCGTTTCCCAAATCAACAATCGGTCTTTTAATAACAGAAGGTTTAGCGATCATTAACTCTAAAGCTGAGTTGTTATCAACTACAGAATTTTGCTCTGCAGCGCTTAATTGACGCCATGTCGTGCCGCGACGATTTATCAACTTTTCGTGTTCGAATTTTTCTAAAAATTTCTGCAATTGTTCTAGGTCAATGCCATCTTTTTTGTAATCGTGAAAGTGAAATTGAATTTGATTGTCCGTCAGCCAATTTAGGGCGTTCTTGACGGTATTGCAGTTTTTAATTCCGTAAACTTTTATCATAATTTTTTATAATCGGTGGCTTGCTAGTAGATTTGTTGATTTTACGCTAGAAGGCATTACTCGCGTTGGCAATAATTTTAACTTTATGAAATTGAATTTTGGATTGGAATTTCACGATCTTTATTGTCGTGATGGTTTGTTGCAATTGAACCAGAAATTCCATGAATTTTTTAGCGAAAAAACAAAAACACAAAATGCGCAAAATCTTGATTTAGTTGCAAAGGCGCGTGTTGTTGAAGATTTTTTGGTCGAGCTTTTCGACATTAAAAAAGAACAAGCGGCGCTGAAAAAAAATCACGATGATTTGCAAAAAATTTACGTAGCGCGTCGTGAATTTGTCCAAAGAAATGTTGCTAAAAAATTTAAAGAAGTATCTGCCGATGTTGATGGAGCAACGCTTCTGCAGCAGTTACAGATTATTTATGATGATGTTGATGATTTGGAAAAACAGTTGGCGACGAAAATTTTAGCCGAAGAAAATCTCGAAATTTTAGAAAATTATGCGGCGTGGGCTCTTTATTCGAAATTGGGTCGCAAGCTCCACAAAAAAGGCGCTTTGTTTATTTTGCCGCAAAAAACTGACCTGCAAAATCTGATTAATTCTGAGCATGAAAAATCAGCGCGTCACCAGTCTACAAATGACTCTCAAAATTCTTTTAACTTAACCGATCACGGTGCCAGCTTAAACCGCGTTATGGCCGAAGCGCATTATTGTATTTTTTGTCACAAGCAGGACAAAGATTCGTGCCGCAAAGGTTTGTTTGATAAAGGTTGCGAAACTCCAAAAATTGATGCGCTGGGTGTTGAGTTGCACGGATGTCCGTTGGATGAAAAAATTTCGGAGATGAATTTGTTGAAAGCTGAAGGTTTTTCAATTGCAGCCTTGGCGGCGGCGATCCTTGAAAATCCGATGATTGCCGGCACGGGACATCGAATTTGTAACGATTGCATGAAGTCGTGCATTTATCAAAAACAAGATGCGGTCGATATTCCACAAATTGAAACGCGCACTTTGAAAGATGTGTTGTCTTTGCCTTATGGATTTGAAATTTATTCGCTTTTAACGCGTTGGAATCCGCTGCAAGAAGAAGCAGTTTTAGTTAAACCAAAATCCGGAAAAAAAGTTTTGATATGCGGTTTAGGGCCTGCTGGCTATACTTTGGCGCATTATTTGTTAAATGATGGTCACGAAGTTGTAGCAATTGATGGTCTTAAAATTGAGCCGCTAAATCCGCAAATTTCGGGAATTGATGAATTTGGAAATCGCCAAGAATTTCGTCCGATAAAATTTTTAGACGAAATTTACGAACCATTGTCAACGCGCTTGATTAATGGTTTTGGCGGTGTTGCCGAATATGGAATTACCGTGCGTTTTGATAAAAATTTCCTCAAAATTATTCGTTTAATTATTGAGCGTCGCCAAAATTTTCGGATGTTTGGCGGCATTCGTTTTGGTTCTTCAATCACCGACAAAATTGCTTTTGAACAATATGGTTTTGATCACGTTGCACTTTGTATTGGCGCGGGTCGACCAAATATCATCAACTTAAAAAATAACTTCGCTAAAGGTATCCGTTCGGCGTCGGACTTTTTGATGTCGCTGCAATTAACCGGAAGTTTCAAAGAAGAGTTGTTCACCAACTTACAAGTGAGAATGCCGGCAATTGTGATCGGCGGCGGCTTGACAGCAGTTGACACAGCTTGTGAAGTGCAAGCTTATTACCTGGTTCAGATCAAAAAATTCGCTCATAAAGTTGCTATTCTGGGCAAAGAAAAAATTTGGGCGCAGTTGACAGATGAAGAAAAAATCATCGCTGAAGAATTTTTGCGAGACTTTGCCAATCCCGAAAAAATTTCACCGGTAAAAATTCTTTATCGCAAAAAAATTCAAGATTCTCCGGCCTACAGGCTAAACCATCAAGAGTTGAACAAGGCTTTTGAAGAAGGTGTCGAATTTATTGAAAATATTACGCCAGTTGCAGCGCAGATTGATCAATTTAATCACATCAAATCGTTGCAATGCGCTGACGATAAAAATGATGATAAAATTTATGAATGTCGTTCGCTTTTTGTGGCGGCGGGAACTTCGCCAAACATTTCGGCGCGTTTGGAAGATAAGTTGGATTTTGAGATTAATGGCAAATATTTCGCTGAAATTGACGCTAACCATCAACATTATCCAATCACTCACACAGCGCGTCCGAAGCATTTTAGCGTGATTACTAAAATTGACGATAAAACCAAAAAAGCGGTAAGTTTTTTGGGCGATTTGCATCCCAACTTTGAAGGAAATGTGGTGAAAGCGATGAAAAGCGCCAAAGTTGGCCGCGAAGAAATTAGTAAAATTTTACAGTTGGAAAATTCGCCAAGTAGCGTTGACGTGGTTGAGTTTTGGCGAAAAATTGAAGCGGAATTTAGCGTTAAAATTAAAGCAGTTGAAAAGCTTTCTGATCACGTTTTTGAAATATTTGTACACGCGCCGATGCTGGCGAAACAAACTGAAGTTGGCCAAATTTTCCGTCTACAAAATTATCACGCGTTGGCCGCTAAAATCGACAATCAAATTATGGCGATGGAAGGTGTGACAGTTACGGCTTTGTCCGTTGATAAAGATGCGGGAATTATCAGCGGAATTGTGGTAAATACTGGTGGTTCAACCAGTTTGATTGCTAATTTTAAAGCGGGCGAGCCTTGTATTTTTATGGGCCCAAGTGGTAAAGCGACGGAAATTCCGCAAAATGAAACTGTGGTTTTTGTTGGCGGCGGGCGCGGCAATCAGCCGCTTACAGCTTTGGCTGAAGCATTCACCAACAACGGCTGCAAAGTTTTGTTTTTTGCCGGTTATCGCAAAAAAGCTTATATGGTGCGTCCAGAAAGGATGAAAAATTCTTGTGCAGAATTGATTGTGTCAATCGAAGATGAAAAGGCTGAGAATGGCGATTTTCAAGGCTCAGTGATTGAATCGCTGAAGTATTATTTTGCGCAAAATCAGGTTAAAATTGATCGTATTTTCACAATTGGCAACGATCGCTTAATGCATGAAGTTGCTAAATTGCGTCACGATAAAACTATTCCAGCTTTTGTTGAAGCGACTTACGCAATTGCCAGTTTGAACTCGCCAATGCAATGCATGTTAAAAGGTGTTTGTTCGCAATGTTTACAAAAACGTGTCAATGAAAATGGTGAGGTGGAATTTTTCTATTCTTGCGCTGATCAAGATCAAAATATGGATCGCTTTGATTTCACTCATTTACACAATCGTTGTGAGCAAAATTCTTTGTCAGAAAAAGTGACTAAAATGTGGATCGCTCACTTACAAAATTTTTAGGTAAATTCTCGAATTTGGCGCAATAAAAAACCGGTCTGATTTTGTAACCAGACCGGTTTTTAAATTTTATGTGTAGCAAGATTATTGAGCTACAACTGTAACAGCTCTTCTGTTTTTAGACAAAGTGTCTTCATCAGTTCCGAAGTAAGCAGGGCGTTCTTTGCCGTAAGAAACAGTTTTGATTCTTGAAGCGTCAACTCCGCCAGTTTTAACTAAATAAGTTTTAGCAGCGTTGGCTCTGCGATCGCCCAAAGCGATGTTGTATTCTCTAGTTCCTCTTTCGTCACAATGGCCTTCCAAAGTGATTTTTAATGAAGGATCGCTTTTCAACCAAAGAGCTTGAGTGTCTAAGATTTTTTTAGCGTCGTCAGAAATTTCTGACGAATCGTAACCAAAAAACACACGATCTTGAACTTCAATTTCGTCGTCTTTGGCTTGTTGCGCATTCATCGCATCGGCTTGTTGCTGAGAATCAATAGTTTGGAAATTTGGCTGAGTTTGAGAAGGATTTTGTTCAACTACTGGAGTTTGGGTTTTTGAACTATCAACTCTAGTTTTGTGATGACATGCGGAAAGAGAAATGGCGATAGCTAAAACGAGCAGTTTTTTGATCATTTGGTCCTCAAATTATAGAAATTTTTTAAAAAATGTTTGTAAGTATGATGGGTAAGAACAGAATTTATTTTTGCTTGTCTCAATGTCAAGAATAGCGACTCAGTATTTAGTTGGCTATTAATAACCAAGGCTATTATTTCACCAGAATTATTTCATTAATTGTTTTAAATAGATATGCGTCCTGCACAAAACCAATCTGCATCAAATGAGTTGTCAATTGCGGATCAGCTACAAGCGCTTACCAGTAGAATTGATGCTTTGTATGGAACGAAAATTGATGATATTTCTCAAACATTGAAGGATGGAATTGCTAATAAATTCAATGAAGTGAATGACCAAGGCCCAAGAGCGCAGGAATTTGTCGGGCTTTTGCAAGAAATTTTGGATGAGAGAGAAAGAGTTACGAAGGCAAGAAAGGAAATCTTAGAAAAGAAAATCTTTAAGCATCTTCTGCAAAAAACCCCGCAGAAAATCAGTGTAAAACAAGAGCTACAAGAAAATCGTTCAGTAGCAACTCCAACAGAATTTGAGTTGCGTAATATCATGTTGGAATCGGCAAAAGCCCAAGACTTGATTGATATGAACCAGCAAAGATTAAAAACTTTGTTGACGGAAGGAAGAGACCTTTCTGATGAGCAAAAACACAAATTATCAAACTTGCGTACAGGTAGCGATACTTACGCGCAAGCGATTTCTAGAACTGCTGAAAATCTGGGAGGTTCAGCAGCAAGAATTGGTAGTAAAGCTCTTAATCAAATTGGCCGTGGAATTTTTAGTAAAGGCGAAGCGGGTAAATCAAGCTTTGTAGATGAATATCGTAAAATACTAGATGAGCGTATCAAAAATCTGAAGAGCTCGATTGATCCTAAAAAAAGTAAGTACGCCAAAGTTTTAGAAAAGATGGCTACATCTTTGAAATCTTCGCAAGATCCTATGGAAATAGCGTCTTGTGATTCTTTATGTCAGTTGATTCAAAACGAAATAGAAACCGAAAATAAAGAATATAAAGACGCAATTGACAAATTCGACAAAGAAGTCTCTGACCTTACAAAAGAGATGATGGGTAAAGTTCAAGCCGATATCGATAAATCTGACGAACAGTGGAAATATCGTGCAATGTCGATGTTTTTGATCTTTACACCTCTTGGTGCTTTTTCGATCGCTGGTCAAGTTTTCAATTATTTGGATCCTTTGGTTGAAATTTTTGGACCAATTTTTGAGGCAAACAAATCTTTAGGTGAGGGCTTCGCCGATGCAATAACCAGTAAACAATTTGGTTTTTTGGGTCAATTGATGGATAAAATGGAAATTGATAAAGCTGTTGAAACGATAATTGATAAAACTCCGATTTTGAGTAATTTTACCGAAATTCTTAATTCTTTGATGGATAGCGAGATTGCTCAAAATGCCGGTGGACAGCTTGCGCCTATGCTCGATTCTCCGTTAACTTTGGTTGCTATTGCCGCTTCTTTTTCAATTAGTAGAGCACCTGCAGAATTAGATCTGATGAAAAGTAAGAGAGATAATAAAATGAAATATCTCGGCGGTACTGAGGTTCGTGCTTTTCCTACTGAAAAAGGGTTTTTTAAAGTCAAAGAAAGTGCACTTGATGAGAAGTTCGAATCCTTTAAAAATTCTTTTAGTAAAAGCGATTCGAAGAAAGATAAAATATCGAAGTTAGTAGATAGCGAATTGGCAGTCTTGGAAAATTCATATATTGACTGCAGAGCAGCGAAATTTTTTGCAGATTCAGCAAGGTTCGGAGAATTATTACCGATCTTAACCAGAATTTCCCCTAATCTTCTTCAGCAGTATCAGCAAGGTAACATAAATGACGAAAATGGTCTGTGTGATTTCAAAGCTGTTTTGCGCTATTTAAATCAAAATCAACAAGCAAAAAAAGATTTCAGAGAAGCATTTTTAACTGTCGCTGCAATTGATAATAACATAGTAACAAATGGTGCTATGCAAATTGGGGTGCAGCAAGTTGCGGATTCTTTTGATGATTTAAATCAGCCAGATAATCCTCAAAAAAATATCGAGAAGGAAAATAAACAAAAAGAGGCGGCAAAACTTTTAAAGAAAGAATTCTACTTCGATGATTACAGAGCGAATGGCGGTAAAATTCTATCGCGTGATGATAATGAAGTTAAGAAAGCAAAAGATGTAACTAGGTCGAATCGAATCGAGTTCTACTCTGATAATATGAAGATGGAAGAACCATCATCATCAATAAGGCCAACTACAGCAATGTTATTGCAAAGAAATCAACAAAGAGCAGTAGGTATATAACTTAATATGAGTGGCTATAAGTATATCAGTGACAACAAGTCTTTACTAGAAGCTGTTGAAATGATGCGTCGTGAAAAGATTATTGCGGTAGATACTGAATTCATGCGTGAAAAAACTTACTATCCGCTTTTGTCTTTGATTCAAGTTGCTGTCAAAAACGCAAACGAGAGTTACTTTTTTATTATTGATGCTTTAGTGGAAATAGATTTGCAGCCATTTTTTGATATAATTTTTGATCGTGACATCATCAAAATTTTTCATGCTGCTTTACAAGATTTGCAAATTATTGCTCAAAAATCCCAAAAATTGTCACCTAATTTTCTGGACGATTTATCAGCTAGCGTGGTGGATACGCAAATAATGTCGAACTTTTGCGGTATGAATTTCAACTCGGGTTACTCTGCTTTAGTAGAAAAGTTTTTTCAGCAAAATATCGATAAAACTTTACAAAGAAGTAATTGGCAAAAAAGACCTTTGAGTGAAGAGCAGCTTGATTACGCAATTTCTGACGTCTTATTTTTGCATGAAATTTATCATAAATTATTAGAAGAACTTAAAGAGAAGAATAGGGAGCAGTGGTTCTTTGAAGAAATGAGAAGTTTCATTAAAAATACCTTCAAAGAATCTGGAGAAAATTTATTTAAAAAATTTTCCTTTCGTGGACGTAGCAAAGAAGAAATTGCAACGCTTAAAAATCTGATTTTATGGCGTGAAAATTGGGCGCAGAAGTTAGATATACCAAGACAACATTTTATAAGAGATCACGTTCTAGAACGGGTTGCTTATTCTAAGGACTTCAATTTAAAATTAAGCCAACACCAAATTTCCGAAATGAAAGAAATTGTGGAGCAGAAAAATGGCTTCATGGAAGCGGACTCACCAAGATCAGAGAATAGTTTCATGAATTCTAAGCAAAAAGAGCTCTACAAGAAAGCCAAAGAATTGATGGTTGAGGTTTCTAATGAACAACAAATTCGAGAACAAATTTTATTGCCAAACCATAATCTTAAAAGTTTAGTTTGTGGTAAAAAAACGATGGCCGATAGCATCGCAAAATGGCGTTATCAGCTTTACGGCAAAAGACTGGAAAAAATAATTTACGAAAAATGATGAAAAAACAAATAATAGCAGCCAATTGGAAAATGAATCACGGCTTTGAAGAAGCGGATTTATGGTTAGAATCTTTTTTAAAATTCGTCTCAGAAAATAAAGCGCAATTAGCCGAAACCGAAATTGTAGTTTGTCCGCCAGTTTTTATGATTGATTATGTCGATAGCGAGTTGATGGAAAGCGGGTTTCAGCGTTTAGAAACTTTGCTGAAATATCAAGGTCGTGACGTTACGCAAATGTCGGAAGAAGAAATTACCGCAATAATTTTCAAAGAGCGCATGTTTTCTCTTGGCGCGCAAGATTGTCATTTTGAAATTTCGGGTTCTTTTACCGGCGATATTAGCTCTGAAATGTTAAAGAAAATCGGTTGCGAATACGTAATTCTTGGTCATTCAGAACGTCGAGCTGGACATTTCGAAAGTGATGAAATTGTTGCCAAAAAAGTACGCGCTGCGTTGTCGCAAAATTTAACGCCAATTATTTGCGTTGGTGAAAGCAAAGAAACGCGAGAGCAAGGCAAACATTTAGAATTTGTTTATCGTCAAATTATGAATTCAGTGCCAAGCGATGTGAAGTTCGAAAAGCTGGTAATTGCTTATGAACCAATTTGGTCAATTGGAACTGGTTTGGTGCCAACTTCTGAGCAAATCAAAGAAATGGCGAAGTTGATTAAAAAGATTTTTACCGAAAAAATGCCCAATATTGCCGATAGTTATTTTACGCTTTATGGCGGTTCAGTAACTGCGCAAAATTCTGCAGAAATTTTAAAAATTGAAAATGTTGATGGTTTATTGGTTGGCAAAGCCAGCCTTGACGCCGCAGAGTTTTCAAAAATTTGTTCTTCTAACTCCTAATTCCTAAAATTTATGTCTTTCCGTATTGAATCCGACTCTTTCGGCGAAATCCAAGTTCCTGCTGACGCTTATTATGCAGCGCAAACTCAGCGTTCAGTGCAAAATTTCCCGATTCAAAATCACAATCCCGGCCACAAAATGCCAAAAGAAGTGATTCGCGCCATGTTGATGGTGAAAAAAGCAGCAGCTTTGGCCAATAAAGAATTGATGGCGGCTGATCCAACTTCTGATGAATTCAAGAAATTCTCGCCAGATTTAGCCGATAAAATCATCGATTCAGTTGATACAATTTTAGCGAAATTTGATTGGTTCTACGAGAATCATTTTCCACTTGTGGTTTGGCAAACTGGCTCAGGCACGCAAACCAACATGAACACCAACGAAGTTATTGCTTCAGTTGCCAATGAAAAAGTTACTGGCCAAAAAGGTGGAAAGTCGCCAGTTCATCCTAACGATCACGTAAATTTGGGTCAATCTTCAAACGATACTTTCCCTACAGCGATGCACGTTGCGGCTGTTCTTTCAACTTACGAAACTTTGTTGCCAACTCTTACTCGTTTCGCAAGTGAACTCGGCAAAAAAGAAAAAGAATTCGCCAATATCATCAAAATCGGCAGAACGCACACGCAAGACGCAACTCCGGTAACTTTGGGACAAGAATTTGGCGCTTATCGTCATCAAATTGAAATGGCCATCAACTTCATTTCATATTCAATCAAATCGGTTTGCTATTTGGCGCAAGGCGGAACGGCAGTTGGAACTGGCTTGAATTGTCATCCAAAATTCGCTGAAAAGTTCGCATCTAAAATCACTGAAGTTTCGGCAATCAAACAAGATAAATTCTTAACTAACCCAAATAAATTTTCGTCTTTGGCGTGTAACGACGAGCTGGTGAATTTCTCAGGATCGTTGAATTCATTGGCCGTTTCTGTGATGAAAATCGCCAACGACATTCGTTTCTTAGCTTCTGGTCCACGTTCTGGTTTGGGCGAAATTTCTTTGCCAGAAAACGAGCCGGGTTCATCAATCATGCCGGGAAAAGTCAATCCAACTCAGTGTGAAGCTTTGACGATGATTGCTTGCCAAGTTATGGGAAATCACGTGGCAGTTACAGTTGGTGGATCGAACGGTCATTTCGAATTGAACGTTTTCCGTCCAATGATTATCAGAAACGTAGTCGAATCAATCAACTTGCTCAACGATGGCATCAACAGTTTTATCGATCAATGTTTGGTGGGAATTGTTGCTAACGAAGAGCGCATCCAACAATTGCTTGAGCAATCTTTGATGTTGGTAACTGCGTTGAATCCTTACATCGGTTATGACAACGCCGCAAAAATCGCTAAAAAAGCACACAAAGAAGGCACAACTTTGAAAGAAGCTGCACTTGCTTTAGAATTGGTTACTGAAGAGCAATTCGCGCTTTGGGTTAATCCAAAAAATATGATTTAACTTCGTTATTTCTAACTTAGGCGAGCCTTCAAAAGCTCGCCTATTTCAACTTAATCACCATGAAAAATAATCTCTCAATTTTTGAAAATTTTACAGTACGCCGTCATTTTGATGAAAAATCTTAGAAGTGGTGACGAGCACAAATTTTTTAAATGCTAAAAAAACAATAAAATAAAAATGAATTTCGATTTCATAATCATCGGCGGATCCTTTGCGGGAATGACTACGGCTCTTAGCTTGAGCAACGTTTCTACTGATTTGAAAATCGCGATTATTGAGAGACAAAATATCTTGCAAGAAGACCGTCAGCGTGATGGCCGTGCTTATGCAATTTCTGCAGCGTCTTTGAAATTGTTCAAAGAAATCGGAATTTATGAAGCAGTGCAGCAAGAAGCTGGCAAAATTGCTGACATTAAAATCACTGATTACAAATCACCTTTTTTCCTTGATTTTATTGGCTTTGAAGTTGATCCGCAACACGGACAGCTTGGTCAAATTATTGAGAATTATCATATTCACAATGCGCTGCGTAATCGCATTTTAGAGCATAAAAATATCACTGTTTTTTCGCCAAATTCTTACGAAGAAATTAATTTTGGTGACGTTGTAAAAGTGAAGTTGGATGACGAAAAAATAATTAGCGGAAAATTATTATTAGCTTGTGATGGCCGTTTTTCTAGGCTGCGCGATCTTTATCAAATTCACACGACGCAAAAAAAATATCATCAAACTGCTATTGTTTTTAATATTTCGCATCAATTGCCTCACGAAAATATTGCTCACGAAAAGTTTTTACCGGGTGGCCCGTTGGCAATTTTGCCGCTGAAAAATCCGCATCAATCTTCTATCGTGTGGATTTCTTCTGATGAAACGGCGCAGCTAGTTATGTCGCTTGATGACGAAAATTTTATTCATCAACTTACTAAAAAAACTGAAAATTGTTTAGGAAAAATTAGCGTAATTTCAGAAAAATTTTCTTACCCATTAATTTTGATTGAAGCTGAAAAGTTCTATCACGAAAAAATGTTATTAATCGGTGATGCTGCTGCTGGTGTGCATCCAATTGCTGGCCAGGGTTTTAATTTGGCAATTACTGGAATCAAAATTTTATGCCAATTAGTGCAAGAAAGTTTGAACAGCGGTTTTGATATTTCTGCAGAAAATTTGATCAAAGAATATAATAAAAAAGCACGTCGTGAAGCTAAGAAAATGTTGATCGCAACCGACATATTAAATTCACTTTTTGAAACCAAAAGTTTCTCCATAAATTTGGCACGAAATTTGGGAATTGGCTTGGTCAATAAAATACCAAAATTGAAGAAATTTTTTATCAAATCTGCCGGAGGATTTTAGAAGCAATGTTATTATACCGCTTACTCTCAATTGTTCTCTACCCAATTATTGAGCTTTATTTGATCTTTCGCGTTTACAAAAAAAAGGAAGATAAGAATCGTTTAAAAGAACGTTTTGGCAAACCAACTCAAGAACGTCCGCAAGGTTTAGTTTTCTGGATTCATGCTGTTAGCGTTGGTGAAACTAATTCTTCGTTCGTTTTAGTTGATGAAATTTTGCAAAAATTGCCAGAAGTTACTGTTTTATTTACAACTACGACTGTTACTTCAGCGGCAACAGTTGCGGCAAAATTGCCAGAATTTTCTGGTCGCGTTATTCATCAATATTTGCCCGTAGATTCACTATTTTGCGTCAGAAGTTTTTTACAATATTGGCAACCTTGTGCTTCGTTGTTTGTTGAGTCGGAAGTATGGCCAAATTTGATTGCGGAGTCTCGTGCTTTAGGATCTTTGGTGTTTTTGATTAATGCTCGCATATCGCAAAAGTCGGCTAATAAATGGAACATTGCTACAGCTTTAGGATTCAATATTTTTGATTATTTTAACCAAATTTTTGCACAAAGTTTAGAAGACCAAAAACGCTTTGCTGCTTTGACTAAAAACCAAGTTCTATTTTTAGGAAACTTGAAGTCGCAAGCACGCGATTTATCGTGTAATTTTGAGCAGTTGCAAATTTTACAAGAGCAAATTGCTAATCGTAAATTCTGGTTGGCAGCAAGCACTCACAAGGGTGAAGAAGAAATTGTTATTGCGGCGCATCGTGAGTTGAAAAAAGAATTTCCTGATTTGTTGACAATTTTGGTGCCGCGTCATCCCAATCGCGCCAACGAGATCAAGAATTTGATTGGTGATTTACCGTTTAGTCAAAGAAGTCAAAATTCTGCGATTACGCAAAGTACGGAACTTTACTTGGCCGATACTTTAGGCGAACTTGGCACTTTTTATCGTTTGAGTAATTTCGCATTTTTAGGCGGTTCTTTAATCGAAGTCGGCGGACACAATCCTTACGAGCCAATCAAATTGAATTGTGCGGTTATTTCTGGTCGTCACGTTTTCAATTTCAAAGAAGTTTATCAAAAATTAGAAACCACGCAAGCTTGCGTTATGATTGAGTCGATCGCTGATTTAACAGCGCAAGTTAGTGCTTTTCTGCGTGATGAAAAAAGCAGCGAGGCAATTGCAAATAAAGCTAAAGATCTGGTTGATACTACAGAAAATATTGCTGCGGCAGTGGTTGATCAAATTATTTTGAGCTTTCCAGAAGATGAAGAAGAAGTTGTCGAAACTACCGAAATTGAGCAGTAAGAAGTCGACTCGTTAGATTAATTTTGAAGTTTAATCTAACGAGATTTCGCGAACGGATTAAACTATTTTACAATAATTTTTCCTTGAGCAGTTTTTTGATGGAAGTCGCCGTAGAACTTGTATTCGCCAGCTTTCAAGGCACTTACCGGAATCGTAACTTTTTTGCCAGCGTTGACCAGCTTTTCTTTGTGTAAGTCGTCGCTTTCAAATTCTTCCAAAGTTTTATCCAAATTTTCGATCACCAATTTGAAATTTTTGTTAGCCGGAATTTCGATTTGTTCTGGTGAAAATTTATGATCTTTAATTTGCACTAAATATTCAGCATCAGCAGATAAAGCTTGCGAGGCCAAGACAAAAGATAAAGCGGTAATAGCGAATAATTTTTTCATTTTAATTTTTTTTAAAAATTTTGGCGAGATCACGAACGTGACTAACAGTTTGTAAATTTAGTTCGGCTAAAGATTTTTTCAAATTACTAAAATTTTTATTTTTCTCATTAGCTTTCGGAATCAAGCAGTTCTTGAACCCAAGCTTGGCAGCTTCTTTCAAACGACCTTCCAAATTGCTAACCATACGAATTTCGCCAGACAAACCAATTTCGCCAATTGCAATAGTATTCGACGGTAAAGCAATGTCGCGAGCGGCTGAAATCAAGGCGCAAGCCACGGCTAAATCAGCAGCGGTTTCTTCCACTTTCAAACCACCAACGATGTTTAGATAAACTTCTTTGTCGAACAAATTTAGGCCGAAGCGATTACCCAAAACGGCGATAATCATCGCTAAACGATTGGAATCCCAACCAACAACAGCGCGGCGCGGAGTTGGAATGAAACTCGGCGACACCAAAGCTTGAATTTCAACTAAAATTGGACGACTGCCTTCAACGCCAGCAAAAACAACTGATCCCGAAGTTTCGCGATCGTAAGAAGTTAAAAAAAGTTCACTTGGGTTTGAAACTTCCGACAAGCCGATTTCGTTCATCTCAAACACGCCGATTTCGTTAGCGGCGCCGAAACGATTTTTTTGCGCGCGTAAAATTCTGAAACTTAAATCTTTTTCGCCTTCGAAATATAAAACCGTGTCGACCATATGTTCTAAAACTTTCGGGCCGGCGATTTGGCCGTCTTTGGTTACGTGCGAAACAATCAACAAGGTTATGTTACTTTTTTTAGCAAAAATTGTAAGTTCACCGGCTGCGGCGCGCACTTGTGAAACTGTGCCCGGAGCGGAGTTGAGTTCGTCCAAAAACATGGTTTGGATAGAATCAATCACAACAACAGTTGGTTGTTTTCCAGCTTGAATTGACGATACAATTTCGCCAACGTTAGTGGTTGAAGCCATTTCGATTGAATCTTGATCGATGCCCATTCTCTTGGCGCGCAGACGCACTTGATCGACTGATTCTTCGCCAGAAATATAAATGATTTTGACCTTTTTTTTGGCCAAGCTTTCGGCAGTTTGTAAAAGCAAAGTTGATTTACCAATTCCGGGATCGCCGCCAATCAAAACAACAGAACCTTGCACCAAGCCGCCGCCTAAAACGCGATCAAGTTCATTAATACCAACTTGAATGCGTGGAAAATCTTGAGCTTCGCCATTTAACTTAACCAGTTCTAGCTTTTTGCCATCAGCTTTTTTGGCCGATTTTTTGTCATCGGAAATGCGTGTAAAATGTGAATTTCCGCCTTCGGCAAATTCTTCAACGAAGCTGTTCCACGCACCGCAATCGGGGCATTTTCCAGCCCATTTAAAATGTACAGCGCCGCAATTTTGGCACGAGTAAGCGGTTTTATTTTTTGTCATTTTTTTGCTGTTTGAGAAATAAATCGTGTAAAAATTCTGGAGCTAAATCGAGGCCATTATTCCACACGATTGTATCGGCATCAACTTTAAAGTTTTTAAATTTTTGCGGATCTTTCAACTCTTGAAAAATTAAGCGATGATCAGAAAGGATGGTATTTTTCAGATCAATAACTCCGGACTTTTGATCGTTAAAAACCAGATGGATTTTGTAATCTTTGACGTAAGAAGCGTTGATTACGTAATGCATATTATTCCAATGGATTAATTTTGTTGAACTTTCCTTCCAAGAGTAAATCTGACCAATTTTTGAGCAATTCTTCTTGGTGGATACTGGCCCATTCCACGACAAGTGCTAACACTTTTGGTGGTAAATGTCCGTCGATTATTCCGCAAGTTTCAATATCAATTTTGGCGCGGTAATCGTTATATTTTACATGAAAATGTGGGGGATTATGTTCATTGAAATACATATGAATAATAATCCCAAAAAAACGGCTAATTTCTGGCATTTATGGTGTTTAAATTGGTGTCATACCAAACTAAAATCGTTTGCCACAGTCGGCGTAAAAATTTCGTTTAGGTAAAAATTGGTGTTAAAATGTTAAGTGGAATCAAAAATTTCTTAAAAGAGCAAAAAATCAATTTCTTTCTTTTGCCAAATTCTGATGAGTTTTTTTCGGAATATTTGCCAGAAAGTGAAAAGAGAATCGAGTATTTAACTGGTTTTAACGGGTCGAACGCGACTGTGATTTTTGGGCAGGATAAATCATATTTTTTCACCGACGGACGTTATACTTTGCAGGCCAAGAATCAGTTAGATTTGCAGGAATTTGAAATTTTTAATATGGCTGAGAAGTCAGTTTTGGCGTGGATTTCAGAGAATTGCAGCGGCGAAATAAATTTGGCAATTGACGCCAAATTAGTGAGCGTAAATTTTGTCAAAGCTTGTGAAAAAATGGGTGCAAACCTTGTTTTGCTTGATTCTAACCCAGTTGATCAAATTTGGCAAAATCGTCCTAAGTCACCAAAATCAACAATTTTTTCCTTAAGTTCGCAAGCAGTTGGTGTTGATTCGCAAGCCAAACGCGCCACGATTTTACAATCTTTGCAAGCTGATGCCCAAATTATTACCAAACCAGAAAATCTGTGTTGGTTAACTAATCTTCGTGCTGCCGACATAGAATTCACGCCGCTTTTGCTGGCTTACGCTATTTTGTATAAAAACGGTAAAGTTGAAATTTTTGCTGAGTCAAATCGCTTAAATATTGCAGCGACAGACCAGCTAAAAGATGTGGAATTTGTCGTGCCGCAAAATTTTACAGCGCGTTTGCAAAATTTAGGAAAAGTACAAATCGATTTGTCGACTACAAACCATTGGCTTTACAGCTTTCTGCAAAAAAACGGCAGCGAAATAATCAATAAAACTGACCCAATTGAACTGGCGAAATCACGTAAAAATTCAGCGGAAATTCTGGGTGCGATTAAAGCCCATGAAATTGATGGGTTGGCGGTTACGCGCTTTTTGTGTTGGTTAAAAAATTGCGATGAAGTTGATGAAATCAGTGCCGCGGAAAAATTATTGCAATTGCGACAAGAAAATCCGGCGTTTCTTTATGAATCTTTCGCGGCGATTTCCGGTTTTGGCAGCAACGGCGCTATAATTCATTATCGCGCTAACGAACATACTAACAAAAAAATCAGCGGCGATTCGCTTTATTTGATCGATTCTGGCGGCCAATATTTGGCCCAAGATTTTTGCGCGACAACCGACATCACGCGAACTTTAGCAATTGGCAAAGCAAGTGAGGAAATGATCGAAAATTTCACTCGCGTTTTGAAAGGTCATATCGCGCTTGCTCGCGCTAAATTTCCGCGAGGCACAACTGGCGCGCAACTTGACGTTTTGGCGCGGCAACATTTATGGCAAGCTGGTTTGGATTATGATCACGGAACTGGTCACGGCGTGGGCAGTTTTTTGTCGGTTCACGAAGGGCCGTGCGGTGTAAGCAAGCGTTATTACCAAGAGCTTTTGCCAGGCATGATTATTTCTAACGAACCGGGATTTTACAAAAACGGCGAATATGGCATTCGTATTGAAAATTTATTATTGGTGGAAGAGTTCGATGTGAAATTTCTGCACTTCAAAACGCTGACTTTAGCGCCAATTGATGCTGCTTTGATTGATTTTAAAATGTTGACTTATCCCGAAAAAAAATGGCTGCGGAATTATCATCAAGAAATTTGGCAAAAATTTTCAGAAATATTGTCTGGACAAGAGCGTCAATTTTTGCAGGAAATTTGCATTAAGTTTGGCTGTTTTGCATGATTTTTTCGGCCAGTAATTTGGCGAGCTGCGTTTTGGAAATTTTGCCTAAATCTTGTGTTTGATCTTTTGTGATAAACAAAGCTTGTGTGTTTTTTGATCCAAAAATTGCGCCATTTTCGATGTTATTAGCGACGATCAAATCGCAATTTTTTTTGTGTAATTTGTCTCGTGCGTAATTTTCCAGATTTTCGCTTTCAGCTGCAAAACCAATCACCAAAGCAGGGCGATTAGTATTTTGGCCGACAAATTGCAAAATGTCGGGATTTGGTTCTAATTCTAAGGTTACAGAACTGCTTGCGGATTTTTTGATTTTTTGGGTTGAGTAATTCTTAACGCGGAAATCAGCAACGGCAGCGCAAGCTATAAAAACATTGCTTCCAGCTAAATTATTTTGAACTGCATCAAACATTTCTACGGCACTTTTAACGCTGATTATTTTGTGCTGCGGCAGCGCAATTTTTTCGCGAATATTGCCGGCGATGAAAGTGACATCAGCGCCCATTTCGTGAAGAGTTTGAGCAATCGCAATTGCTTGTTTGCCAGAAGAGTGATTGCCAATGAAACGAACAGGGTCGATTGCTTCAATTGTTGAGCCACCAGTAATCAAGATTTTTTGGCCGTTTAAGCGATTTTGATTGGCGAAAAAATCGCAAACTTTTTCGCAGATTTTTTCTGGTGCAGCCATTTTTCCAACACCAATTTCGCCACAGGCTAAAATATCAGATTCTGGTTCAACCATTAAAACACCGGATTGTACAGCTTTCGCGATGTTATTTTGAGTGGCGCTGTTGTCCCACATTTTTTCGTTCATCGCTGGCGCAATGATGATTTTTTTATTGGCAGCCAAAATTACATTCGACGCCAAATCATCAGCGTAACCATTGGCAATTTTGGCAATAAAATCAGCGGTTGCTGGCGCGACTACAATCAAATCATTTTGGCGTGAAAGATTTATGTGTTCGATTCCTAGTTCATCGGAGCTGTCAAAAAGTTCATTGTAAGTTTTATTGCCCGACAAGCTTGAAGCCAGAAGTGGCGTAATAAATTGCTGCGCGGCTTTGGTTAAAATGCAGGTAACATCAAAATTTTGTTTTTTGAGCAAGCGCAACAAATCCATCGCTTTATAGGCGGCAACTGATCCGGTGATGATTAACAAAATTTTATTTTGTGGCATGTATCGGAAGCATTGGCTCTTTTGATAATTTTCTTACTATGGGGTTTTTTAAAGATTGTTTCGGAACATCTAACGCACTTATTAGATCAATTTGATGGATTAAAGTTTCAAATTTTTCCGCAAGAAACGTTTGAGCAAAGTCCGGATGAATTCTACCTAAAGTCATGTCTAAGCTAGTGGTTCTATTGTAACCGCTATAAATGCCTTTTTCTTGAGCACATTCTTTGAAACTTTGTGATAGTAATAATCCTTTTTCGAAGAATTTTTCCGGATCGTGAGTTAAGTTTAAAGATTCTGCTCCTTTTATTGCCGAATAAGTGTTTTCTATTAATTCTCTTTTAGATGATTTGAAATTATTAAATTTTACAGCTGCCATAATAGCGAAGCCTACTTCATCATCGTTTAGTATAGTTTCTCCACTAGCTTTTAACTTAGCATCAGCTCTTTCTATGGATTGAAGCAAAATAGTATGCAAATCTCTGCTGTAATCGAAATCACAATCTGCTGGTACGGCGACAGTCATTCTCGGAGGATAGCAAGAAATCTCACGAGAGTTATTGCTTAATTTGTAAGAGTAAGAAGGTGACAATAAAATCATATTGTCAGTTTTTGCGGCTTCTTTCCAACTAATTCCTAGATAATACATACCGCTTTGGACTATTTTCGAGATGTTTACTTTTATCGATGGAGGTATTCTTTCTGGTGTTCTTGGTTGTACAGGTTCTGAATCTTGAACTTCTGTCAACAAAGTATTTTCATTACCGGTTTTGTTTGGGAATGTTTCTCCTCCAAGAATCAAAGAGTCATCAATATCAAGCGTAATATCGCTGGTTACGGAAATTGAGTCTGAAAAATAAATTTCATGCGGCACTTCTTCTTCTTCTTCTGAAGGTTTGGTTTCGGTATTTTTACCATTACCATTACCATCAATACTGCTACCTTGATTTTGGGATAATATCTCGCCAGTATTTTCTTGTATTGCTCTATTTGGGTTTTCTTTCATTTTAATCCTAAATGTTTAAAAGCATTGTCGGTCAAGATTCGACCGCGAGGTGTTTTTTCTATAAATCCTTTCTGAATTAAAAAAGGTTCGATGGTATCTTCAACTGAATCTTTTTCTTCTCCTATAGCTGCTGCAATCGTTTCTATTCCAACTGGTCCGCCACGATAATTTTCAGCAATAAATTTTAAATAGCGATAATCTGAAGAATCAAGTCCAGCAGAATCGATTTCTAGACGCTTGAGTGAATTGTCGGCAATTTCAAAAGTGACAAGCTTTTTGTTAATTGCAGATGCGAAATCTCGGACTCTTTTCAACAAACGAATCGCAATTCTTGGTGTGCCGCGCGATCTTTTGGCAATTTCAGCGGCGGCGGATTTTTCAATTTCAATTCCTAAAATTTTAGCGTCACGAATTAAAATTTGCTCAAGTTCTGAATCAGCGTAAAAATTAAGGCGCAACGGAATGCCGAAACGATCTTTCAGCGGATTGGCGATAAGTCCGATTCTGGTGGTAGCACCGACCAAAGTGAATTTCGGTAAATCAATTTTGATAGCGCGAGCGGCCGGCCCTTCGCCAATTATTATATCGAGCTTGAAATCTTCCATCGCGGAATAAAGCACTTCTTCGACGTTTTTGTTCAAACGGTGAATTTCATCAATAAACAACACATCACCTTCTTGCAAGTTGGTGAGAATTGCGGCTAAGTCGCCTGATTTTGAAATTATTGGGCCGGCGGAAGATTTGAAGCCGACACCCAGTTCGTGAGCAATAATCTGCGCTAGTGTAGTTTTGCCAAGACCCGGTGGGCCGTAAAATAAAGCGTGATCTAAAGCCTCACCGCGGTTTTTAGCAGCGCGAATGAAGATGCTGAGATTTTCTTTCAACTTTTCTTGACCCAAAAAATCAGCCAAAAAATTAGGACGCAAAACATTGTCATTACGTTCTAATTCTAGCTTTTCAGGGTTTAAGTTTTCGTTTTTTGACATTGCTAAAATTTATTTTTGCTGAGTTCGCGTAGCGATTGGGTAATCAAATTTTCCAAAGTTATTTGCGGGTTGGCCTCGCTTAGATAATCGATTACTTTCAAGCAATCGTGCTTTTTGTAACCAAGATTTTCCAAAGCAGAAAGAGCATCGACAGCGATTTGATTGCCAGCAATTTTTTTGTCGCTGACTGATTGTTTAACATCAAAACCAATGTCAATCCCGAGTTTTTTTGGACTATCTTTTAATTCGGTAGTAATGCGCGAAGCTAGTTTTGGCCCAATTCCAGAAATGCTCGAGAATGTTTTAATGTCAGATGAAACTAAAGCTTTGGCTAAATCTTGAATTGTCAAAGCGCTCAAAATTTTTTGGCCCATTTTATTGCCAACACCTTGCACTTTGGTAAGTTCTAAAAACCACGTTTTTTCGATTTCAGAAGTAAAGCCGTAAAGTTCGATTGCATCTTCTTTCACCGCAGTTTCGATGATCAGTGAAATTGGTTGGTCGCTGTTAATTAAACGCAATTCAGCGGCGCATTTTGCTGAAATAAAAACTACGTAACCAACGCCGTTAACGTCAATTATGCATTTATCTTCAGTGATTGAGTCAATAATACCACGTAATTTGCCGATCATTTTGATTCTCCTTGGTGTGCTTCTGATTTTTTTTGTAGAGGTGAGAATGCTGAAGATTTAGAAACTTTTAAAATGGATTTCGGCATTTTTACCGCGTTTTCAAATTTATCAGCTAAGAGCTTTTCTTCGGTTCTTTCGTAATCATTAGCTACTTTTGCCTCGAAGATTTGAGACATTTCTTCGTCTTCTCTGCTACTTTTTGTGATGCTGGCCAAATATTCTTGGCGGACGAATTCTTGTTTGATGAGTCTTTGGCAAAGATCTTCTTGGATTAGAAGTTCTTGTTGGCGAAGAAAAGATTGAGATAATATCTGGTCAACAAGTGTTTTTTCTGTTTTTTGTGATGCTTCAGAGCAACACAAAAGATACTCATCAACTTTCAGGTAATCTCTTAATTCTAAATTGATGAGAAGATTAGTTTGTACATGCCTTACTAGCTCTTCTAAATTTTCGCAGTAAAGATTTTCAAAGCTATTGTTTTGTCTGAGCTGAGAAAAATTTATACAATTTTTGGCAAATTCTTTGCAAAAAGGAGGTTCGGTTGTTGTATCTTTACTGTTCTCCGGGTTTAGATAAAAAAGAATTAGATCGAAACTGATAATTAATAAGTTTTCATCGCGTAATCCTAAGATTCTTTCTCTTTTTAGTTCAAAACAAAGAGTGTTGTAGGCTTTCGTTAATTTATCTCCCAAAGATTCTTTTTGCTGTTTGACTACTGACTCAGATTTAGTTTCATTTTCATAAATACGCTCAAGTTTTGCCTGATCGCTTTCTAATATTGCAGCGATTTTTTCTTTAAAAATGTTTCCAAGAATTTCAAAATATTGAGTGGTCATTTTGATCTAAATTAGTGATATAGGGTGCTGATAATGGTGGTTTTAACAATGGAGAAAATGATTCAAAAGGCAAGTTCGGTTCACTACTAAGAGAAGATTTTTACTAAAAAATAAAGTCTGTTGATTCGATCAAAAGTGAAAAATAAATATGACATTGATTTTATAGATAAAAGTCATCCTTGGGAATTTGATTTTTTTAAAGTATCAAACTCTTCTCCAATTCTTATTCTGTAAGCGCTCCAATAAATGAAGACAAAGTTTAATAACATTCCAACAAACCAAATTTCATCGATGTCAGAAATTAATTGGCATAATAGTTCAGAGTTGGTGCATTTTGAAGACGCGCTTCAGTTTATGCAAAATCGTGTTGACCAAATTATTGCTGGTGAAGAATCGCAAATGATTTGGCTACTAGAACACTACCCAGTTTACACCGCCGGCGTCAGCGCCAAAGAAGAAGATTTGCTCAATAAAACAGATATCCCGATTTATCAAACTAATCGCGGCGGTAAATATACTTATCATTGTCCGGGTATGAAAATTATTTATGCCATGTTGGATTTGAAAAGTTTCTTCGCGCCGCAAGCGCCAGACGTTTCTAAATTTGTTGAGTTTTTAGAAAATTGGGTGATCGCAATTTTGGCGCATTACAACATCAAAGGCGAGATTCGTAAAGGTCGTGTTGGAATTTGGGTAGTTGATGAAAATGGTGTTGAGAAAAAAATTGCCGCGATTGGTATCAAGCTGAAAAAGTGGGTCAGCTATCACGGCATCGCTATCAACATTAACCCTGAAATGTCTGGTTTTAATAATATCGTGCCGTGTGGAATAAAAGATTTCGGAGTGACTTCCATGCATGATATTGTTGGTCCGGTTGACCTATCACAGTTTGATCAAATTGTGCGTGAAAAATTTATCGAGTTAAAATCGAAAATTTTCGTATCTTAAAATTCTTCTTGATCAGTCTTAGTAAACAAAGCTTTGCCGCCGAATTTATCTTTTCCAAAATCGGCAATCAAATTTTGCGCTCTTTCACTTTTTAGATAATCCAAAAAGTTTTTGGCTTCACGCGAGGGATTGCGTCCAAGCAAGGCAAAACAAGGGTTTATCAATAACTTTCCACTTTTGATTAAAATCTGTGAATTTTTTAGCTGTGATTTATTCGACAAAAAAGTTCCGTAATCAGTAATTGTGTAAAGCGAGTTTTGATCAGCGTAAATTAAAGCTTGCTGTGGGAAAACATGTTGCTTGACGTACCAATTCTTTTCTTCTTGCCACGGTTTTAGATTGATCATTTTCCAAATTGTTTGCTCGCGAATATTGGTGCCGGAATTGTCATCGCGCGAAATAAAAGTAGGAGCGGATCTTTCTTTACCTAAATAAGCGATTTTTTTGAAAGCGTGATTCAGCGGATCAGTTTTTTCAATTTGTGCCGGATTAGACTTTGGACCAATAATCAAAAAATGGTCGTTAAAAACTGGCGTGTAATTAGTTGCCCAGCCTTGTTTCTGGGCTTCCTCACCTTGGTTTTTTTCATAAACCAAAGCAATGTCGATCACTTCGTTGCGCAATTGTTGCAAAGCGTTGACGCTGATGTCTTGATACCAAGCGATGGAATATTTTGCGTCAGTCATTTTTAAATAATCCTCGGCTAAAGCACGGATAATTCCAGTCGGACCAGCGCCGCCATTGCCAATTTTGATACCGATTTCGGCAGTTTGATTGCCGTAAATTTCACGTGGTGCAGTACTGATCTCACGAGTATCTTGAGCCTGAGCAGCATAATTTAGAAGTAACGCTGCAAGGAAGATTAATATTCTAAAAATTGTCATTTTTGGTGTTGAGTTTGTTGCGGAGAAAGCAATCCTGTAGCGTTTACAGGGCTTATAATGCTCGCAGCTTTGGACAAAGATTCGTTAGTATTTTCAACTGAAGTTGTTTTAGTAGTTTGCGTTTCAGAACTGCTGCTAAAAGATGAAAATGATGATAGAGTAGAATCATCCTGAACAGTTGCTACAGTTGCTTCACTATTACTTCTAGGGCGAACGCTACCATCAACGCGAATTACTATGTTGGCAGAAGGGTTAGAATTATTTTCCATTTTGTAAAAAGTTGTACTCTTGAAAGGTGTGTAAGCGTTCCATATCTATCACGGCAAATTCTAAAAAAAATCTTAATTTATTTGTAATATGAGCAACCAACAACAATTTAATTTCGACGTTGAAGTCGGTAAAGTTTTGAATTTGATGATCAATTCGCTCTACACTAACAAAGATGTAGCGCTTCGTGAATTGATTTCTAACGCCGCAGATGCTTGCGATAAATTGCGTTATTTGTCGGCGCAAAACTCGAATATTTTGCAAGCCGATGAAGAATTAAAAATTACGATCACAACCGACAAAGCCAAGAAACAGCTGATTTTGCGTGACAACGGAATTGGGATGAACCGTGAAGATTTAATCCAAAATTTAGGAACAATCGCCCGTTCAGGAACCGAAAATTTTATCAAATCTCTGACGGGAGATAAACAAAAAGATGTGCAGTTGATCGGCCAATTTGGTGTGGGTTTTTATTCGAGTTTTATGATCGCCAATAAAGTCGAAGTGATCTCGCGTAAATTTGATTCTGACAAAAGTTTCGCTTGGGAATCAGAAGGTGCGGGCAATTTTGCAGTAGCAGATTATGACGAAAATTTCGAACGCGGTACAAAAATTATTTTGCACTTAAAAGACGAAACAACTGACGATTTTCTTGATCGTTTCCACATTAAACACGTGGTACAAACTTACTCGGATCACATCAATTTCAAAATCGAATTTATCCCAGAAAATTTAGAAGCCGGCGCCAAAATTGAGACGCTAAATTCTGCTTCCGCTTTGTGGAAAAAATCGAAAGATGAAATCACGGCCGAGCAATATCAAAATTTTTACAAACATATTTCGCACCTACCGGGCGAGCCTTTCATGACAATTCACAACAATGTGGAAGGTTTGGTGAGCTACACCAATTTGTTGTTTATTCCAAGCATGAAGCCGTTTGATTTGTTCCATCCTGATCGCAAAACTTCGGTGAAGCTTTACGTCAAAAAAGTTTTTATTTCCGAAGATTTAAGTTTGGTTCCAGCCAATATGCGCTTCTTGCGCGGGCTTATTGATTCCGATGATTTGCCACTAAATATCAGCCGCGAAAATCTGCAGCATAATTTGGTTTTGGATAAAATCAGAAAATCGGTGGTCAATAAAGTGTTGTCTGAGCTCAAGAAAAAAGCCAATGACAACGAAGAAGAATATCTGAAATTTTGGAATAATTTCGGTGCGGTTTTAAAAGAAGGACTTTGCGAATCTTCGGAATTTCGTGAGAAAATTTTCGAAGTTTGTCGTTTTTATTCGTCAAAATCGCCAGACAAATTGATCAGTTTAGCCGAATATTTGGATCGCGTAAAAATTGGTCAGGACAAGATTTATTTCTTAACTGCAGAATCGGTTGAAAAAGCTAAATCGTCGCCGCAACTCGAAGCGTTTTTAGAAAAAGATGTCGAAGTTTTATTTTTAACTGACGCGGTTGACGAGTTTTGGGTGACAGTTGCGCTGCCTTACAAGGAGAAAGAATTCTGCTCAATTAATCGTCACGATGTTGATTTGAAAGATATCGACAAAAAGCCGGAAGAAAAAGCGGAAGAAGACGAAAATAAAAAGTCGGAACCAGAAATCAAAGACGCTAAAGAAGCGGAATTTGAAGGTTTGATTAAATTCATCAAAGAAACTTTGGGCGATAAAATCAAAGAAGCGCGCTTGTCGAAAAAATTGACGAACTCGCCGGTGTGTTTGGCCGTTGACGCTGGTTCGATGGATATTCGTCTTGAGCGTTTCTTGCTGGAGCAAAAGCAAATTCAAGCGGCGACCGCAAAAATTTTGGAAATTAATCCGGACAATAAAATCGTAAAATCGCTGAATTTGGATTACCTCAAAGACGACAAAAAAGTACAAGTGCAAGACACAATCCAAACTTTGTTTGACTTGGCCTGCGTTGTTGAAGACGAACCAATCAAAGACGCTAAAGATTTTTCGCGTCGTATTCAAAGTTTGATGAATAGCGTTGGTTAAATTTGTCTTTTATCCCTTCGAGCTAAGGACGTGTTAAATTATCAGTGATCTTTTTTGTCATCTTGTTTGACGCCATCAATTAGATCATCGGCTTGCAACAATTCTGATTTAGCGGATTTGCTCAGTTTGGTTTTGGCTTGTTTGGCATATTTGCTGCATTTGTCTTTTTCTCCGATCATGCAGTTAAATTGTGCCAACGCCAATAAAGATTCACCTTCTTTGCCTAATTTGTTGTAAGCGAGAGCGATATTGCGCATCAGCAGCGGGTTGCTATTTTCAAATTTCAAAGCTTCACCAAAGCGCTTAATTGCAAGCTGCACTAAAGTTGTATCATTTTCTGTTAACGCTAAAATAGCAGCGCCAAAAGCAACTTTAGCTTGCGCAGCATCGCGTTCTTCCAGCATTTTTATTGCTTTGTCGTAAGCCAAAATTGCGGCATCAATTTGTCCGGATTCAAATAAAATTTGGCCTTTTAACTCATACAAAAATCCGAGTTCCGAAGAATTATAATGAGATTGCAAAGTGGTTTTAGAATTTTTTTCAATGATGTTGTCGAGCAGTTGCAAAGAATTTTTGATTTCGCCTTTGCGAAAGAAAGCGATTGATTTGATGTAGTTAGAAGTTTCGTCATTTTTGTAGCGATATTTTGCCAGCGTGACGTCGGGTTTTTCCATAAAACCTTCAAGTTTAGCCAAGACGCGATCCATTTGTGGTTGAAGGTTTTGGTTAATTTTTTGGTCAGAAAAATTCCAACCAACAGTGCGCGCTTTGATAAGATCGACCCTTTTCTTACTGACGGGATGCGACAATAAATATTCATCAATTTCACCTTGATATCCCAACATTTCGCGTTGGAAAAATTCCAACAACTTTACCAAACCATCGGCGGGATATTGCATTTTTTGCAAATATTCGATGGCGTGATTGTCCGCCGCTTCTTCTTGTCCGCGCGTATATTTCATGTAGAGACGATTGGCGCTTTGCGAGCCGCCTAAAATCAAAGCCATTGCCGCGTCGGGCGATCCACCAAGAGCTGCACCAATTCCAAGCAAATAACTCAATAACATGGCGCTTTCCGCACTTTCCGCGCCTTCTTTGTTGCGCGCTAAATGTCCGGCGGCAATGTGTCCGGATTCGTGTGCAATTACGCCAATTAAAGTATCGGGAGTGGAATATTTTCTAATTAAACCAGTATTTACAAAAACATTCTGACCGCCAGAAACAAAGGCGTTGATCGAATCGTCATTGATGATGTAAAGCGAAATATTTTCCGGATTTAAATTGGCAGATACAAAGATTGGATGCGATAATTCGCGCAGAAACTTTTCTGTTTCGGCATCACGAATTAGAGAAGGAGCAGAATTGCTCGCCAAACTGCTTTGGACAAAAAGCAGCGAGATTAGACTAAAAAAAACGGTAAAGTTTTTTAGCATTTGTTGCAAATAGGAAGGTTGGAAATAAATTGCGCCGCGTTTTCTAATTCAAAAGTGCCTTTCCACAAGTTTTAATTACAAAAATGCCTCTTTACTCAACTGAAAATAAAGTGATCGCTGCCATGCAATATATTGTGTTGTGGGTTAGTCTTTTCGTGATGCTGGCGTTATTTGTTTTTATTTTTAGTGCTGATACCAAAATTCCGCAAAAAAATGTTACCGTTGATGTTGATATCAAGAACAAGATCAACATTTGCCAACCTCAAGAAAAAGAATTTGAAGAACAATTCGTAGAAGAAAAATAATTTGTGAAAAAAAACGTCGCGATTGTCGATCCACTAATTGCCAATTTTCTTGATAAAATTCGCGCGGAAGACGGCTTGTCGCAAAACACAATTTTGTCTTATCAAAAAGATTTAGAGCTTTTTCATCGCTTTCTTGCACCCAAACAAATCAAGTTGCTCAAAGTTACGAAAGAAGATGTGCGCGATTATATTTACGATTTGCATCAGCAAGATCTTCGCGCTGCGTCAGTTAGTCGTAAAATTTCATGTTTGAAAAATTTTTACCGTTTTTTGGAAAGCGAGAATTTGGTCAGCGAAAATCCGGCTGTGTATTTACAAGGTCAGAAGCGGGAAGCAAAGTTGCCGAAATTTTTAACAGAAGAAGAAGTTTTTAAGTTGCTCGATTTTGTCAATCGCGACAAATCAGAATTCGGCGTGAAATTGTCGTGCATGCTGGAAGTGATGTATTCTGCGGGTTTACGCGTTACAGAATTAGTTTCTTTGCCGATAAATGCGATTCAAGAAATTACTGAAAATGGTGAAAAAACTCTGCGCAATTATTTGATCGTGAAAGGCAAAGGCAGTAAAGAAAGAATCGCCGCACTCAATAAATCAGCGATTTTGAAGCTGATGGAGTATTTGGAGCTGCGTAAAAAAATGGGCAACGAAAATTCCAAATGGCTTTTTGTTGGAACGGTGCGCGCCAGCAAAAAAAATATCGAAGCGCGGAAACGCGATTTTACCGATGCAGATACTCATTTGACGCGCCAAAGATTACATCAAATGTTGAAAGAACTGGCACGCGAAGTCGGAATTGACGCGTCACGCGTTCATCCTCACGTAATTCGTCATTCTTTTGCGACACATCTTTTGAACAACGGAGTTGACTTGCGGGTTTTGCAAGAGTTACTTGGTCACAGCAATATTTCGACGACCGAAATTTATACGCATATTTTGGATTCCAAATTGCGTGAATTGGTCTTTAAACATCATCCTTTGAGTAAAATTTAATATGGCAGTTGAGAGCAAAACAATATTTGGTGGTTTGGGACAAGGTTACGGTAAAATCGCTCAGATTTTGGCGAGTAAAAAACAGGATTTAAAAAATTCGACTTCAGATCAAGACAATGCCAGCGCAGCAGATTCAAGCGGAGATTTTGATATTTTGGACGTGAAAGCTCAAATTGAGATGTTGGAAAAAATGGAGCAAGAAGCCAAGGCCAAAGAAGCACAATATCGCGAGCAAGATCAAAAGTTAAAAGAGAAACAAAAAGATCAAGAAAAGGAAAAACAAAATCAGCAAGATCTTGTCGTAGAACTTTTGATGGAAGAAGAAAAGCGCCGCAAAGTGCAAGAATTTTGCGATAAAAATGGCTTAACTTTTTCAGTGACAAAAGATGGTAATTTCAAGATCACTGACAAAGAAGGCAACGAAATGAAGTCTTTGAAACAGCGTTTCGACAAAGATTTCGATAAAAGCCAAAGCAATCAGCAAGAAAGATAATTTACAGTAATTCTTCGCCGAAGATGCGTTGATAAAATTCAGCGATTACTAACTTTTCATCATCGATAACTTTATTGGCAAAACTCAGCGTGAAAGCAGTTTTGACTGAGCCGAAAATTTCGATATTTTTGCCCCAAGAAATCAAAGTTCGTAAACTAATCAAAGTTGAAATATCGCCGTTTTTGAAAGCTTCACGACTTAGATTCGCCATACGCACCATCATTTTGGCAGTTTGTTGATGCGCTTTCGAATTTAAATGCGGCAATTTTTTCAACAAAATTGCTAACTCCTGTTCATCGTTAAGATAATTCAAAGCGGCAACGATATTCCAGCGATCCATTTGCGCTTGGTTAATTAAGTTAGTGCCGTGATAAATTCCTAAATCATCGCCAGCGCCAAGTGTGTTGGAAGTGGCAAAAAGACGAAAATTTTTATGTGGCGTGATAATTTCATTTTCTTCCAAAAGCGCGAATTTGCCTTCTTCTTCTAACAAACGTTGAATGACGAAAGAAACGTCGGTTTTGATGGCATCATATTCATCCAAAACCAAGGCTACGCCATTTCTAAGCGCGAAAGGAATTATGCCTTCTTGAAATTCAGTAATTTGTTTGTCGTTTTTCAATTTGATGACATCTTTACCAACCAAATCAAGACGTGTGATTTGCGAATCAAAGTTAACGCGCAAACAAGGCCAGTTAAGGCGTGCAGCCACTTGTTCGATGTGAGTTGATTTGCCAGTTCCGTGCATTCCTTGAATTAAAACGCGGCTGTTGAAAGTAAAACCGGCTAAAATTGCCAAAGTAGTTTTTGGATCAAAAAGATAATTCTCATCAATTGCGGGAACGAATTCTGACTTTTCTGGGAAGCCTTTAACTTCAAAGTCACAAGCCACTCCGAAAACTTTTTTGCTGTCGATTTTTTTAAGCATAAATTTGGTTATTTTTTCTTACTAACATGCAGTTTTTTCGAGAAAGTTTTTTCCTTTTTATCAGCAAAAGGGTTTTCACTTTTACGGAAAATCAAACGCACTGGTGTCATTGTGAGTTCGAAATATTCACGTAAATGATTCACTAAATAACGTTGATAAGCACCTTCCAAAGGTTTGATATGATTGGTGAAAACAGCAATTGTTGGCGGACGTTTTTTGATTTGCGTCGCATATTTCAATTTGATGGCTTTGCCTTTAAAAAGGCGCGGCGGATGTTTAGATTCAGCGTCTTTAAGCCATTCCATCAACTTGGTTGTTGGCAAATAAGTTTGCCATTGCGCGTAAGTTTGTAGCGCGAAATCCAACGATTTTTCGACATTGTAACCATTTTGTGCTGAGATGCCGACAATCGCAGCACCGTCAATTTCAGCGAATAAAGATTGGATTTGTTTGCGCACTTCTCGCATAAAAATCTCTTTGTCGCCTTTTACCGAATCAATTTTGTTAATCGCGAAAACCAGCCCGCGGCCTTCTTTCAAAATTTCACCAGCCAAAGCCATGTCTTGATGATCAAGCAAAGAGTTGGCGTCAATTAACAAAATAACAACTTGTGCAAAGCGAATAGCGCGAAAGCTATCAAGGGTTGAAAGCTTTTCGAGTTTTTGCGTTACGTTAGCTTTTTTACGAATTCCCGCGGTGTCGATTAGTTTAATTTTTTGACCACGAAATTCATAATTGATGGCAATTGCATCACGGGTAATTCCGGCTTCTGGGCCAGTAATTAAACGATCTTCGCCTAAAACCTTGTTGAGATAAGTTGATTTACCGGCATTTGGACGACCAACAATGGCGATTTGCAAAGGCGCTTTTTCTGAATCTTCATCATTTTCGATTTCGGCGAAGTTAGCTTCATATTCTTCGATATCGGGAGCGATTTTTTCATATAAATCACCAAAGCCCAATTTATGTTCAGCCGATATCGCTGTAGGTTTGCCAAAGCCTAATTTGTAATATTCGCTGCCGAAAATTTCTTCGTTTAAATTTTCACATTTATTGGCAAGTAAAATGGTTTTTTTATCCAATTTTCTGAGCCATTGCGCGAAAAAATAATCTTTGTTGGTAATTCCTTCTTTGCCGTCGACCACAAACAAACACAAATCAGCATCGGCAACTGCAGCTTCGGTTTGTTCCATCATTCTTTTTTCAAGTGATTTGTCGGTGATCTGATTTTCCAAACCAGCGGTGTCGATTGCCATAAATTCAAGTGGCCCAAGTTTGGCGCGAGCTTCTTTGCGGTCACGAGTTACACCCGGTGTGTCGTCAGTAATAGCGAAAGCTCTGCCAACCAATTTGTTGAATAAAGTAGATTTACCAACATTTGGTCTGCCAATGATTGCGATTTTGAACATGTCAGAATATTTGAATTTAAAGGAACGCCGACAGATTCTAAATTCTTAAAACTTCATCTTCAAGCAATGAAAATTTGTTTTGACTATTGCGGAATTTGTCGTGTATACATGACATAAATTTATATTTACGTTGATCGTAAAAAAGTAAATTTAAGTTTACGACACACCATAATTTCACCACAATTTTATGATTTTAACCGCTATAGAAATTCAATATTACGTAACAAAATCTGGTCGATCTTTATTCATAGAATGGTTCGAAAAACTGGATTACAATACTCAAAATATTGTGCGCAAAAGATTGAGAAGAATTGAGCTAGGGCAATTTGGAGATTGTGAAAATGTTGGCGGCGGAGTTTTTGAATTGAGAATACATTATGCGTCGGGTTATCGGATCTATTTCGCTTACGAAAATAAATTAGTAATTTTGCTGATTTTGGCCGGAGATAAAGCTACTCAAATGCGTGATATCAAAAAAGCTAAAATGATTTGGGAGGAGTTAAAAAATGACAAAAAATAAAAAGATCACCAAAAAAGTAATAAGTGGCATAAAGAGCAGCGGGAGAGCATTTCCGCAATGGAATGATTACGTTTTGGATAAGATGAAAGAAGACTCCGAATTCGTAAATCAAAGTGTTAGATTTGCCTTAAGAGATTTTATCGAAACAGGAGATGATGATTTTTTATCTGTTACTCTAAAACAAGCCGCCGCCGCTAAAGGTATTACAAAACTTGCTAAAGAAACGGGTTTGAGTCGCCAATATATTTACGAAATGTTGTCAGAAAAAGGTAATCCAACTTTGTCAACTTTTCGCGCGGTGCTTGCAGCTCTTGGGTTTAAGATGTATATTCGTGCTATAAAACCGACTAAAAAAACCACTTAGTTTGGCTCAATAAGTTTTGAGAAATCATCGTAAACGATTTGCGATAAGGCTTAATTTAAAATATCTTGAACTGCTTTAACGATGTTTTTTTGACGCATAAAATGCTCGCCGATCAAGAAACAGTTGATGCCGGCTTCTTGCAATAATTTTACGTCCAAAGTGTCTTTGATGCCGCTTTCAGAAACTAAAACATAATCATCGGGCACTTGTTCGCAAAGCAGTAATGAAGTTTTTACGTCAACTTTCAAAGTTTTGAGATCGCGATTATTGATGCCGAGAAGCTTACTTTTTAGTTTTGATGCGCGTTGCAATTCTTCTTCATTGTGCACTTCAATCAAAACCGACAAGCCAGAATCAAAAGCGCATTGCTCAAGTTCGGCTAATTTTTGATCATCAAGCATGGCGACGATCAACAAAATACAATCAGCGCCCAACATTTTAGCTTCATAAATTTGGTAGGTATCAACCATGAAATCTTTGCGCAAAATTGGCAAATCGCAGCTTTGACGCACTTCTTGCAAATATTGATTGCTGCCTTGGAAATATTTTTCGTCAGTTAAAATTGACAAACAAGTCGCGCCGCCGGTTTTGTAATCTTGCGCAATTTGTAAATGATCGAAATCTTGACGAATTAAGCCGTGAGAAGGCGAGGCTTTTTTAATTTCACAAATCAAACCAACTTCGCTGCGAAAATCTTTGGCTTTAAGGGCGCCGAAAAAATCACGAGGTTTTTCCAAACATTTAGTGCGCTCGCAGATTTGCTGAACGGAAAGCTCTTTTTTACGATTGCGCACTTCAACAAGTTTGTGTTGGTAAATTTCTTCTAAAATATTTTTCATGGAAGTTAAAACCGGCTTTGATTAGTTTTTTATTCAGGTTGCAATTGTCGCATCAAGCTATTTTCAAATATACGAATTTCAAACAATTATGACAAATTTTTCTGTTGGCACTTTCCCGCAAACACGTTTGAGAAGAAATCGCCAAGCGCCGTGGATCCGCAATTTAACTGCGCAAAATGTTTTGACGCCAAGCGATTTGATCTTGCCGATGTTCGTAATTGAAGGGAAAAATAAAGAAGAAAAAGTTGTATCACTTCCAGATGTTTCACGCTTTTCAATTGATGGAATCGTCAAGAAAGCGAAAGAGGCACAAAAGTTGGGAATTCCGGCCATAATGTTGTTTCCGGTGATTGACCAAAAGCTTAAAGACAATGCTGGTAAAGAAGCGAAAAATTCGAAAAATTTGATGTGCAGAACGATTGCTGCAATAAAAGACGCTGTGCCGGAAATCGGCGTTATTACTGACGTAGCACTTGATCCATACACTTCTCACGGACATGACGGAATAGTTAATCAGCACGGCGAAATTGAAAATGATGCTACAATTGAAGTGTTGTGCGAACAAGCTTTGGTACAAGCTGCTGCTGGTTGCGACATAGTTTCGCCATCAGACATGATGGACGGCAGAATCGCGGTAATTCGTGATGCACTTGATGACTCAGGATTCATCAATGTTGGTTTGACTTCGTACGCTGCGAAATACGCTTCGAGTTTTTACGGGCCATTTCGTGATGCGGTTGGATCAGCAAATAATTTAAAAAAATCCCAAGGTCAAAAAGATAAAAAAACTTACCAAATGGATTTCAGAAATTCTGATGAAGCAATGCGCGAAATCCAAATGGACGTTGAGGAAGGCGCTGACATGATTATCGTCAAACCGGGAATGCCTTACTTGGACATTGTCTGCCGCGCTTCTCAGAATTTTCATTTACCAATAATTTCTTATCAAGTGAGCGGCGAATATGCCATGATGAAACACGCAGCAGCGCAGGGTGCTTTTGATTTTGACGCGGTGTTTTTGGAAAGCTTGATGTGCTTCAAACGTGCTGGCGCTTCAGCTGTAATAACTTACGGCGCGATTGCCGCGGCAAAAAAATTATAAACTTTTGTTCTGAGACTCTTTTGATAGAGTTGTACAAGTAGTTACTGGGACGTTACAGCTTCTTGGCTGTTGGGAATCATCAGATTCTATGGAAATATCATCGCTTATTCCGTACAAGAAATTGACAACCCGTTCCAATAGAACAGTGTTTTTCTGTCTAGCAGATAAATAATTTACGACATTTTCTTTAGTTCCTGCTGTATTCGTGAAGAGGTAGTTTATATCGAATTCCTTTGAGGGGTCGGCATCATGCTCTAAAAGAAGTAGTGCAGCATTTTCATTATTACTGATGCAGGCATAAACGAAAGGAGTAGGTGTAGTATTACTGATCCCTTCCACTTTAATTTTTTCTTTTCCCAATAACATACTGGCGATAACGTTGTTATGAAAATAACAGGCGTAATGAAGCCCTGTTAGCCCAGTGTCAGAAGAAATATTTGGATCAAACTGTTTTTTAAGGCAGTATTCTACAATACCAATTTGGCCGTAGAGACAGGCCGTCAGAAAAGCGTAATCGACTTCCTTTAATAATTGATCATCTGAAGTGTCGGGAGAAAAATATTCTTTCTCTATTAATGAAAAATGTTGCTCAAACTTTTCTAGATCACCCATTCTGGCGTAGTCCGCTAAAATGTTATTGGGGATGTAGAGGCCAGAACATAAGTCTTGATCCATCTTTGATTTATAAAGTGTCTCTGATGAATGATTTGTATTGTAACTTGAGATGCTATCTGGGTTTTTTGACATAATGATTAATTACATTTTTTTAGCGATACGTAAGCCAATAATTAGAGTTGCCAAACTTACAAAGTAAACGATCAGCTGCATGCCGCTTGGTTGATCGATATAGCCAAAAAACATATTCAGAAATTTTCCGAAAACACTTTGTTGTGATAAAATTTCGGAAGCATCAAAAGCTGGATTAATAAGGGCAGGAACGATTTCAGCATTGATCCAAAAGCCAACTCCTTGCATAGCAATTCCAGCGCATAAAAACACCAACAACCAAGTTGTAACGATGAAGAAGTATTTCCCGAAAGCTTTGATAATTCCGAAGTACAAAGCCAATCCAGCAGCACAACCGAGTGTGATGCCGATTAGTAATCCTGATATAATTTCGTTAATTGAAGCGCCAGAAACGAAGTAGCTATAAGTGAAAAGCACGATTTCTGCGCTTTCACGCAATACTGATAAAAAGACGACTACGGCTAAAACATAAAGTGGTTTTTTACCTTCGCGCACTGAATTACTTAATCTTTTAAGTTCGCCCGAAATTGATTTTGCGTGCTTTTGCATCCATAAAACTGTCCAGCCGATCATAAAGGCAGCGGACATTAGAATTAGTCCGTTGAAAAATTCTTGGCCCATTCCGTCCAAGCTTTCGGAAATTTTATCGGTAAAGAATGCTAAAATTAGAGACGCTACAACACCAAGGGACAAGCCACCGATTAGCCATTTAGTTCGACCATGAATTTCTTTAGTGGCGGCAGTTAAAATTCCGACAATCAAAGAAATTTCTAAGATTTCGCGGAAAACTACGATTGCGATTTGAAGCATTTTTTTGAAAAATTAGATTGAGAAAAGATAATGATAATTTCTATCAAAAAATAATTACTTCAAGGCAATTGTGAGCAAAGCTTTATCCATCTACATTCATTACCCTTTTTGCAAGTCGAAATGTCCATATTGTGACTTTAATTCACATGTTCGTGACAGTGTGGAATACGATAAATTTCTGCAAGCTTATGAACGCGAATTACAATTTTTTGCTGAAAAAATCGATCCGCGCCAAGTTAGTACGATTTTTTTCGGAGGCGGCACACCTTCTTTGATGCCAGAATTTTTAGTGGCAGGAATTTTGCAGAAAATCGCGCAGCTTTGGCAAGTTGACGAAAATTGTGAAATAACTTTAGAAGCTAATCCGACATCTTCAGAAAGCGCGAAATTTCAAGCTTTACGCCAGATCGGTGTGAATCGCTTGTCGCTTGGTATTCAAGCTTTGAACGATCAAGATTTAAAATTTTTAGGGCGTGAACATTCAAGTGCCGAAGCGATTAAAACTATCGAAAATGCGGCAAAAATTTTTGATAATTTTTCTTTCGATTTAATTTATGCACGTCCGCAGCAAACAATCCAATCTTGGCGTGAAGAGCTTTCGCGTGCGATAAATTTCAACACTAAACATTTGTCGCTTTATCAACTTACAATTGAAAAAGGGACGAAGTTTTATTCACAATTTTCGCGTAAAGAATTTGTGATGCCGTCAGAAGAATTGGCCGCAGAATTTTATGAAGTGACGAACCAAATCACCAGTGACGCTGGTTTAGAGCTTTACGAAGTTTCAAATTACGCTAAAAAATCGTTTGAATCGCGCCATAATTTAGTTTATTGGCAAGGTGGCGATTACTTGGGAATTGGCGCTGGCGCACATTCGCGAGTTTATTTTGCTGAGGAAAATATGCGCTCGGCGATCACTTTATTGCATGATCCGATGAGTTGGTTGAATCAAGTAAAGCAAAGCGGAGCGGCGATTCAAAAAATCGAAAAAATTATGCCCCGTGAGCTTTGTGAAGAATTAATTTTGATGGGTTTGCGCTTGCGTGACGGCATTTCTGAAGAATTATTTTTGCACCATTTTAACAAAAAATTTGACGATATTTTTGATCAAAATGCTCTGAACAAAATTCAGTCTCAAGGCTTGATAATACAAGAAAATGGCATGATCAAAATTCCCACGAATCAACGTTTATTAACTAACGCGATAATCGAAAAAGTTTGTTTGGCTTTGAAGTAGAAAAATTTTCTAAGAATTATTTTTAGCGTGAATTTTGCGGTAACAAAAGTTGGAAGCTAAAGCGCAGAACAACAAAACAATCGCCATTGAAGTGAGCGTGCCATCGTGTAGTTTGCTGATGATAAAAGAAATAACGGTGGCGCAGCCAAACTGAATTGTGCCAAGCAAAGCGGAAGCCGAACCAGTATGTTTTGATTGATTAGACAAGGCTAAAGCCGAAGTGTTTGGCGAAACTGAACCAATGCTGGCGACGAAACAAAATAGTAAAACTGTAAAAATAATAATGTTCGGTGATTGGCTGAAAGAGTAAGCTAAAAGTGATAAAGAAGCGAACAAAGGAATCCACAAAGTTTTGCTAACAATTTGATGAATTTGGTATTTTTTCAAAAGTCGCGCATTGATTTGAGCTGCTGAAATAAAGCCAATCGAGTTAAGTGAAAAAAGTAAACTAAACTGTGTTGAGGAAAGGTGGAAAAATTCCAAATAAGCAAAAGGTGCGGCAGTGATGTAGGCGAATAATCCTGACATGATAAAAGATCCGCTTAAAGCAGCGCGTAAGAAAGTTTTGTCGCGCAAAATTCCGCGATAACGTGAAAAAGCATCGCTTATTTTATCATCTTTATTGGGTTTTCGAGTATCGGGAATAGCGAATTTGCTGATGGTTAAACAAATTAAACCAAATGTTGCCAACACAGCAAAAATCATTTGCCAGTGAAAATTTTTTAAAACAATGCTGCCGGCAATTGGCGCTAATATTGGTGCCAAGCCCATCACCAGCATTAATTGTGAATAAATGCGGGCAGATTCTTGTGGCGAAAAAATATCACGAACAATTGCTCGTGGCGCGACAACGCCAATACACGCGCCCATTGCTTGAAAAAAGCGGAAGAAAATTAATTCGTAAATATTGTGAGCAAAGCAGCAGGCAATTGACGAAATTATGAAAAGCGATAAGCCGAAATAAAGCGGCAATTTTTTGCCGTAGCGATCAATAATTGGGCCGTAAATTAATTGGCTGATCGACAATCCAACAAAGTAAGTTGTAAGCGATAATTGTACTAAATTTTCTGGTGCGGTGAAACTGTGAGAAATCGCGGCAAAAGCTGGTAAATACATATCAATCGTCATCGGCCCAATGGCGGTGACACTTCCCAATACCAATATTAAAAGAATTAACTTCTTTTTGCTGTCAACCAGCTGACTATTATTCATTTATTTAAGAAAAAAATTTAAGTCCGACAACGCCACCAATAATCATGGTTAAGAAAATGGCGGTTGTCAGTGAAAGGGTTTCGCCAAAGAAAATAATTCCAAGCAATACTGAACCGACAGCGCCAATGCCAGTCCAAATTGGATAGGCGATATTGAGCGGAATCGATTTTATAGAAATGGCGAGCAAAAACATGCTAACCGTCAATGTTATCATGAATAAAATCGTAGGCCAAATTTCGCTGAAACCTTTGGATTGTTTCAAAAAATAAGCCCAGATTACTTCGCAAATCCCAGCGAATATTAAAGCGAACCAAGCAAAATTTAGAGACATTGTTGCAATTATTTTAAGCGAAGACATTTTGACTCTGCGCGATTATTAAGACGATCGAAATCGGATAAAATTTGTTTCTGAAATGAAAATACAACAACTTCTTTTTATAATTCTGTTACTGTCATCTTCATGTGTTTCTGATGGCAATGGCATATGTTGGTCACCTTCAGATTACGAAAAAAACACTGCTCAAGAATATTATGATACTTTTGGAACTTCGCGAGTTTCTGATGCGGTTCATAACAAAATGAGAAAAAAGTTTACCTGCCATTATCGTGCTGGCGATTCTATTTATGCCTACAAAACTTTCTGGGATACAAAGTATATTTTAGTGCGTAAAGGCAAAGCGATTACTTACGTTGAAGGAAAATAAGGAAAAAACTTGCAGTTTTTTATCTCCGCATATTTTATGTGCGCCTTCCAAAATCATGGCAAAATAATATTTTTAAGGGGCTATAGCGCAGTTGGTAGCGCGCTTGCATGGCATGCAAGAGGTCACGAGTTCGACTCTCGTTAGCTCCACCAGCCTTCGCTCTTGCGAGCTTCGGCTGGCAGGCCAGCCCAACGGGCGGGGCTGACAGACGGAGATTGTTAGAGCGAAGGCTGCCCGCCGTAGCTTTAGCGAAGGAGGGCTTTTCCAACAAACTCATACTAATTTCTATCACCAAAGAAATTATGCATTACACCTGCATCCTCAAATCCGTCTCAGACTCTTCGCAATCTTACATCGGTCACACTTCAAATACAAAACAAAGATTAATCGACCACAACTCTGGTAAATCTCCTCACATAAACAAATTCAAACCTTGGAAATTAGATTTCTACTTGTGCTTTTAATGACGAAGAAAAAGCCATAAAATTTGAAAAATATCTTAAATCTGGATCAGGAAGATCTTTCTCAAAAAAGCATTTTTAGCAAGGCGTCACAGAGACGGCAATATCAATGCTTTTTACAAAAGAGATAACGTCATCAAAAATTTTGAAAGGATAAAATGTAAACAACGGCTATTGTTTTGCTGTATTGGTGCTTTAAATTGTGATGGATAAAATTCTGCTGCAGAGTTTTTGGTAAAATAAGTTATTCAGACGTAATGAAAAAAATTACTTTAACTGCTACAGCATTGTTTTTTTTGGGAGATAATCCTGCTTTCGCAAATGAGCTGGCAAAAGAATTAGAGACAGGAGTTAAGCAACAAAAACGCAACTATTACGTTCGTTCCAAAAGTTATAGTTCCAACCCAGAATCTGACCCTCCGCGTTATGTAAATCAGCTTGATAAAACTGGTATTAAAGAGTTCGAAAAGATTGATTGGATTGATCTGGGCTTGAATCATCGCGTCAGGTTTGAAAATCGTTACAATGATTTCCGTCGTGAAATTGACACGTCAGATCACCAGTCTTTGCATCGCACTCAGGCTTATTTTGGTGTTAAAAATATTTTAGACCCTTTGCGTTTTGCTATTGAGCTGCAAGATTCGCGAGTTGTTGGAGGTAAATTCGCTAGAAACACGACTGACGTGAATAAGCTCGATATTTTTCAAGCTTATGGTGAGCTTTATTTCAAAGATCCTGTTTTAATAGATCGGCCAATTAGCCTGAGAGCTGGTCGGATGGCATTTGAAGTTATCGATCGTAAATTATTAGCGCGTGATGAATGGGGCAATACGGGGACTAATTTTCAAGGTTTTCGTACAATAATTGGAACTCAAAATAATGATTGGCAGCTTGATAGTTTTGCTTTGCAGCCGGTTATAGAATCGATGAACGCAAATGATTATCCAAACCAAAATCAGTGGATATATGCAACAATCTTAAATTGGCGTAAATGGTCTGATAAATTCACGATTCAGCCTTTTTATTTCATGATGGATCAAGAAAAGTCGCAAGTTTTGAGCCGACGTAAAATCAATTCTCCCGGCATACGAGCTTTCGGGGATATCGGAGAAAGTAACTTTGATTACGATTTAATCGGAGTTTATCAATTTGGCGAAGTTGATAGTCAAAAACATCTAGCGACAGCTTATTCTGCCGAGATTGGACAAAAATATAACTATAAATCCAAACCACGACTTAGCCTTTCTTATTTTTATGCCAGCGGAGATAAAAATCCGGACGATAATAAAAATCAGCGTTTTGAAAGATTTTACGGTTTTAATCGACCTTGGTCGAACTCGAACACAATTGAGTGGGAAAATATCAAAGCTGCGAAAGCTAGATTTGAAATTCAGCCACATAATAAAATTCGGATGGAAGGCAGTTACAGCCAATATTGGTTAGCAAGTGCTACGGATAGTTGGAGAAGAGGCAACGATTTGCGCGACAAAAATGGAGCAAGTGGTGATAAGATTGGGTGGGATTTTGATTTCCGTAGTCACTATCAAATCAATGAATATCTCAACGCGACTTTAGGATATGCTCATTTTGAGCCAGGGAAATTCGCTAAAAATGCTGGCAGAGGTGGCGTTTCTGATTTTATCTATCTTGAATTGACAGCTAGTTTGTTTGGATGGCGCGCAAACTAGTAAAATTAATAAACTTTAAAGAAAGAGCAGCATCGATTTTTTGTCAGCGGAAGATTTTTCGATGAAATGGTGCTCCAATTGATTGAAAAACTTAAATCGCTGCTTTAGCTTGCGTTAAAACTTGTTTCTAAGATCGAATCTTCTCAAAAAATGTCACAGCAAATTAAAATTACTTTTCCTGACGGTGCTGCTCGCGAGTATGCCAGCGGTGTTACTGGCGCTGAAATCGCTAAATCAATTTCAACTTCTTTAGCTAAAATTGCCTTGGCAATCAAAGTTAATGGCGAAGCGCGCGATCTTTCTCGCGTAATTGAAACTGACGCTAAAATTGAAATTATTACGCCAAAATCTGGCGCTGATGCTTTGGATGTAATTCGTCACGATGCAGCGCACATTATGGCTGAAGCTGTGAAAGAGTTGTTCCCTGAAACGCAAGTTACAATTGGGCCGGCAATCGAAAATGGTTTTTACTACGATTTTGCCCGCAAAACTCCGTTCGCGCTCGAAGATTTGGAAAAAATCGAAAAGAAAATGCATGAGATTGTAAAGCGTGACGAACAGTTGGTCCGCGAAGTTTGGAAGCGTGATGATGCTGTAAAGTTTTTCCAATCAATTGGTGAAAAATACAAAGCGGAAATCATCGCCTCAATTCCGTCGAATGAAGATATTTCGCTTTATCGCCAAGGTCAGTTTATTGATCTTTGCCGCGGACCGCACGCACCTTCAACTGGTCACATTAAACATTTCAAATTGATGAAATTAGCCGGCGCTTATTGGCGCGGTGATGCGAAAAATGAAATGTTGCAACGTGTTTACGGAACAGCGTGGGAAAGCAAAGAGTCGCTTGAAAGCTATTTGCACATGTTGGAAGAGGCGGAAAAACGTGATCACCGCAAAATTGGTCGCGCTATGAATTTATTCCACGTGCAAGAAGAAGCGGCAGGATCAGTTTTTTGGCATCCACAAGGCTGGACAATCTATCGCCAAATTGAAAGTTATATTCGTGAAAAGCTGGAAAAAAACGGCTATGTTGAAGTGAAAACGCCGCAAATGGTCGATCGCGTTTTGTGGGAAAAATCGGGTCACTGGGAAAAATTCCGCGAAAATATGTTCACCGTTGACAGTGAAGAAAGAACTTTGGCGATCAAGCCGATGAACTGTCCGTGTCACGTGCAAATCTTCAACCAAGAATTGAAATCTTACCGCCAATTGCCACTTCGTATGGCTGAATTTGGGTCTTGTCATCGTAACGAATCTTCGGGTTCGCTGCACGGAATTATGCGTGTTCGCGCTTTCACCCAAGATGATGCGCACATTTTCTGCGAAGAAAGTCAGATCAACTCTGAAACCGTCGCTTTCTGTAAATTGTTGAAAGAAGTTTACCAAGATTTCGGCTTTGAAAATGTTAAAGTTAAATTCTCAACTCGCCCAGAAAAACGTGCAGGAAGTGATGAAACTTGGGATCGCGCCGAAAATGCTTTGTCGGAAGCTGTAAAAGCTGCTGGTTTAGAATGTGAAATTAATCCCGGTGAAGGCGCATTTTATGGCCCAAAATTGGAATTCACTTTGATTGATGCCATCAAACGCGAATGGCAATGCGGAACTTTGCAAGTTGACTTCATCTTGCCAGAAAGGTTAGACGCAACTTACGTAGCATCAGACGGCACAAGGCAGCGTCCGGTTATGTTGCATCGCGCAATTTTAGGAAGTTTTGAAAGATTTATCGGAATTTTGATCGAAAACTTCGCCGGTAAATTTCCACTTTGGTTGGCACCAACTCAAATGGTTGTAGCAACAATCACTAACGATTCTGATTCTTACGCAACGCAAGTTGTACAAAAATTGCAAGCCAATGGCTTTAGAGTTGAAGCTGATTTAGACGCGCAAAAAATCAGCTATAAAATTCGTGAACATTCATTGAAAAAAGTGCCTTATATTTTGGCGATCGGCAAAAAAGAAGCGGAAAATAATGCTGTTTCCGTGCGTAAACTTGGTGAAGAAACACAAAGCGTTATGAGCGTTGATGAATTTATTGAGTTGGCGAAAAATCAAATTTTTTCAAAGAAATAGTCGTGATTAGTTAGCGCTTACTGTTTTGCAGTTTTTTGGTTTCTTCTATTTTGTGAAATTTTGATTTTTTCACAAAATAGAAGAAGAATAAGTTTTGGGTTGGATGTCAAAAATAATCATAGATTGAGCGCTCATTTGAATGTTAGAGTCGATGATTTAGTAAAAATTTATTAAAAAGTTCACGTAAATTTCTTAAATAATGCAGCTAATAAAAAGATTATTTCCCTATGTTTTGGCGCCTATTTTATCAGTTTTAGCTATTGTACTGATCACTAAATCTTGGCGGCTAGACTTCAATATACCAATTTTTAGCTATCAAAATGATGCGATGTTTTATCTTTTTGTCGCAAAAAATATTGTTGATACCGGTGGTTTTTTTACTAATCCTTTCATCGGTTTGCCTCATTTAACTCAGCCATTCTCAATTTATGATTTTCCGATTCAGTCTGACCTTTTTAATCTGCTTATAGTCCAACTATTGAGTAAGTTTTTTCACAATCCTTTCGCGGTTGTGAATTATTATTTTTTCATAACTTTTGCTCTAATCAGCCTGTCATCTTTTGCAGTGTTGCGTCATTTTAAAATCAGCAATTTTGTCGCATTAGGCATCAGTGTTTTATACGCTTTCCTACCTTATCATTTTCTCCGCGGAACTTGGCATTTGTTTTTGTCAAATTATGCGATTATCCCACTGACCATTATGGTCGCAATCTGGATTACTTCTGATAAAATAAGGGCGATTTCCATCAACTCTAAACAGCAATATTCTTTTGATTTTAATCGTTATTTTTTTGTCGCATTTTTGATCGCTATTTTTGCTGCAAATAATGGAGTTTATTATGCTTATTACAGCATTATTACATTCTTATTCGCGCTATTAATTCGAATTTTAAAATACGATAAAGTTTTTGATAAAAGTAACGTATCGCCATTGCTGTTATGCTGTACTATATTCTTGTGTTTAGTGGTTTTGTATTTACCGACTTTGCGTTATCAAATTGAAAATGGTGTTAATTTTCAGGTCGGCATAAGATCTTCCTCAGAGAGTGAGTTTTTTGGTTTGAGGTTAATAGATATTTTTATACCCGTACAAGATCATTACTTAAAATATTTTGCAGAAATCAAGGTTGCATTTAACCAGAGATTATTTGGTGGAAATGATTTTCCAGAACGCTCGTCATCAAGTTTAGGTATCATTGGAGCTACCGGCTTTATATCTTTGCTAATTTGGGTAGTTGGAAAAAATTACTCGAAAAATAATTCTTTGATTAAAAAGACGATCAAAAGATTTGGGTTGGAAGAGCAAGAAGATTTGATCAATGACTTATCAGCGCTAAATATATTTTCGGTGTTTTTTGCATTGTCCGGAGGATTCGTAATTCTTATATCTTTAGTGATCCCGACGATTCGTAGCCATGCTCGCTTCTGTGTTTTTATAGGGTTCATGTCTTTATTTTTCATAGCTTTAATTTTTGATAAAATAATTTCCAAAAACCAAAACAGAAAAAGAGTTTACGCACAAATAGCGATATTTGTGGTTATGATTTTAGGAATATTTGACCAAGTTGGAGCTAAAAATTCTGACTATCCACAGACGGAAAAAATGAAATTAGAGTATTTCAATCATCATAATTTCATTTCTGAAATAGAAAAAGTTATGCCGGATAGTTCGATGATTTTTGTTTTACCGGCATCTGGTTTTCCGGAGAGGGATGATTACAAATCACTTTTGGGGTATCTCCATTCAAAAAATTTGCGTTGGTCTTATCCAGCAATAGCAGGCAGAGAAGCTGACAAATGGCAAACACAAGTAACAAGTATGCCACTTGATGATTTTATAAACGAAATAAAAAATTACGGATTTTCCGGGGTTTTTTTAGATAGAGAACTATACGCAGCAAGATTCGGATTCCAAAAAGAGCGGGAAATTTTTAACTTTATGAAGTTAAAATCGAAGTCAGAACCAATTATTTCAGATGATAAACAACTAATATTCTTTGCAATTTGATGAAGCCTTTAATCTCAATCGTAACGCCATTTTTTAACGAAGAAGAATCGATTCCTAGTTATTTTTCTCAGCTAGAAGAAGTATTGCAAAAAGTTGGAGACATATCGTGGGAATTTATTGCTGTTGATGATGGTAGTTCGGACAAAACTTTCGATTTATTAAAGCAAATTGCCGGGCACAAAAAGAATCTAAAGGTCATAAAATTATCCCGTAATTTTGGCAAAGATATTGCCCTTACCGCTGGTCTTGATTGCGCAAGTGGTGATGCTGTAATACCCATGGATGCTGATTTACAAGATTCGCCGTATATTTTGCCAGAAATGATCGCGAAGTGGCGTGAAGGTTATAAAATAGTTTTGGCAGAAAGAGTAAGCCGTAATGATCCGTGGTTTAAAAGGATTACGGCATCACTTTTTTATAAAGTGGCAGCAAAAATAATGGATCGCGCTTTACCGCAAAATGTCGGAGATTTCCGTTTAATTGATAAAGTCGCGGTGAATGATATCAGAAAATTACGCGAAAGAACTCGTTTTACTCGCGGCATTTTGTCTTGGGTCGGATATAGTACGGTTACAGTAAAGTACGATAGAAGTCCTAGAAAGAAGGGTAAAACAAAGTATAATTACCTTTCTTTGATGAATTATGCTTTGGATGGAATTTTTTCTTTTTCAACATTTCCCATACGCGCAATTACTTATTGTGGTTTATTGCTTTCAGCTTTTTCCTTCATCTATGGTTTGGTAATTATTTTTGACAGAATTTTTTCCAATCAAGCAGTACCCGGATATGCATCAATAATGAGCGTAATTTTGTTTATCGGCGGCATTAATTTTATCTTTATCGGAATAATTGGTGAGTACGTTGGAAGGGTTTTTAAAGAAGTAAAGTTACGTCCTTTATATTTAATTGAAAAAGTGATCGAAAAGGCAGAGTAGAATATGCAAGATCAAGTTTATGCGGCGGAATCGAAAATCGAGCAAGAGCACTGGTGGTTTGTAGTTCGTAGAAAGTTGGTAAAATTTTATCTCAAAAATCGTGATAAAAACTCATCAATTCTTGATATAGGGAGCGGATCTGGCAGTAATTTAAGATTGTTGCGCGAAATGGGTTTTATTAACTACCAAGGTTTTGATTTGAGCGATCTTGCACAAAAATTCTGTGAAGAAAAAGGATTGGGCAAAGTTATTGTTGGTGATATCTGTAACTCCTCAATTGCTGATAGTTCTTATGATATAATTTTGGCAACTGATGTTTTGGAACATATCGAAGATGAGAAAAAAGCTATAGAAGAGATCAGACGTATTTTGAAACCTCAAGGTTTAGCAATTATTACCGTTCCTTGTTTTATGAGTTTATGGAGTGATCATGATGAAACTTTGATGCATAAAAGACGTTATCGCATCAAAGAAATAAGTGCAAAAATTGTTAATGCGGAAATGAAGGTTGTAGAAAGTTATTATTTTAATTTCTTCCTTTTTATTCCGATTTTCTTGTTCAGAAAAATATCAAAAATCTTTGGTTTTAAGCCTAAGAGCGAGACTTCCATTAATAATCAAGCGATCAATCTGCTGCTGAAATTGCTTTTCAGCTTTGATATTTTTTTAGCGCGTAAAATAAAATTTCCGTTTGGAGTTTCTGCTTTTCTTCTAGTAACAAAATAAAGTTTTGAGCTTCTAAAAATTAAGAAGCTCAAAAGCTATTTTGAACCTTCTTCCAAAGCTAAAGCGACGTCAAACATGGTTTGTTCATCGAAATGTTTGCTGATGATTTGCAATCCAAGCGGTAAACCATCTTGATCGAAACCAGCAGGAACTGACATCGCAGGCAAGCCAGCCAAATTCACCGGAATTGTGAAGACGTCATTTAGATAAATTTTGACTGGATCAGAATTGCCTAAAGTTTTTGATTCATTAATCGAGAAAGCTGCGCTTGGAGCGGTTGGCGTTAAAATGGCATCAACTTGTTTGAAAGCTTCGATAAAATCTTGGCGAATCAAATTGCGGACTCTTTGCGCTTTTTTGTAATAAGCGTCGAAATAGCCAGCGGAAAGTACATAAGTTCCGGTCAAAATTCTTCTTTTAACTTCGTCGCCGAAACCTTGAGCGCGAGTTTGTTCGTACATTTCTTCCAAATTTAAATTATCACCTTCAGCGCGGAATCCGTAACGCACACCATCATATCTTGCCAAGTTTGAAGAGCATTCAGCAGAAGCTAAAATATAATAAACTGCGGGCGCAAATTCAGTGTGAGGCAATGAAATTTCAACAATTTCAGCACCGCGTTTTTGCAATATTTCTTTACCGCGATTCCACAGTTTAACGATTTCATCAGGCATGCCGCTGACAAAATATTCTTTGGCGATACCGATTTTTTTGCCTTTAATGTCCGAGTTCAAAAGTTTTTCGAATTGCGGAACCGCAAGTTCAATTGACGTTGAATCTTTATTGTCAAATCCAGAAATGATGCGTTGCAGTAAAGCAGCATCGTAAACGTCTTTACCAAAAATTGCGGCTTGATCAAGCGAGCTAGCGTACGAAATCATGCCATAGCGCGAGCAACGTCCGTAAGTTGGTTTTACGCCAACGATATTAGTATAAGCTGCAGGTTGACGAACTGAACCGCCAGTGTCAGAGCCGGTAGCACCAGCACATAAATTTGCTGCAACTGCTGCTGCAGAACCGCCAGAAGAACCGCCGGGAACTAAATCTTCATCAGAATTTTTCTTTTTGTACGGATTAATTACTGCGCCGAAATAGCTGTTGGTATTGGCTGAACCCATGGCAAATTCATCCATGTTTAATTTTCCTAAAGTGACTGAGCCAGCATCAAGTAGCTTCTGTGTAACAGTTGACTCGTAGCTTGGGATAAAATTTTCCAACATTTTTGAACCGCAAGTAGTGCGAATATCTTTGGTGCAAAATAAATCTTTAATTCCAAGAGGAACGCCTTCAAGTTCGCCAGCTTGGTTATTGGCAATTTTTTCATCAGACTTTCTCGCTTGTGCGCGGGCTACTTCAAAAGTTTCAGTGATAAAGGCATTAAGGTTGCGATGCTGTTCGATGTTTTTGATGTAAGATTCTGTAACTTCAGCACTTGAAAATTTTTTGCTTTTCAAGCCATCAATTGTTTGACGAATAGTCAGTTTTGTAAGATCAGTCATTTCAATTACTTTGCTTTTTCGATTAACTCTAAGAGTTGTTTTTTGGTTAAAAGTTCGCTGGTTAATAATCCGGATTTAGCCGAAGGACCATAAACCGCATTAAATGGAATGGCGAAACGATTATGTTTGCGTAAGAATTCCATTACTTGTGGATCTGGTTTAGTAATATCAGCGCGCATGGTTACGATATTTGCGTCGCTTAATTTTTCTATAATTTCTTTATCGTCAAAAACAGTCAATTTATTAACTTTGCAAGTCAAACACCAATCAGCAGTTACATCAACTACGACGATTTTTCCTTGGCTTACTAAACTATTTAAAACTGCTTCATCAAATTTCATCCAGCCGTTTTTAGAGTTTTCTTTTGTAGCAATAAAATTGAATTGCGAAGGCAAAATAAAGCTTGATGAGATTAAGAAAATAATGGCGAAATATTTTATAAATTTTGACTTAAGCTCTATGCAAAGAAGCGCAAGCAAGATGGTTATAGCAACAACAATTGTCGCGATTAATCCAATATTGCCGGCTAAAATATAAAGTAGCCAAGCCACAGTCGTAGCAAGTAGTAAAGCCAGTATTTTCTTGATTTTAACCATCCACATTCCCGGTTTTGGAAGCAAGTAAACCAGTTTAGGAACGGCGATCAAAATGAAATAAGGTGAAGCAAAACCAATCCCGATCGCTATAAATATTAAGAAGATATCGAAAATAGTTTGACTCAGAGCAAATGAAATTGCCGACCCCAAAATAGGAGCGGAACAAGGTGTGGCAAGTAAAACGGCTAAAATTCCGGATAAAAAATTTGGGATAAAAATATTTTTTCTATCAGAAAATTGATTAATCTTTTTATTCAAAAAATTGGCGGCGAATTGGTCAAAAGTAATTTCAAAGAATCCCAACATATTGGCAGTAAAAAATACTAAAATTATTGCCAAAAAAATCAGGTAATACGGATTTTGGAATTGCAATCCCCAGCCAAAAGAATTGCCGGCTAACTTAATAATTAATGCTAAAATCGCGAAGACAAAAAAGCATGAAATAATCCCGCAAATTGTTGCAAAAAATGCGAAGCGAATTCGTGAAATTTCCGTTTCTAAATGATTAATTACCGACAAAAGTTTGATGGAAATTATCGGCAAAACACAAGGCATTATGTTCAATATTGCGCCGCCAATAATTGCCGCGATGATCCAGCTTAGGATATTAGAATTTGAGTTGTCGTTTGTTTGAGTGCTCGCCGGAGTTTCTGTTCCTGAGATGATTTGTTTAGGATAAAATTTTTGAATTTGTTCGAGAGCTTTAGAATCTTGTGCATTCTGAACATTTAACACAAAGTCTTCGCTGACAGGAATACAAACGTCTTTGCAAATTCCATATTCAATTTTGGCAAGTAAATTAGTTGAATCATTGGTGTCTTGGGCGGATTTTTTTATTTTAATTTCGATCGGCAAAATCACTTCATTGTGATAAATCGAATATTTAAAAGTTTGATCAACAATTTTTTCTTCGATCATTTCGGCTTTTGGCCAGGAAATTTCATGTGATTCGTAATTTTGTGATCCACTTAGATCAATGCGAGGAGGAACGCCGATACCATCGGAATCTGGGCCGTAAACTTTCCAGCCGCTTGGTAAATTAAACTCTAAGCCAGCAATTAATTTCGTAGTTTCACCATCTTGGTAAAAACTGGCGATTAATCTGGTTTTTGCACCACTAATTTCATTGATTTTCCATTCGCTTGTTGCAGCAAAAGCTGTTGAATAAGCGTAAAACAAGAGTGTGAAAAGTAATGCCGATATTTTTTTCATTTTATTTAAAACTTAGATTGAAAATCTGGTTGGCGTTGAATAATTTACGTCAGCTTTTCTTGAGCGAACTCTTCGTTTCAAACTTTTAACTCCCTAAATTTTTAAAATGAATCAACAAATTAACCCAAACAATAGTCCGTTTGAAGTTGTGCACGTTACTTCTAAAAAAGTCTCCTGCGCTGGCGAAAGAAATGATATCTCAAACGTTTCTGGTCATCCTTTGGTTTATCTTGACATGGGTAAAAAAGATTACGTTGTTTGCCCTTACTGCAGCAAATATTTCACAGTTAGAGAAAAGAACGCCAATAACTCAGTAATTATCGGCATCAAAACCAAACTTAATGACGAATAAAATGACTAATACAGCGATAATTGGCCTACAATGGGGCGACGAAGGAAAGGGTAAGATTGTTGATTTTCTTGCTGACAAATTTGATGCAGTTGTTCGCTTCCAAGGCGGCCACAATGCTGGTCATACGATCAAAGTTGGAGATAAAACTTACAAACTTAGTTTACTGCCATCAGGGATTATTCGCGGAAAGTTTTCGGTAATTGGCAGCGGTGTAGTTGTTGATCCAATCGCTCTTTTCGCTGAAATTGAAAAAATCGAAAATGCTGGTCTAAAAATTTCGCCAGAAAATTTAAATATTGCTGAAAACTGTTGTTTAATTTTGTCAGTTCATCGTGAACTTGATCAATTGTTAGAAAGCAAAAAAGGTGAACAAAAAATTGGCACAACCGGCCGTGGAATTGGCCCAGCTTATGAGGATAGAGCTGGTCGTCGTGCGATTAGAATTTGTGATTTGTTTGATGAAAAAGTGTTTCGTCAGCAAGCACAAAACCTTTTATTCTATCACAACTTGTTGCGTCAAAGTTTGGGTGCGGATTTGGTTACAGTTGATCAAATCATCGCTGAAATTGCACCAGTACGTGAGCGTTTGATTTCATTTGCTAAAGCTTCTTTCGAAATTGCTCAAAAGCTATCAAGCTGCAAAAATGTTATGTTTGAAGGTGCTCAAGGTGCTTTGTTGGATGTTACTTACGGAACTTTCCCGTTCGTCACTTCAAGTAATACAATGGCTGGTCAAATTGCTTTGGGTTCTTGTATGGGCGTTGCTGATTTACATCAAACAATTGGTATTTTGAAAGCTTATACAACGCGCGTTGGATCTGGTCCTTTCCCAACAGAGCTTGAATGTGAAATCGGTCAATTTTTACGCATTGAAGGCAATGAAGTCGGAACTGTTACAGGTCGTGATCGTCGTTGTGGTTGGTTTGATGCTGTTTTGGTGCGTCAAGCAATTCAGCTTTCTTCGGTTAAAGAAATTGCTCTAACTAAACTCGATGTATTGGATAAATTGGAAACAATCAAAATTTGTGTGGGCTATAAAATTAACGGAAAAGTTTACAACTATTTACCACAAGCCAATTATTTGTGGGATAATATTGAGCCAATCTATGAAGAAATGGAAGGCTGGCAACAAACCACAGTTGGTGCTAAAGCTTTGTCTGACTTACCGCAAAAAGCTTTGGAATATATCAAGAGAATCGAAGATTTATGTGGCGTAAAATCGGTCATTATCTCAACTGGCCCTAAACGCGAAGAAACAATAATTTTAAAAGATCTAGTTTAATAAATGACGCAAGAAATCAAAAAAACTGTTGTAATGCAAATCTTACCAGCCCTTGAAAATGGTGGTGTGGAACGAGGTGCTATTGATATTGCTAAATCTTTAAAGAAAGAAGGTTTTGAACCGATTGTTGTTTCAAAGGGTGGTGTTTTGGTTTACCAATTGCGTGAGGCTGGCATTAATCACATTACTTTGCCGGTAGCTAGCAAAAATCCGTTTAGAATTTTTCTTAACATCAAAAAAATTGTCAAAATTATTGAGCAATACCAAGTTGACGTCGTTCATGTTAGATCACGTGCGCCAATGTGGAGTGCATATTTTGCTTGTAAAAAAACCAGTGCAAAATTGGTTGCGACAGTTCATGGAACTTATTCCTTGAGCTTCGGTAAATGGAAAGTCTTTCCGCTTAAAAAGCACTACAATTCTATTATGTTGCGCGCTGATCGCATCATTGCGGTGTCTAATTTTATCAAAGATTATTTAGTGCAAAATTATCGCCTAAAAAACCAAGACATGCCTGCGGAAATTGTTGAAAAGATTTCAGTAATTCAACGCGGTGTTGATTTGCGTTATTTTGATTTGTCAAAAATTTCGCAAAGCCGCATTGTTAACTTAATCAATGAATGGCATTTGCCAGAAGATCGTAAAATTATTATATTACCGGCACGTTTTACTTCTTGGAAAGGTCACGAGTTTTTAATAGATGCTTTGAAGAAAATTGATCGTGACTATTGCTGTGTTATGGTTGGCTCAGACCATGGCCATAAAACTTATCGTAAAAAAATTGAAACCTCAGTCGTAGAAGCTGGATTATCCGGTAAGGTTAAAGTTGTTGGTTTATGTAAGGACATGCCAGCAGCTTATGCGTTGTCTCACGTTGTTGTGTCGGCGAGTGTTAAGCCAGAAGCTTTCGGACGCGTTGCGATCGAAGCACAGGCAATGAAAAGGGTGACAATTGCTACTAAAATTGGTGGTGCTTTGGAAACTATAATTGATGGCAAAACAGGTTTCTTGGTTGATTCAACTGATTCATCTGAGTTGGCCCGTTTAATCGAAAATGCTTTGAATTTTTCGGAAGAAAAATCTTCTGAGTTAGGTCAAGCAGCGCGTTCTCATATCGAACAAAATTTTTCAAACGAAAAAATGTGTCGTGATACAATCGCAATTTATCGCAGTTTAGTTGCTTAAGCGCGACGATAAATCTCGATCAAGTCTTGCTCTAATTCCTTAATTTCTGTGCGCTTTAGATTATCAAGAGCTTGCGAAATCAAAACCACTTCAGTGTTGTGAATTGCTGAAATACCTTCATTGCCAATAATTTTTTTATTGCGAATCCACACTAATTCATCGACTAAATCTTCTTTTAAAAATTGCGTTACGATTTTTGCTCCGCCTTCAACTAATACGGAATTTATACCGTCTTGGCATAGATTTTTCAGAACAGTAGTTAAGTCGCCATGCTTAATAATTGCAGGATTTTCCGAGTTTTTGAAAACTTTAAAATTATCAGAAGTTGTTAATCTGTTGCTAAGAACAACAATTTTTGGTGATTTATATTCCAGGCCAGAGATCCGGCAATCTAGGCTCGGATTGTCTTTTATAATGGTGTTAGTACCAACAATAATCGCATCATTTTTTGCACGTAAAAGATGGCCAAAATCACGCGCTGTTTGAGAAGTTATCCACTTGCTGTCGTGGGTTTGAGTAGCGATTTTACCGTCTAAACTGCTGGCAATTTTTACAGTTACGAAAGGTAAATTACTGGTTTTTGCTTTAAAAAAAGCGCGATTAATTTCCCGAGCTTCTAGCTCTTTTACACCACAAATTGTTGTAATTCCGGCAGCTCGTAATTTCGCGATAGCATTGCCGTTGACTCGTAAGTCTGGATCTTGAGTAGCAATTACAACTTTACCAAAACCATATTTTATGATTTCGTCAACGCATGGTGAAGTTTTTCCGAAGTGTGAACAAGGTTCTAAAGTAACATAAATATCGGCATTTTGGAGTATTGCTTTGTCTAAGATTTTGTCGATAGCAATTCTTTCGGCGTGAGGTCGGCCATTTTTTGCTGTAACTCCTGTTGAAACTATCTCGCCATTTTTGACAATTACACAGCCAACACTTGGATTCGGAGAAGTGTTGCCAATATTCGACTTAGATAATTTAAGGGCATAGGACATGAATTTTTCATCGAGATTAATCATGAAAAAATTTGAGTTGTGATTGGTAAAATGTATTTCGAAAATGAAGCACTTTTTTTGTAATAGGCCATTGTTTTAATGGCGTGATGGTCTATATTTTTTTTTCGTAAACTGTGTCATAAAAGATCAGTAGCTTAATAAAAGCTTCTCATTTTTTTTCAAAGTTGATGCAGATGTTTTGTTTGTGAACTTTATTCAAAGTGGTTCGCAATTTGTTGCAAGACTGATTTACAAGACCCCATTTTTTTACATTCGCCCATTTTTGGCGATAATCTTCGAAATACGGATTTCTAATTCATGTTGTTAACAAATCTCGGTAACAGTTTTATTAAAATTTTACTGCTGGCTTTGTTGTTCTTTGTTAGTGCTTGTGGAAGCGACCCTTATTTGTACGATCGTACTGGTTTTGACCAAGACGCACGTCCGGTTGTAGCGCCAAATCCAAACGCACCAAGAACGGTTGCTCCTGATTATTATCATCAGCAACAATATCCGGCTTATCAGCAGCAATACGGCTATCAGCCATCTTATCAGCAGCCTCAATATCAACAAGTGCCGACTTATCCACAATATCCTTCAGGTGGAGGAGGTTCGCGTTATTATTCAAATCCTTACGCAATTCCACCATCAAATGGTTATTATCAACGTTATGATGTTGACCAATATTATATTCCACCAACTTACTATAACAACCTCAACGATCAGCAAATGAGATCGACTGGGTATAATTAATTGTTTTATGAAAGAAGTTATCGTCTATTCAAAAGAGGTTTGTCCTTATTGTGTTAAAGCTAAAAACTTATTGCAGCGCAAAGGTGTTTCCTACATTGAAATTAAGATTACTACGGATGAACAAAAAGAAGAAATGATCAAGAAATCTGGTGGTAGAATGACAGTTCCACAAATTTTTATTGGTGAATCTCATGTCGGAGGATGCGATGATTTATATGCCTTGGAAGCTGCTGGAAAATTAGATGATCTTCTAAATTCTTAATAAAAGATGCGAAAAATATTGCATAAAAATTTATTTTTTTCTGTCAAAAAAAATTTCGCCAAAATTTTAGTTCTTTTGTTTGTTTTTTCTTGTGCAGCGCAGGAAAGTCAACCGGTGGAATATCCTTATTGTTATCCACAAAATCAGCCGATGTATTATTATCCATCGCCTCGTCAATACTACAGTTATCCACCACAAAATAACTACTATCCACCCAATTATTCTGGTTCACAAAATATTGGAAATCCTTACTCCAGAGGTTATCAAGACTACGATTATTACTACGTTCCACCAACTTACAATAGCGTTTGGTCGCAGGATGATTATTGGCAAAAGCAGAATCAGAAAGGTTCAACCAATCCGATTGATACAAAATAGTTAAATTTTTTTTGATCGATCCCTTGTCAAAAATTTAACTGTTACTATCTTGCCAGTCACATGATCGATCGATGTTTGATTTAACTGATCAGTTCAAAATTTATAATTTCCTAAAAACTTTAAATATTTAATGAAACATGAAAGTTAGACCTTTACATGATCGCGTTCTTGTTGAGCGCATTGAAGCTGAAAGCAAAACTGCTGGCGGCATTATTATTCCAGATACTGCAAAAGAAAAACCGGCTGAAGGCAAAATTGTCGCTGTTGGCGCTGGTGTTTTTGACGACGCTGGAAAAAGAATCGCTTTAGACGTTAAAGTCGGTGATCGCGTTTTGTTCGCTAAATGGGGCGGTACTGAAGTTAAAGTTGATGGCAAAGAGTTGGTGATTCTTAAAGAGTCTGACATCTTGGCAGTAATTGAGTAAAATTTGTCGAGGACAAATTTTAGTTTCTGAGCTGCGTCGAAATTCTAGAGGCGGCTCGTCGAATTTCGACAAAGTTATTTTTTAATTCCTTGCGTCAAGCGAGGTGAAAAATTCTTAAAATTTAAAACAAACAAAAACATAAAAATGGCTGCAAAAGAAATTCTCTTCGGAGTTGACGCCCGTACCAAAATCTTGGAAGGCGTAAATATTATCGCTGATGCGGTAAAAGTTACTTTGGGACCAAAAGGTCGTAACGTGGTAATCGAAAAATCTTTCGGCGCTCCACGCATCACTAAAGATGGCGTGTCAGTTGCTAAAGAAATCGAATTGGCTGACAAGTTCCAAAATTTGGGCGCGCAAATGATTAAAGAAGTTGCATCTAAAACCAACGATATCGCTGGCGATGGAACTACAACTTCAACAGTTTTGGCTCAAGCAATTGTACGCGAAGGCGTGAAATCAGTTGCTGCCGGCATCAATCCAATGGATTTGAAACGTGGTATCGACATCGCAGTTGACGCTTTGATTAAAGAAGTGAAAGCGATGAGCAAAAAAGTAAACGGCCAAGAAGAAATCGCTCAAGTTGCGACAATCTCTGCTAACGGCGATTACGAAATCGGCAGCAAAATTGCTGAAGCGGTACAAAAAGTTGGCCCAGATTCTCCAATCACGGTTGAAGAAGCTAAAGGTTTGGATTTCGAAGTTAACGTGGTTGAAGGTATGAACTTCGATCGTGGTTACTTGTCGCCATATTTCGTAACTAACGCTGAAAAAATGACAGTTGAGATGGAAAATCCATTGATCTTGTTGTTCGAGAAAAAAATCTCGAATTTGCAACCAATGGTTCCATTGCTTGAAGCTGTAGTGCAGTCAGGTCGTCCACTTTTGATCATTGCTGAAGATGTTGAAGGTGAAGCTTTGGCTGCTTTGGTTGTGAACAAACTTCGTGGTGGTTTGAAAATCGCTGCTGTTAAAGCTCCGGGTTTTGGTGATCGTCGTAAAGCGATCATGGAAGATTTGGCTGTTTTAACTGGTGCGCAATTGATCTCTGAAGATTTGGGCATGAAGCTTGAAACTGTTACTCCAGATCAACTTGGCCAAGCTAAAAAAATCATCATCGACAAAGAAAATACGGTTATCGTTGATGGTGCTGGTAAATCAGCTGATGTACAAGGTCGTTGTGCTGCAATCAAAGCTCAAATGGCTGAAACTACTTCGGATTACGATCGCGAAAAACTTCAAGAACGTTTGGCTAAACTTTCTGGTGGCGTTGCCATCATCAAAGTTGGTGGTGCGACTGAAGTTGAAGTTAAAGAGAAAAAAGATCGCGTTGACGATGCTTTGGCTGCAACTCGTGCTGCAATGCAAGAAGGTATCGTTGCTGGTGGTGGATCTGCTTTGGTCTACGCTGGTCGTATCCTTGAAGGTTTGAAAGGTGCTAACGACGATCAAAACGTTGGTATCAATATCATCCGTAAAGTTGTACAAGCTCCAATCCGCCAAATCGCTGAAAACGCTGGTAAAGACGGTGCGGTTGTAGCGAACGAAGTATTGTCGAAAAAAGAAGCATCTTATGGTTATGATGCGCAAAACGACAAATTCGGCGACATGTTTAAAGCTGGTATCGTTGACCCTGCAAAAGTTGTGCGTACTGCACTTCAAGATGCGGCATCAATTTCTGGTTTGTTGATCACAACTGAAGCTGCGATCATCGAGAAAAAAGAAGAAGCTCCTGCTCACAGCCACGGTGGTGGTATGGGCGGCATGCCTGGAATGGGCTTTTAGCGACCCGATCAACGATCGGGTAAAAACGTGCTAAACGCACGTTTTTAGCTAAAAGCGGGCGGAGCTATGCTCCCGCCCAGGCAACACGTCGTCTTCGAGCGAAGCGAGAAAAGCGATGTGTTGAAGCGGGCAAGGTTTTATGTTCCCGCCCAGGCAACACTTCGTCTTCGAGCGAAGTGAGAAAAGCGATGTGTTGAAGTGGTTGAAGTTGTTCTCGAAATTGAAACGCACACCAATCAAAACAAAAAGGCCTCGTTTCGTAAAACACGAAACGAGGCTTTTTTTTGACAGAAATATCACCGATTTAAATTTGATCTTAAAAAGATCTTCCAATTACGCTTGGGTGAAAATTAATTTTATTCCCAGCCTAAAACTTCGTAACCCTTCTTATTCAAACAGTTGGTAACGTAGCGTTGTTTCATTTGATCAGGTTTAACTTTGTCTTCGCCAGCAACTGACAACGCGCCCATTGCAGCTCCAACACCCGCTCCGATTGCAGTGCCAACCAAAGTTGATTTTAATCCACGGCCGAAAATTGCGCCACTTGCGGCGCCAACAACTCCACCAATTACAGCTTTTCGTCCAGCTTCTTTTGCGGCACGACGTGCTTTGTATTGTTTAAGATATTCATCAGCTTCTGTGCTACAGCTTTCAGAATCTTTCTCGGCAATTTCTTTGCCGTTGTTGAGATAAGTTTGGTTTTGATAAAAAATTGGTTTGTAAGAAGAGCAAGATGCGAGTGAAAAAATACTCAATAAAATCACGAAATTTTGACAAATTTTCATATTTTTACAGTTCAATAATTTGTAAAGAATCGTCGTTTAAATATTGCGGCGGCAGCAAATCTTTGCTGGTTGCGCTGAAAAATGCTGGCAGATTTGCTGCTTTAACTTCGGTGAAAAGATCAGATTTTCTTTTCTCGTCAAGATGCGAAACCACTTCGTCGAAAATTAAAATAGTTGGCTGATTTTTATAGTTAGCCGAAATTTTAGCGCGCGCCAAAGTGATACCAATCATGATTGATTTTTGTTCTCCTGTGGAAGAGCGCGTTGCCGACATATTTTTTTCGGAAAAAATTGCATCAAAATCAGAACGATGAACGCCGAAATTAGTTTTAAAATTTGCTAAATCAGCAGTGCGATTTTCACGTAATTTGTGGAGATAATTTTCTTCGATTTGCACGGCGCTTTGTTTCATAACGCTTTCTTCAATATCACCGGTGGCGCGTAATTTTGGTTTAGGAAAATTAGATGCGAAAGAGGCGATGGCGCGGTTGAAAAAATCTACGGCTTCGATACGCGCTGAAGCAATAGCAATGCCGAGTTCAACGATTTGATTTTCAATAATATCGAGCCATTTTTCGCCCTGTTTTTGCGTGCCGTATTTTTGCAAAATCAGCAATCTTTCACGCAGTAATTTTTGATAATTATTAATACGAGTTAGGTGGTTTTGGTCGATGTCGCAGACGATTTTGTCGAGATAATCGCGACGTTCTGATTTGCCTAAAATAAAAAGTTGTTCAAGTTGCGGTGTAAGAGCGATGAAATTAATTAGATGTTGGCGAACATCGCTTTGACGTTTTGAAGTTGTGGCTTCGCCGTTAATTTCAAAAGCTTTTTTCTTGTGCGTACGATCAAAAGAAATGCCGATTTTTTCGATAAATTCGTGATCGGAAATTTCAGAAAAAATTGTGAAAGAATTGCTATTCTCGGCGATCATTTCTTCGAAATCAGCACCACGCAACGAAGAGCCGCGACCAAGTAAAGTAAGGCTTTCAAGAATATTGGTTTTTCCGACACCATTATTTCCGGCAAGTAAAACTAATGGTTTGGAAAATTCGATTTTTTTCGAAGTAAAGTTACGAAAATTAGAAAGTATGATTTTGGTAATTAGGCTCATCAAGTTTGCTCTATTTGAGCTTTTTAGAACTAGATTCTAACTGGCATAATTACGAAGACAGAATGCATATCTTTGGCTTCAACAATTGCTGGAGAAAAACCATCTTTGAAGCGCATCATCAATTCTTCTTTATCAATTTGGCTGATAACGTCGAGTAAGTAACGTGAATTGAAACCAGTTTCGATTTTATCGCTGGTGTAATTTACGTCTAATTCTTCGTAAGCGAAAGAGCCGTCAGTTGTGCTGACTTGCAAGTTCATTTTCCCGTTTTCAATAGTTAATTTGACAGAACGATGTTTGTCATTGGCAACGGTAGAAACGCGATCAACACAATCGAAAAAAGTTTTTTTGTTAATCACAGAAATTTGATTATTCGATTTCGGTAAAACCTTTTCGTAATCAGGAAATTCGCCATCAATCAATTTGGAAACGATTACGGTGTTGTCAGTAGTAATTTTAATTTTAACACGAGAAGCAGCGATTTTTATTGTTTTGCTGCCGTCAATAATACGTCTGATTTCGGCCACTGATTTTTTTGGAATAATCACTCCAAACTCAGCATTGAGATTTTCGCATGGTAAATAAGACAAAGCTAATCTGTGACCATCAGTTGCAACAGTGCGCAATTCAAAGCCAGAATCTCTTTTAAGCGATTGCAAGAATAAGCCGTTTAAGTAGTAACGAGTTTCGTCATTGGAAATTGCGAAGCGAGTTTTGTCGATCATTTTCGCTAATTTTTCGGCATCAACTTCCACTTCAGCGCCGAGTTCTCCTTCCGATAAATTAGGGAATTCAGAAGCGTCGATACAAGGCAAACTATATTTCGATTTACCAGATTTGATTTGCAAAATTGTCGGAGAATCTTGCGCGATAAGAATTGCTGAAGAATCAGAAATTTTACGGACAATGTCGAAAAACATCTGTGCGGGAACTGTAGTAACGCCGCTGGTTTTGATGTCAGCATCGATAGCTACTGTAACTGAAATATCCATGTCTGTTGCCGCTAAATTGACTTTACCGTTCTTAACTTCGATCTTGATGTTTTGTAAAACTGGAATGGTGTTTTTCTTTTCAACCGCACCATTCACATTTGAAAGTGCTTTCAACAAAACTGGCTTAGCTACTTCGAATTGCATGAGATATTTATCGATTTGTTGTTATTTTTTTAGATTGCTTGAAGCGTTTTTAGATTATCAAATTTTTAACCATCAACTACTCAACTATCAACTAAAAGCTGACTTGTGTGCGAAAGATTAGATATTGAGGATTTCCTCTAATAATGGAGAAGTTGTCGGTCTCGTTGTATATATAGTTTAACATCAATCTCGTATGATTATTTGGGTAATAATTTAAAGCGAGATCGTAAGATTTGAGGTTGCCGCCATGAATATTTTTGCTGTTAAGATTAGTGTTGGAGTATCTAGCTCCTATCTCCCATGCTCCGTTAGAGCTAATTCGTGGTGCTGTGGGTAAACCCTTTTTGGAGTCATAGCCGAAATATTCTCCTGTTAAAAAATAAGATGCTGTGACGTATCCACCGCTAAAATTTAAATTTCCTAATCCAGTGCTGCGATTAAGCGTTGTTTTTAGATATTCGCTAGTCAAAGCAAACGAACCTTTTTGGTAACGAAATTCCAGCATATTTTGATAGTAGTTGGCTACATCATTAATTTTCCCGCTATCAATTAAATTAGTGTGAATCACATCAATATCGCCGGAAGATTTAAACCTCATAGTACGGTTTGAACCAGTTACTGGATCAAAACTTTTATCCAAAATTCGATAACTATTGTTGAGACCTAGATGGAGAAAATGATTCTCAATTTTATTGTTTATTGCTGCTAAATGGAATCTTGTTGAAGCTGCTTTACCATTGTTATTAGCATTTGTAGTCCGCATACCGGGATTGTGAATCGCAGATCCAAATAAACCTAAATGCATGCCCCAATTTTCACCGTAGGGATCAACTGATATTCCTAACTTCCGAGGTGCACGAAAAGTTGCAATACCGGCAGAAAATTCTGTGAAGGTTGGAATCAAGTTTACGGTTGAAATTTCCAAACCGTTATTTTCGAAAAATTGTCCAACTAAAATATCGGTGTTTTTGAAACTATTATTAATCAATACAATATCAGATGTGCGGAATTGATTGTCGTTGGTTCCTACCAAAAAACGATATTTCCAATTTGTACGTATTTTTCCTCCAGCTCCAATCCAAGCACGACGTAGTAATATTTTATCTTTCATCGAATTGGTTTCATCGGCTAAAGCAGTTCCAAAATCAACAACGATTCGGCCATCAATTTTAATGGATTCATTATTTAAGAAAGAAGACTCCTTGGAAATCGATTCATCGTTATTGTCGTATTCAGAAATAATTAAATCTTCATTTGAAGGTAGATTGATCGTTTCTGCTTTAAGTTTATTTGTGAAAAAAAAATTAACTAACAGTGCAAGAATTAGGCATTTTTCTTTTCTAATTTTTTTTCTCATTTTGTTGGGAGGAGGGAGATTTTTGTAACTTATCTAAGTGATGAAATAGTTCTTAAGATGAATAAAACCAAGGGTTTTGAAGGTTTTGTAACAATTAAAATTTTTGCATAGTTTAGATTAGTGACCTGTTTTATTACAGATGTCAGAAATGTAGAAAAAATAACAGAAAAAATTGTGGATTTTAAAAACCACTTACCCGCTTACTATCGTGAAATTAATATTTTTTAAGCATTTCTTAAACTATGAACTACATCAAAAAATTATCACGTTTTTTCTTTGGAGCTGGTGCTCTATTCTGGTCGAACTCAGTTGACGCTGCGGATATAACAATAAGTTCGCCTTCTACAGATCCTCAAACTTACACAGCAAATAATCAAACAATTAAAGTTAACAGTAGTCTTGAGGTATCAGATAGTACAGCCATTAGTAGCTCAACTTATACTGGTTTGAGACTTAATATTGATACTGGAAGTTCAAGTACAGGTGTTGTTGCTACTGGTTCTCATGGTGCACTTGAAATCACAAGTTTGGCAAGTTTGGGTCAATTAAATTTAACAAGTGGTCTGATCACCAGTGAATATGCTGGTGGAGCGACTGTTTTATTATCTGGTCAAAGCAGAAATACATTCATTAACTTAGATTCGGGAACAACTCTATCTAACACTTCTAGCAGCGGTTACGCGATTAATTCAAATTCAACTTATAACAATAACTTACAAGTTAGCAACAGTGGCACAATTTCTGCTGGAGCATCTGGTACAGCGATTAACTTTAATGACAGTAATGGTGGTTCAACTCTAACTCTTACAAATTTAGGCACAATTTCTGGTGAGACAGCTATCAATGCTGCTAGCACCTCGAGTGGAACCAACGTTGTTAATGTGATTAACGATGAATCTGGTGTTATCAGCGGTGATATCAACGCAAATAACAATCAGTTCCAGTTACAAAACTTTTCTGCAGCAACTATTGTTGGTGATATCAACTTAGGGTCTAACTCTGGCTCTTACATTGATTTGGAAGGTGGTTCAGTTACCGGTAACGTAACTATGGGCAACTACAATCAATACCTATTATTGAATGGTGGTTCGGTCACGGGAGATATTAATGGTGCTGGTCAAGTTCAAGTTGCCCAAGACCTTACTCTTTCCGGTAATATTGGTTCAAATGGTAGTGTAACTTCTGTTACAGTTTCCGATGGAAAAACTCTCACGGTTGGTGACTATAACATTTCTACGAGTAATACCGAAACAACTCTCTACGATGACGGTATTTTCCTTGGTAGCGGTTCAACTCTAAGCGTTGATAATGGTACAATCAGTGCTACAATTGATGGCACTTCCAGTGGTAATGGTACAGTTAACGTTATTGGAGATAACACTTTTGATTATGCGATCGGTTCTGATAACTCAATTGCAGCTTTAAATATTTATACTGGAGCCAATGTTACTTTTAACGCTGAAATTGATGCTACAACAGTTACGGTTGGTCAGGGCGAAGGAAGCAGTGCCTTCACTTTAAACACGGGCAATACTTTGTATGGTAATTTGGTTGTTGAGAATAGTTCAACTGCAACTTTGGGAGGAAATGCTTCTGTTAGTGGTAACGTTACTCTTGATACTGACTCGACTCTAAATTTAAATAGAGGCTCAGTTTCTGGAACTATTTTGGGTGCAACAGATGGTGTTGGTACTTTGAATTTCCAAGATAACTATACATTAAGTCAAAATGTGGGTGATTCTACTCACTCACTTGATTCTGTTAATGTTTCTTCGAATAAAACATTAACAGTCGGTTCAAATACAATTGATGCGACTACTATTAATCTAAACTCTGGCGCTACAATTGAAATTTCTGCCGATACGGTAAACGGTTTGATTAAAGGTACATCTGACGGAGTCGGTAATGTAGACTTTGAAGCTAGCCTTTCATTGTCTCGTGACATAGGTTCGGCTGACTACTCTTTGGAAAATGTTAATATTGCTGAATCTACAACTTTATCTGTTGGATCATATAATATAGATGCAACTAAAGTTAATATTGGAAGTAGTGCTACTTTGAATTTGGGTTCAGGAACTATTACAGGAAGTGTTGATGGAACTTCTACTAATACTGGAACATTTAATATTAACGGTTCAGGAAGTGTTACTGGTAGTATTGGTGCTACTAATGGTCTTTATGCTTTAAATATTAGTGATGGTGCTTCACTAAATTCTAGTGGTTCAATCAAAGCCTTTACAACAACTGTTGGTTCAGGGGAGAGTGGAGGAACTTTCGAATTAGCTACTGCGCAAACTGTGATAGGTAATTTAGTCGTAAACACTAACTCAGAAGCGACTTTTAATGGAACTTCTTATGTTTATGGGGATGTTTCTCTCTATAGCGGATCAGTTTTGAATTTGGGAACTGGTTCATTTGGTGGAACTATTCTGGGCAATGTAGATAACGTTGGTACGGTTAACTTCACAGATGATTACTCAACTTCAAACATTATTGGTGATTCTACTCACTCAATCGCTGCTTTGAACGTAGCAAGTGGCAAACATTTAACTATTAATGATGGCGTTGATGCGACTGCAATTAATTTGAACTCAGGTTCAACAGTTACATTGAACTCAATTGATGCTGTGGTTGCAGATATTTTGGGTGTTAATGATGGTGAAGGTACTGTAGAATTAACTTTAAACACAACTTTGTCAGGAAATTTGGGAAGCAGTACGCATTCTTTGGCAAATGTTAACATCGGTAATTACACACTTGATGCTTCTACTTACAGCATCGACGCTACTAACATCAATTTATCAGATAGTTCAGTTTTAAAAATTGGTTCTAGCTCTATTAATGGTAATATTGATGGTCTAACAGAAAATGCGGGTACTGTTCAAATTACAGCATCTGGAGTGTCTTTATCTACAGACATCGGGGCAACAAACGGTATTTCAGCTTTAAATATTAATGATTCAGCCTCTTTGAATCTTGATGGTAATATCAAAGCTTCAAATGTAACGGTTGGTCAAGGTGAAAGTGGTGGTTCTTTTACTCTCGCTACTGGAAATACTTTAACCGGCAATTTGACAGTTGATAATAACTCAACTGCTACACTTTCTGGTTCCGCTAATGTTACAGGAACTATCACTTTGGATGATGGATCAAACTTAAATCTAACTAATGCAGGAGCTTATACTTCGATCGTTGGTGCTACTGATGGTGTTGGTTCAGTGAATTTCAATTCAAGTGTAACTCTATCTAACAATATTGGTACCGAAGCATTCTCGCTTTATGCAGTTAATGTTGCTTCTGAAGAGTCTTTAAGCCTTGGTTCTTCAGATGTTTATGCTGATAATGTTTTCCTTGCTGCAGATTCTACTTTAAATATTCAGTCAGGTTCAATTTTTGGTGATATTGATGGTTTGGAATCTAGAAACGGTACAGTTAATGTTTCTCAATTAAATACTTCAGTTACCGGGGATATTGGTTCAACAAATGGTATCAATGCTTTAAATATTAATGATTCTACATCATTAAGCGTTTCTGGTTCAATCAACGCTACAACTGTTACGGTTGGTCAAGGTGAAGGTGGCGCTGAATTAACTGTCAGCAGCGGTAATACTTTAACTGGTAACTTAGTTCTTGATAATAATTCAACTGCAACTCTTGAAGGCTCATCTAACGTTTCTGGTAATGTAACTATAGATTCTGGAGCAACTTTAGAATTGAATACTGGTGCTGTTTCCGGAACTATTTTGGGTGCGAGTGATGGTGTTGGTAGTGTAAACTTCCAAGGAAACTTATCCTTAGCAAATAACGTTGGTAGTTCTTCTAATTCTTTAAATAACTTCCAAGTATCATCAGGAGCAACTGTAGTTGCTGGTTCTCATGATATTGACGCTACAAATATCATTTTAGATGAAAGCGCTACGTTAACCTTGGGTTCTGGTGCGGTAACTGGTTTAATCGATGGCTCATCTACTAATACAGGTACATTAAACATCAGTGTTGATAAAACTTTTAGCGATGATATCGGTTCTGTTAATGGTATTGCTGCCTTGAATATTAATGGTGGAGCTAGTTTCACTTCTAACGGTTCAATTAAAGCTTCAACTTTAACAGTTGGTGTTGGTGAAGGTTCTGCTGCTTTCGAACTTGCCGCTTCTGAAACGTTGACTGGTAATTTGGTGATTAATAGTGGATCAAGTGCTGATTTAGGAAATTCAGCAACTTTAGATGGGACTGCAACAATTGCAGATAGCGCTTCTTTAGATCTTGGAACTAGTGTATCATTACTTGGTGATGTATTGGCTGCTTCTGATGGTGTGGGTACGGTTAATGTTAATGGAGACCTCACTTTAGCTCATAATTTAGGTGATTCCCTTCATTCATTGTCTGCTGTTAACGTTGCTGAAAATGCAGATTTGGTGGTTGGTTCGAATACTTTGGATGCAACTTCAATTAATTTGGGTTCAGGAGCAACGATTAATATTTCGTCCTCTTCGGTTACCGGTAACGTACTTGGTGCATCTGATGGTGTTGGTACCGCAGACATTACTGGAAATGTAACTTTAAATGGCGATTTAGGTAGTGCTTCTTATTCATTATCTACAATCAATGTTGGCGCAGGTAACACTTTAAGCGTTGGCTCTAATAATATCGATGCAACAAACATTAATCTAAATTCTGCTTCGAATTTAACGATAACTTCTGGTTCATTAACTGGTAATATCGACGGTACGGATTCTGAATCTGCTGTTGGTACTTTAACCGTTGCTTCTGACGATGGTAGTGCAACTATTAATGGTTCAGTTGGTTCTACAAATGGAATTGCAGCTTTGAATGTTAACGATGGAGGATCTTTAACTGTTGACGGTTCAATTAAAGCTTCTGCCGTAACAATTGGTCAAGGCGAAGGTACAGCATCATTTACCTTGTCTTCTGAAAATACATTGAATGGTAGTTTGGTAGTTAACTCTGGTTCAAATGCTACTTTTAGTGATTCGACTACTTTAACTGGAAATACTACTTTGGCTAGTTCAGCCACTTTGAATTTAGCTAATTCCGTAACCGTGAATGGAACTATTTTAGGTTCTTCTGATGGCAATGGTACATTGAATATTAACGGAGATTTCTCTTTAGCTAACGATATTGGTAGCGCGGATTATTCGCTAAATACAGTCAATGTGGCTGCTGCAAAAACTTTGACAGTTGGAAATCATACTCTTGATGCAACATCAATCAATTTAAATGAAGGTTCTTCAATTGAGATTTCTAACTCTACTGTTACTGGTGATATATTAGGTGCAACGGATGGAGTTGGTTCAGCCCATATTCTAGGTGAGATAACCTTGAATGGTGACTTAGGTAGTTCATCAAATTCATTAAATTATGTTTTGCTAGCTTCAGAAGCATCTTTGACAATCGGATCTAACACTGTTGATGCAACCAATATATCTTTAGATGCTTTTTCTACAATCTCTTTGGGTTCTGGTTCAATTAATGGTAACATCGATGGCGCTAGTGAACGTTCTGGTACTATTAATGCTCAAGAATCATCAGGCTCAATTACTGGTAATATCGGTTCAACTTATGGTATTTCTGAATTGAATGTTAATGATGGCGCTTCTTTGAGTGTTAACGGTTCAATCGATTCTACTAGAGTAACTGTTGGTCAAGGTGAAGGTACAGCAGCATTTACTTTAGCTACTGGTAATAGTTTAACTGGAGATTTGACAGTAAAATCTGGTTCTAGTGCAACTTTCTCAGGTTCTTCATCAATTGATGGCGATGTAACTCTACAGAGCAACGCAAACTTAAACTTAAATTCTGGACAAGTATCTGGAACTGTTCTTGGTTCTTCAGATGGCGTTGGTATTGTTAATATCAACTTTGATTTTACTTTAAGTAATAGTTTTGGTGATTCCTCACATTCTTTAGACCAAGTAAACGTTGCTAATGCAAGCTACTTAACCGTAGGATCAAATATCTTGGATGCGAACACAATTAATTTGAATAATGGCTCAAGGATAATTATCTCAGAATCTACAGTTACAGGAGACGTTTTGGGTGTTACTGATGGATCTGGTAATGTTTCAATAACTGGTGATGTAAGTCTTGATGGTGATTTGGGTAGCGAAGCTAATTCTGTAGATTCCATCTCAATTTCTACGAATAAAACTTTAAATGTTGGTTCTAACGTAATTGATGCAAACTACGTTTATTTGAATTCTGGCTCTAACCTAAATGTAACGTCAGGTTCAATAACTGCTAATATTGACGGCGATGACTCTGAATCTCGTGTTGGCACTGTTACAGTCTCATCTTCGGAAGGTGGTGCAACGATTAATGGCTACATCGGATCTACTAATGGAATTTATGCTTTAAATGTTAATGATGGTGCGTCACTAACTGCTAATGCTAGCATCAATGCTTCTACTGTAAACGTTGGTCAAGGCGAAGGTTCGGCATCTTTCAGTTTAAGTTCTGGTAATAGTTTGACTGGAGATTTGATTGTTTCTTCTGGTTCTACAGCCACTCTTGTAAATTCAGCTTCGATGACAGGAGACGTTACTTTGAATTCTTCTTCTACTTTGAATTTGAATTCGGGATCAGTTACTGGTAATATTCTTGGCACTTCTGGTGTTGTAGGTGAAGGCACAGGAACAATTAACATCGGAGGAAGCTATTCAGCTGCTGGTAATATTGGAAGCTCCACAAATAGCATAAATACCATCAATATCTCTTCAAATAATTATCTTGGAACTAATGGTTATGATGTTTATGCAAGTAATTTGTCATTATCAAATAACTCAACATTATATATAGATGGCGGCTCTTTTAATGCAGCAATTGATGGAAATGACTCAGAATCGAAAGTTGGAAATGTAAACATTACTGAAGCCTCTACAGTAGTTAATGGTTCGATTGGTTCTACTAATGGTATTGCCAATTTGTTGATTTATGATAATGCCTCTTTGACTTCTAACGCTTCAATTAATGCAGCAACTGTAGATGTCGGTGAAGGTGGTGCTGGTGGTTCTTTGACTTTAGCTTCAGGTTATGATTTAACTGGAGATTTGAATATTAAAAACAACTCATCCGCTACATTCTCAGCAAATTCTTCTATTACAGGCAATATCACACTTTATAGTGGATCGGTATTGAATTTGAATGGTGGTTCAGTTTCTGGAACAATTTTAGGTTCTGGAGATGATATGGGTACTATCAAC
>JAGKWR010000016.1 GCA_021151765.1 Alphaproteobacteria bacterium
GTAATAGCAGCAGTTAAAGTAGTTTTACCATGATCTACGTGACCAATAGTACCAATATTAACGTGAGGTTTATTGCGTTGGAAAACGGCTTTAGACATAGTAGTATCTGTACCAATTATTTACGATTAATTAATCAAGGTCAGAAAATTGACTTTTGATTTTCAGGATCATTACCTCAGAAAAACGAGGGAATGAAACAAATTTTTAAAAAAATTTCGAAAAGAAATAGCAATTCGAAAATTTCTTTTCGAAATTTTTTTAATAGAATTTTTAGATTTAAAAAACCTCAAGAGACCAGTAAAACCAAGACTTTGCAGACGATGTCGATTAACTTCAAATCACGGAACCCTTTACACGAGGTCGCGCATTCTCAGAATGCAAAACTATTTTGCAAGTAGTTATTTCAAAAATTCTTACGTCATAAAAAATAGTCACGCAAAAAAATTGATAACATGTTAAGCTATCTTAGCTTCCAAGTCAGTTTAACCTTTATTTTCAAATGCCCTTATCAATTTGCACTAAATTTAGTCACTATTAAGGCATTCTCAGTTTGTAGCTTACTGTAAGAAGTGTCATTTGATATTAACATCAAGTATAATCGCTTAAATATTCAATTTTTTTAACAGTTTGTTGTGCTAAAATTTGCCACAGATCTAAAACTTACTAATTATTGGTACATAGTGATCACAACTAATTATTCTTAATAATTAGAAACAGTAAGTTGTTTAAAATTCTTCTAATTATTGTGAAAATTTTCTCGACTAAAAAACCATCGATTTTTCGCAAGAGTAAAATTTTTCAATAAAAGTCGTATCCTGAGCTAACTCTAGCAGCAGAATCTTCAAGGATGTCATCACAAGCTTTGAAAGAATAGAAATTCACAATTTAATCACTCCTTGCTTTGGCAAAAAAGATTTTATTTTGCATTTTTTAATTATATCTACCCCCTATGGGGTATTATTTTTAGTTAGAAATACGCAAAAACAGTAGAAATTCAAGGTTAAGAAATTTGTTCATCTTTTTAAGAAAGAAGCTAGCTAATAAGATTAAATCTTAGATTTCTTCAGTAGCTATTTTTCATTCCCAATTACTAACATTCTGAAATTTACCTCGCGCTTGCTAAGCATTAAGAATTTCTGATTTAGTTAAATTTTCCAAAAAAGTATGTTTCCGTAACTGGCTTTCTCGAATTGATTATTTTATTTGTACAACCTTACCAAGTTTATATAACATTTCAGACTTTTAGCTCATAATGATCTTGAGATATTTTCATTCCTTATCTCCAAATTATAATGCTTCATGATCTAACTTTATTTCTTAAAGCTAGATTCTAGCTGCCAACGATGCTTCCTCTTTTTTACAGTTCTAGCCACAATCAAGACAAAAAAAAGGCCTGAACCATTTAGGCTCAGACCTTTTCTGTTTTATTTAATCATTAACGATAGAAACTAAGCCTTTTTAGCTCTAATTTCTTCAGCCACAGCGTTAGGAACTGGTTCGTAAGAATCAAATTCCATTGAGTAGCTAGCACGACCTTGAGACAATGAACGTAAGCTGTTTACATAACCAAACATTGAAGCAAGCGGAACTTTCGCAGTGATTACTTGCGCAACATCACGCGCTTCCAAATTTTGAATTTGGCCACGGCGAGAGTTGATGTCGCCAATTACGTCACCCATGTAATCTTCTGGAGTTACAACTTCAACTTTCATGATTGGCTCAAGAATAATTGCACCAGCTTTTTCCATTGCTTCGCGGAAAGCTGAACGAGCAGCAATCTCGAAGGCGAGGACTGAAGAGTCTACGTCATGGTAAGCACCATCAATCAAACGAGTTTTCAAGCGAACAACAGGGAATCCAGCCAAGAAACCAGTTTCTTTCGCTGATTTCAAACCTTTCTCAACACCTGGAATATATTCTTTTGGAACGCGACCACCAACAATTTCACTTTCGAAAACGAAGTTTTCTTTGTCATCAGCTGGAAGTGGTTCGAAAATAATTTTAACTTTCGCGAACTGACCAGAACCACCAGATTGTTTTTTGTGAGTGTAGTCAATTTCAACTTGTTTAGTGATTGCTTCACGGTAAGCAACTTTTGGCTGACCGATGTTAGCATCAACTTTGAATTCACGTTTCATACGATCAACGATGATTTCAAGGTGCAGTTCACCCATACCACGCAAGATTGTTTGACCTGATTCAGGATCAGATTCAATACGAAGAGATGGATCTTCAGAAGCCAAACGCGACAAAGCCATACCCATTTTTTCTTGGTCAGCAGTTGATTTAGGCTCAACTGAAACTTCAATTACTGGCTCTGGGAAAATCATTCTTTCTAGAACGATGTTGTGCTCATTTTCAACCAAAGTGTCACCTGTAGTGGTGTCTTTCAAACCAGCCAAAGCAACGATGTCACCAGCGTAAGCTTCTTTGATATCTTCACGGTTGTTAGCATGCATCAAAAGAATACGGCCGATTCTTTCTTTTTTGTTTTTAGTAGTGTTTGTAACGCCTGAACCACCAGTTAAAGTACCAGCATAAATACGTACGAAAGTTAATGAACCAACGAATGGGTCAGTCATGATTTTGAACGCAAGGCCAGCGAATTTTTTATCGCCACAATTGATGCTGATTGGAGTTTCAGTTTTTAAATCAATTGCTGGGATTTCTTTAATATCTACAGGACTTGGAAGGAAATCAACTACAGCATCCAACAAAGTTTGAACACCTTTGTTTTTGAATGCAGTACCATTTAAAACTGGAACGAAAGCACCAGAGATTGTAGCTTTACGGATGCAAGCTTTCAATTCTTCTTCAGAAACTGCTTCACCACCTAAATATCTTTCCATTAAAGCATCATCTTGTTCGATTGCCGCTTCAACTAACTCTTCACGATATTGGTTTGCTTTATCTAATAAATCAGCAGGGATTTCTTCCAAAGTATAATCAGCACCCATTGATTCATCTTTCCAAACAACGGCTTTCATTCTGATTAGGTCAATTAAACCACCGTAATTTTCAGCTTCATGGATTGGCAATTGAATTGGAACAGGACGAGCACCCAAACGTGATTTCATCATATCAACGCAACGGTAGAAGTTTGCGCCAGTACGGTCCATTTTATTAACGAAACACATTCTTGGAACACGGTATTTGTTGGCTTGTCTCCACACAGTTTCAGATTGAGGTTCAACACCAGCTACTGCATCAAATACTGCAACAGCGCCGTCCAAAACGCGAAGAGAGCGTTCAACTTCAATTGTGAAGTCTACGTGACCAGGGGTATCAATAATATTAATACGATGATTTCTCCAGAAACATGTAGTTGCAGCTGAAGTGATTGTAATACCGCGTTCTTGTTCTTGTTCCATCCAGTCCATGGTAGCAGCACCGTCATGTACTTCACCAATTTTGTGAGATTTACCAGTGTAAAAAAGAATACGTTCTGTAGTTGTAGTTTTACCAGCGTCGATATGCGCCATAATACCGATATTACGGTACTTTTCGATTTCAATTAAACGTGCCATAAAATTAAATTTAGGAGTTAGGGATTAGAGTTTAGGAATTTTTTGTGAAATTTTAAGTGGAAACATTAAACAACTTAAATCTGCACTTATTTTACACAAGTTACAGCCTACCACTAGAAAAGGCGGCGCAAGATAGTTTCTGTTTTTCTAATTAACAAGAGGTTATTTAAATAGCCTAGTGAAGTTTCTCACTAGAGAAATAAATGGTTTATAGATTACGAATATTTCTATTTTTCCATCAATTAGAGTTTTATTACCAAAAGAACTTAGTGTGTGATAACCGGAGAATTTTTTACATTTTTCTTCCGGTTGAATGCTACGAACTTTTTCTTCAGCAAACTCTTCTGTAGTCATTTTAGTAATTCTATTAATGGTGATCCCAGATCCATAATGATTTAAGCAATTTTGCGCAGGTCGAAATAACTCTCCTTTAAAAATAAAAGGGGTTCCTGCACTTCTAGCAGATGAAATATCCGTTTTCACTGGGTTTTGCGGATGATCTATGAATTCTTCCGATAGACTATCTGAATAAGCTAAAAACAATTTGGAATCACACTGTTCGCCTTTCGTATAAAATAACCAGTATTTATCATCATAAAAAATTATTGTCGGATCAACAATTTTACGGTCACTGAAAATGTCTCTAACTTTTTTTAGAGATAAAGATACTTGATCGATTTCATATAAACTTAATTTATTCGACTTGTAAGACTCACACAAAACACAAATCTTATCTTGGACTTTTAGTACGAAAGGATAAGACAAATGGTTAGAATCATCTAAAACTATTTTTTTGTCACAAACTCTAAAATTATCTCTTAATCTAGCGATACTTATTCTACCTCTTTTCTTAATCTGAGAATAATCTTCAAAAATTATATATTCTTTTTCCCCTATCTTAAAACCGAAAGGATCTGCCCAAAAATTTAGTTTGGGAGAATCTTTTATCCATTGCACCTTAGGATTAGAATCTAAGAAATCGTGAATAGAAGAATCTGAAATTCCCAATATCCAAGATTCTACAAAAAAAATGCGTTTTATTTTTTTGATTATTTTTGACAAAAAATCTTCTTCCTCTCGCATGTATGAGTGATAAGAACAATAGTGATATTTTTTGGTAATTCTATATTTCCATAAACAGAAATTAGCCGTATTCTTGTAGTTGAGGATTCGAATCTGGTACTGCTCTGGATAAAAACAAATCAAGAAATAAAAATATAAATTGTATTCTGCCACAGCATAACCAGGACCACTATTTTTTAGAAAAATTTTGTAGAATGGATCACCAGTGCCATCTATCTGCTCAACAGTTCTGAATAAATTTTCAATGACATGCTTCTGAAAAAGCATATGATGGCAAATTCCAGAAATATTACGAAATTCTTTTGGTAATCTTGTCGCAATTTCTGGGATATCTTTAACAATATTTTTGAAGGAATTTTGGTGGAATTCTGATTCCTCCAGCCCCTTGTCTTTGGCTATATTATATAACGCCTTTCCATCAGAAGAAAAAAAACTCACTTCACGAAAAAATACGGTATCTGAGTCAACTACCAGAACATTTTCAGAAATTTCTGGAATAACTATTACTGAATAGAGCTTAAGCAACTGCTGATAATGCCATCCAGTGCCACATTCTACAATTTGTGCTACTTCTTGAAAAGAAAAGGGGAAAAGAGATTCATCAAACCATTCGGCTTCTTCGGTGTATTTTGCTTTAGAAACTACGATTATTCTTCTAACACCAACAACTTTTTTCTTAACTGCTCTAATGCAATGATTGAGAGTAAGAAGGTCTTTCTCATGCGCTGGAATTACTACGTCTATTACACGTTGTGAATCTAAACGCATGAGAAATAAAAAATGAAATTACCAGCGGTAATGTGCGAAAGCTTTGTTAGCTTCAGCCATTTTGAAAACTTCTTCTTTTTTCTTAGCTGCCCAACCTTTGTTTTCCAAAGATTCTAAAACTACAGCAACTACTTTACTAGAGAGATCTCTGCCTTTGATATTTTCAATGGCAATTTTCAACCATTTCAAAGCTAAAGCTGAACCACGTCTGTTAGAAACTTCTACTGGAATTTGGTAAGTAGCACCACCAATACGGCGAGATCTAACCTCAACTCTTGGAGTAACGTTATCCAAAGCTTCTTTAAAGATTTCGATTGGAGATCTTTTTAATTTGTTTTCCAAATTGTCGAAAGCTTCATAAACTGCTTTTTCAACAACTGATTTTTTACCGTCATTCATCAAACGGTTAACGAAACGAGAAACAATGATTTCGTTGTATTTAGCATCAGGGATAATTTTTCTGATTTTCGCCGCTCTTCTACGCATGTTATTTTAAGTAAATTGTTAATCTTACAGACTATTTAGGTTTTTGAGCACCATATTTAGAACGTGCTTGCTTACGATTTTTCACGCCTTGAGTATCAAAATAACCACGAATGATGTGATAACGCACACCTGGCAAGTCTTTTACACGACCACCGCGGATAGCAACAACAGAGTGCTCTTGCAAATTGTGACCTTCACCTGGAATGTAAGCAATAACTTCAAAACCGTTGGTTAGTTTTACACGTGCAACTTTACGCAAAGCTGAGTTTGGTTTTTTAGGAGTAGTAGTGTAAACACGTGTGCAGACACCTCTTTTTTGTGGGCAACCTTTCATCGCAGGGACTTTGTTTTTCGCGACCTGCTTTACTCTTGGCTTTCTGATTAATTGGTTAATTGTAGGCATGAAATACCGTTTAAATTTAGTTAAGTTTTGTGAAAATTTTTGGGATTTTTACGAAGCAACTCAATTCGTTTTTGCATCCAAAATTTTAGAAGGCGGGGCTTTTTAGTGATGAAAAAATGTTAGTCAACTGGAAATTATTCATTGGTTGTGAGTTAGTAATTTTTAAAAAAACTAACCCACAACTAAACAATACGGTTAATTACAACTTAGTTGCATTGTTTGCTAAATATTCAGCCACTCCTTTTGCATCAGCTTTCATGCCTGATTTACCTTTATTCCAACCAGCTGGACAAACTTCGCCGTGAGCTTGGTGGAACAATAAAGAATCAACCATACGCAATGCTTCTTCAATGCTACGTCCAAGAGGTAAATCATTTACAACTTGATGACGCACAACACCTTCTTGATCAATCAAGAAAGTACCACGTAAAGCAACAGCTTCACCAGTCAAAACGTCATAATCACGAGCAATTGACTTAGTCAAATCAGCAACCAAAGGATATTGAATTTGACCAATACCGCCTTTGTTCACTTCAGTATTTTTCCAAGCTAAGTGCGAAAATTTCGAATCAACTGAAACACCAATTACTTCAGCACCACGATCTTTGAACTCTTGCAAACGATTGTCGAAAGCAATGATTTCTGATGGACAAACGAAAGTGAAATCAAGCGGATAGAAAAACAATACGCCAATTCTACCATTTAAATAAGAGTTAAGATTAAATTTTTCGTTGATTTCGTTATTTGGCATAACTGCAGCAGCAGTGAAATCAGGAGCCTTTTTTCCAACAAGAACAGACATAAAATAAATAGTTAGGAATTAGGAATGAGGAATTAAGAAAGTTGAGTAATTTACTCGGATATTAAACTAAATACTCATTAACAATTATCAATTCCCAAAATTTAGAAAAATTCAAAGATTCACTTTTTAAAATTTGAAAAAAATTTGGAAAAAAATTTTGCTTCTTAAAAAAAGCGACAACACAATATGCAGTATGAATTTTTGTGTTTTACCACTAAATATAGTGTTGATCGCGATTTTTCCTAACTACTAACAACTAACTCCCAACCTCCATTTTATGTCATTATTAGACTCAAAACCAATCTACAAACCTTTTAATTATCCTTGGGCTTACGAGGCGTGGTTAAAACAACAACAAGTTCATTGGCTTCCAGAAGAAGTTCCTCTGGCTGATGACGTTCGTGACTGGAAACATAATTTGACCGTTTCTGAAAAAAACTTGCTGACTCAAATTTTCCGCTTCTTCACTCAAGCTGACATTGAAGTGAACAATTGCTATATGAAGCATTATTCAAAAGTTTTCCAACCAACTGAAGTACAAATGATGTTGTCAGCGTTTTCCAATATGGAAACCGTACATATCGCTGCTTACTCTCATCTTCTTGACACAATCGGTATTCCAGAAACCGAGTATCAAGCTTTCATGAAATACAAAGAGATGAAGGATAAATATGATTATATGCATCAGTTCGGCACCAGCTCTTTGAAAGATATTGCGACAACTTTGGCGGTATTTGGCGGTTTTACAGAAGGATTACAACTTTTTGCATCTTTCGCAATTTTGTTAAATTTCCAGCGTTTTGGTAAAATGAAAGGAATGGGTCAAATTGTTGCATGGTCTGTTCGTGATGAAACTTTACACACGAATTCCATTATCAAACTTTTCCGTACTTTCATTCAGGAAAATCCTGATGTTTGGGACGAAGATTTGAAAAGCCGTCTTTACAAAGCTTGCGCTACAATTGTGCATTTTGAAGATGCCTTCATCGATCTTGCTTTTGAACTGGGAAACGTTGAAGGGTTGACTTCTCGTGAAGTGAAACGCTACATTCGCTACATTGCTGATCGTCGTTTGAACCAACTTGGATTGAAAGAAATTTATATGATTGATGACAATCCACTTCCTTGGCTTGACGAGATCTTAAATGGCGTTGAGCACACCAACTTCTTCGAGAATCGCGTTACTGAATACAGCAAATCTTCTACTACCGGAACTTGGGAAGATGTTTTCGCAGAAATCGATAATAATCGTCAAAAAATGTTAGGATTATAAATCATGAAAAAGCCGATCAAAAATTTGTTAAGTTCAATTTTAGTCGGCTTTTTTTGTTTTGCTCTGCCTACAAAACTTTCTTACGCCACAACCACCCGCAACATCACAATCTTTGCCGAACAGAACATGACAACTGCTTTGGTAAAACTAGCTAGAATCTATTCCCAAAAAAACCATATTGTTGCCACTGTAAATTTTAATTCTTCTTCTGAGCTAATGAATGACGTTGATTCAGGAGAGCCTGCCGACATCTTTATTTCCGCTCACAGTGGCTGGATCGATTCTTTAAAACAAAAAGGCTTAGTTGACATTTACAACACTGGATACATCGCTTACGATCGTTTAGTTCTAGCGACTTCAAAAGATAACCAGAATATTCCTGCACAACTACTTGAAAAAAATATCAGTTTGGAAAGTGCTTTAAAAATCTTGAATAAACAGAAAGCCACTCTTCTCACCAACACCGAGGGTAGCTCTTCCGGGAAATTCAGCAAAGAACTAATAAATTTTTTGAATTTAGACGACTTAAAAGTCTTCACCAAACTTGGAGAAGATAAATCACGAGATTTAGACTTGAATAATGATAATAGTCAGGGATACGCACTTATTCTTGCTAGCGAAGCCAAAACTCACAAAAATCTTAAAATTTTAGCCGAACAAAAACAAACTAATATTATTTACCAAGCCTTAGTTATCGCTGGTGATAATATGGAAGTTGCTCGTGAATTTCTAAAATTTTTAAAAACGGATACTGCAAGGAATGTCCTGCGTAGTAATGGTTTTGTAGTCGATTAAGATCTGATTCTCTTAGATTTGATTAGTAACAAATCACTGCCTTTTTTCTTCAAAATTTCGAAGTAATAACCTTCAATCACAAAATTCTCTTTTTCTTCTGGAATACGCCCAAGTCTACTAATTACAAACGCTGCCAAATTATAAGCATCATCATCTTCAGCGATATTCCAATCCAACTTTTTATTAATATCACGAATCAAAACCTTTCCAGCAATTTTGAAGGCTCCTGATTTGATCTTAATGATGTTGATATCAGAAATGTCTTCTTTCTCTTTAATATCACCGACAATTTCTTCCAAGATATCTTCAAGTGTGACCATTCCCAGCAAAGAGCCATATTCATCAATAACTAAAGCCATACGTCTTTTTCTTTTACGAAACAAGAAAAGTTGAGCGCGCAAACTATTACTCGCTGGCACAAACCACACATCCGTAATAATTGACTTCAGATCAAATTTACTCAAATCATGCTTGAAGAAGTGAAGTGCTTTGAGCAATTTACGCACATTCAAAATCGCCACCACATTTTCTTTATTTCCTTTCCACAGCGGAATTCTGGTGTAGCTGCTATCCAAAGCGAGCCTGACAATTTCTTTCACTGGCAATCCGATATTGATCATCTCGATGTCTTTACGATGCACCATAATCTCACTGATTTCGGTATCAGCCAGATCCAACACGCCGTCAATCATGTCTTTGTCGTATTTGTAAATCGAACCTTCTTTGTGCTTCAAACTAATAGTATCACGAATCTCTTCCAACTCTGCCTGTGAAGATTTACTCTGAGCCGCTTCAAAGAAAAAATGAACAATACGATGAACGAAATCGGTAACTGGAAAAAATATCATCACCAAAAACTTAATTACCGGAGCGAACATCAAAGCGATCTCGTTGGGATTTTTTACAGCAATAGTTTTAGGCAAAACTTCGGCAAAAATTATAACAACTGCTGTCATCACAAAAGTGGCGATTACTAAACCAGAATCACCAAACAGATTTATAAACAGACTCGTAGCGATTGCCGAGGACAAAATATTAATCGCATTATTGCCGAACAACATTGTACTAATTACTTTCTCGCGCTTGTCTAACAAACGCTCTAAAGTTTTGGCTCGTAAATTTCCCTCTGATGCTAAACGGTGAATCTTAGCTTTTGATGCAGCTGTAATTGCAGTTTCAAAACAAGAAAACAAAGCAGAAATCAGAATTAATCCAGCCACAGCCAGAAAATAAAGTTGGATCGAACTATCCATATTTAGGAAGAAAAAGAATCGAAATTAAGTCGAGGATCGACAATTTTATAAGTGAAATCACTAATAACTGCGGTGATTAAGCCAACTAAAGTAAAAAAGTAAAGCGTACCAAACATCACAGGATAATCACGTGATATCGCCGCTTCATAACCCATTAACCCCAATCCATCGAGTGAGAAGATAACTTCCGTCAGCATTGAACCGGTAAATAAAATTGAAATTATCGCCGCTGGAAAACCAGCAATAACTATCATCATAGCATTGCGAAAAACATGACGATAAAGCACTGCTCTTTGGTTTAATCCCTTGGCGTAAGCAGTTGTAACGTATTGTTTATTAATTTCTTCGAGAAAGGAATTTTTAACAAAAAAAGTCAGAGCAGCAAAACCACCAACCACCATCGAAATAATTGGCAAAGTCATATGCCAAAAATAATCCATAATTTTCTGCCACCAATTTAATTCCTCAAAATTAGGAGAAACCAAACCATGCAGCGGAAAAATATGTAAAAAATTTCCGCCCGCAAAAAAGATAATCAGCAACATTGCGAACAAAAATGATGGCACAGCATGGCCAATAATTATAATTGTGCTGGTTGTTACATCAAACTTTGAGCCATCACGCAAAGCTTTTTTGATACCGAGTGGAATTGAGATTAAGTAAACCAACAAAGTGCTCCACAAGCCGATAGAAATTGACACTGGCAACTTTTCCCAAATTAAATCGATAACTTTTTTATCTTGGTAAAAACTGACACCAAAATCAAAGACCGCGAATTTTTTCACCATCATCCAGAAGCGCTCTTGGATGGGTAAATCAAAGCCATAAAGCGTTTTAATTTTAGCAATAATCTCCGCGTCAATTCCTACCGAACCACGATATTGTTGACTTTGATCGTTATTGGCGGTGATCGTTGCGTTAACAACATTTGCAGTTGCCACTTCACCTGATGCTTGTGCCGCATGATTCATTTTGGCGATGAATTGTTCTACCGGACCACCAGGAGCGGTTTGCACAATCATAAAGTTGATTAATATGATTACGAAGAGAGTCGGAGGAATCAGAAAAAGGCGTTTTAAAAAATACATTTTTTAGGTTTGGCGTTGTTTTGGTTTTCAGTTTTTTTTGGTGAAAATTTATTTTTTGGGAATCGCCTGGGCGGAAGCACGCTTCCACCAAACTCAAAATCGAGTTCGGGATCGACACATCGCTTTTCTCGCTGCGCTCGAAGACGAAGTGTCGCCTGGGCGGAAGCATTCTTCCATCAAACTCAAAATCGAGTTCGGGATCGACACATCGCTTTTCTCGCTACGCTCGAAGACGAAGTGTCGCCTGGGCGGAAGCATAGCTTCGCCCGCCTAAGGCTAAAAACGACCGTTTAGGTCGTTTTTTTTACGCCTTAGGCCCAATCAGGGTCAGTGGCGCCTTCGGATTCGGGGGTTGGAAGTTCATACTCAAAACCAGTGATAATATCACAAATATACAAGCGCGGAATTGAATCTTTTCCGTAGGCGCCACGTTTTTTTGAGTAAATTATGTAACGACCATTTGGCGACCATTTGGCGCCTTCAACTAAATAACCTTTAGCCAAGATTTTCTCACCTTTACCGTTTGGCAACATCACGCCAACCATAAATTGATTGGCTTTGATTTTGGTAAACGCCACCAAATTTCCGTCGGGTGAGAAAGTTGGTTTAGAATAATTACCACCACCGAAACTAATGCGTTTTACGCTATCTCCACTTGTGTCCATCACATAAATTTGCTGACCTTCATCACGATCTGATGCGAAAACAATTGATTTGCCATCTGGCGAATAAGCAGGAGTCGTGTCAATCGCCGGACTTTTGGTCAATCTTCGCGCCGTATTACTTAAAATATTCATCTCGTAAATATCGCTATTGCCGTCATTAATTGCCGACATCACGATAATATTTTGATCTTTAGGATGAGTTGCAGCAGCAAAAGTTGTGCCGGAAAATCCGCCAACTTTTTTCGAACGCAAAGTACGCAAGTCCATACTAAAAATTTGTGGCTGACGTTTTTCGAAATAGCGCAAATAAAAAATTTCTTCCGGTTTCTTTGAAAAAATCGGCGTCAAAACTAAGTCGCTGCCGTCAGTGATGGTATGATAATTTTCTCCGTCAAAATCAATCATGGCGATTTTTTTGGTGCGTTTTTTGAAATTACCAGTTTCTGCAACATACAAAATTTGTGAATCGAAGTGGCTGATCTTTTCACCAGAAATCGCTTTAAAAATTTCTCCCGAAATTATGTTGGCCATTTTACGATAATTATCGCGTGATGCTGAATAAAATTTACCGAAAAGTTGACGCTGATCTAGAACATCCCACATTCTAATACGCACTTCTAAATTACCGACAGCGTCGCGATTAAATTGTCCAACAATAATAGCCCCAATTCCCGCCTTGGCGTAACTTTCGAAATCTGGCAAAGATTCAACAGTAATAGCTTCTGGCAAATTTGCGGTCGCAGTATGATTTTTACCAATTTCTGCAACCCCAATTTGAACTGGTTTTGGCATTTTGGTATCAAGATGACCACCTTGTTTTATGATTTCGAAAAGGTCAGTAGTTTTTAAATTACGACGAATGCGCTCTAAAATTTCAGAGATTTCTCTGTTGGTCTGAGCATCGTTTGATTCGAATCCAAAAAATAAAATTTTAGTTTTTGGAACTTCTTCATTTTTTATCGAAAAAGATACGAAAGCAAAAGCTTGCGAGGCCTGGAAAGAAAGGAAAGCTAACGCTATAAGAAATCGAAGTGCTTTCATTTAGAGAGTCTCAATAATTAAGTTGTTATTGGTGTAGACACAAAGATCTGAAGCAATTTTCATCGATTTTTTAACTATTTCTTCAGCACTAATTTCTTTAACATCAATCAAAGCACGTGCTGCTGACAAAGCATAATTACCACCAGAGCCAATAGCTGCGATGCCATCTTCTGGTTCCAAAACGTCACCATTCCCGGTTAGAATTAGCGACACATCTTTATCAATTACGATCATCATCGCTTCCAAACGACGCAAATATTTGTCAGTACGCCAATCTTTAGCCAATTCAACACAAGCACGCATCAACTGATTTGGATATTGTTCTAACTTGCTTTCCAATCTTTCAAAAAGCGTGAAAGCATCAGCCGTTGCGCCGGCAAAACCGCCAATAATTGAACCATCACCAAGTTTACGAATTTTGCGCGCGTTTGATTTCAAAACAGTTTGTCCCAAAGAAACTTGGCCGTCACCAGCAATTGCAACTTTGCCATTTTTGCGCACAGCAAGAATAGTTGTTCCATAAATTTTGGATTGGTCGTTGTGATCGAACATATTTTTTGATTTTTGATTTTGAATCTTAAGAGTAAGCGCCATCTTTTCTAAATCTAAAATTAAAATCTAAAACTAAAATTGATGAGTGCTCAAAAATCTTATAAAAATTTAGCAACAATTCTTTTTCTTGGAATTTCCAGTGGCTTACCTTTAGCCCTTATTCTTTCAACTCTTAAAGCCTCTTTGCTGGAAAAAGGATTTGATTTGAAAACCATCGGATTTTTTTCTCTAGTTTCCCTGCCTTACACTTTAAAATTTTGTTTCGCGCCTATCATCGATTCTTGTGCGATTCCATTTCTAACTAAAAAAATTGGTCAGCGCAAATCCTGGATAATTCTCACACAATTAATTTTAGCGATTTTTATCTTTGCCCTCGGAGCTGCAACAATCACTAATGATGTAAATTTAATCGCTATTTTTGCTGTTCTCACAGCTTTTGCTTCTGCCAGCCAAGACATTGTGATTGATGGTTATCGCATCGAATTGATCGAGAAAGAAAACCAAGGTTTGGCAGCTAGTTTTTATGTTTATGGTTATCGCATTGGTATGTTAATTTCTGGAGCCGGCGCTTTAATTTTAGCAGAAGTAACAAGTTGGGAAGTTGTATATTTTTTGATGTCCGCTTGTTCTTTGTTAATGATTATTGCGACAATTTTCGCCGAAGAAACCCGCAAAAACTTTGTGCAAAAAAGTCATGATTTTTCCTCATGGTTTAGAAATTCTATCATCTCACCTTTCGTTGATTTTACCCGTCATCAAAGCTGGTACGTAATTTTAGCTTTTATCATTTGTTTTAAATTAGGCGACGTTTTCGCCGGTAATTTAACTTTGCCTTTCTTGCTCGACATCGGCTACAGCAAAATTGAAATCGCCAGTATCGTCAAAACTTTTGGTTTATTTGCCACTTTGTTCGGCGTTTTTGTTGGCGGAGTTTTGGTCAAAAAAGTCGGCATCGTAAAATCTTTGTGGATCTCTGCCTTGCTGCAAATGGCATCGAATTTAACCTTCTCTTATTTGGCACAACTTGGCTATAATGTTGAAATGCTTTACGCGGTAATTTTTATCGAAAATTTCAGCGGTGGCATTGGTGACGCCGTTTTCGTTGCTTACTTAAGTGGGCTTTGCTCAGTCGAATTTAGTGCTACACAATATGCCTTATTGGTTTCGTTCGCCACTTTGTCACGCAGTGTTTTGACATCAAGCGGCGGAATGTTCGCAGAAACTTTAGGCTGGTTTAACTTCTTTGTGTTATCTACTATCTTAGCAGTTCCTGGATTAATTTTTTTGGCGATATTGAGTAGAAAAAGGGAGAATTATTTAAGAAGAAGATAAAACTATCGACTATTTTTGACTTAAGTATTCTTACACGAAGAACTCTTACTTTACTTTTTTTCGTACAAAAATAACTTCTCTTCGTTCCCATTTATTTTCACAAATCCTTCATAAATTCCTGAAATGCTGCGACTTTCTACAGTCAAACCTGCCAAAGAAAAAATCACGAAATACGAGACTTCTGCAGGACATTTCATCCCGTATAAATGTCATTGGAATTCTGACACTATTTTTACGCATAAAGAAGAATTAGTTCGTGTCATTAAAATTAAAGGATTCGCATTTGAAACTGCTGATGATATTGACGTTGACTTGAAAAAGAATGCTCGCAATAACCTTTTTAAAGGCATGTCCACCGGCGGGTTTTCGATGTATTTTCATACTATCCGCCGCAAAGAAAAAGGCTTCCCCGATGGTGATATGCCGGATGTATTTTCTGATCGCGTAAATCGCGAATGGGGCGCTCGTCACTCTGATGATAAAACTTTCATTAACGAACACTACATTACTTTAATTCGTGGTTCTGACAAATCTGGTGCTGCTGTTTTGGAACATTTGGCCAAGAAACTACAACATAAAGCTGACAGATCTTCGTGGGAAAATGACATGCGCGAAGCTTTTGATGATTTAGAAGAAATGACAGAACGTGTCATGAGTGGTTTTAACAATTACGGGCCAAGACTTTTGGGTTTAGTTGACGGCCCTGATGGAACTACTTCTGAACTTTTAGAATTTTTAGCTCGTCTGGTAAATTGTGGCTATTCTCAACCGATGATGATTCCGGCAGGGAAAATTTCGCATCATCTTCCGATTAGCCGACTTTATTTCGGAAAAAAGTCTATTGAAGCACATCATCCAAGCAGCATAAAATATGCCGGCGTGGTATCAATCAAAGAATATCGACCTTCTACTCATGCAGGGTTGCTCGACGGCTTTATGCAATTGCCTTTTGAACTAATTATAACTCAATCATACACTTTTATTAATCGTATGATTGCGATTAGTTCGATGCAGTTGCAACAACGTCGCTTGATTCAATCACAAGACGTTGCCGTATCACAAATTGGTGAAATTGATCAAGCACTTGATGCAGCAATGAGTGGCGCTATTGCTTTTGGCAATCATCATTTAACTATCACTTGTATTGAAGATAATATTAAAGCGCTAGAAAGCGCTCTTTCAGCTGCCGTTGTTCAACTTGCCAATGTTGGTGTTAATGGTGTCCGCGAAAAAATTAATATGGAACCAGCTTACTGGGCTCAACTTCCAGGAAATGCCGAATTCATGGCTAGAAGATGCATCATAAGTACTATGAATCTCGCGGGCTTCGCTTCATTTCATAATTACCCATCGGGACAACGCTCAAAGAACCATTGGGGCAATGCTGTTACAGTATTAAACACAGTGTCTGGAACACCATTTTTCTTCAATTTCCACGTTCGTGATGTTGGACATACCATGATTATTGGTCCAACTGGTGCAGGTAAAACTGTATTGCTGAACTTTTTATGCGCTCAGGCTCAAAAGTTTAGTCCTCGTCTTTTCTTTTTTGATAAAGATCGTGGTGCAGAAATTTTTGTCCGTGCTTTAGATGGAAGATATACAACACCTGATGTTGCTTTACCTTCTGGTTTTAATCCTTTCCAGCTGGAAGACACTAATGAAAATCGCGCTTTTTTAGTCGAATTTCTGAAATTATTAGTTTCTCCTGACGGTAAAATGCTTCCAGCCCATGAACTTGATCGTATAAATGAAGCAGTCGCCGGTAATTATAAATTACCACCAAATCAAAGAAGATTACGCAATATTGCTCCTTTCATGGGTTTATCCGGCCCTGGTTCTTTAGCTGGACGTTTAGAAATGTGGCACTCCAGCGGTTCCCACGCTAAACTTTTTGACAATGTAGAAGATCGTATCGATTTCAACTCATCGCGAACTTTCGGTATTGAGATGGGCAAAATTTTACAAGATAAATCCAGTCTCGGACCTGTACTATTATATTTGTTCCATCGCATTCAGAGTTCTTTGGATGGCAGTCCAACCATGATAGTCTTGGACGAAGCCTGGGCCTTGATCAGTAATCCAATTTTCGCACCAAAAATTAAAGATTGGTTAAAAGTTCTAAGAAAACTCAATACCTTTGTAGTGTTCGCTACTCAATCAGTAGAAGATGCCGCTAAAAGTAGTATTTCTGATACGTTGGTTCAACAAACTTCTACGCAAATATTTTTACCAAATTTAAGAGCCACTCCGATTTACCGTGAAGTATTTATGCTATCGGAACGTGAATTTACTTTGGTAAAAACCACAGATCCAGGAAGTAGGTTTTTCCTTGTTAAACAAGATAACGATGGTGTTATCGCCAGAATTGATCTAAGTGGCATGGACGATATCATACATGTTTTGTCAGGTCGTGTTGACACTGTTAAGATTATGGATGACATCATGGCTGAATATGGTTCAGATCCGAATGTTTGGTTACCTATTTTTTACGAACGCACCCGAAAATAACGTGAATAAGTTTAACATCATCAATGCAAAGAAGATTACTTTAGCGATTTTCTTTGCTGTGTTTTGTTTTATTTATTTGCTCAGTTCCAATAATGCTCATGCTATAGATTGCGATGATGATACTAAATGCGGTATTGGTCGTATACGCTCTTGTTCTACAGGTTCTCCAGAAAAATTAAATCCAGATCCAACAATGAATGGGTCTGACATTATGTTTGATCTCACTAATCCTGTTTGCGTTTCAATTGCAGCCACTGCTTATCTGGATGTGAAGGTTGCAATTGCAGCGATGTGTAAAGCATGCGGCTTAAATCAATATCCAAGTGTCACTCCTTCCCCAGTTAGAGATACTTATTTATTAGGCCTTGGCGCTGTTAAAGCAGCTTCTACTCAGAATTCTGCCTGTTTAGGTGCTGTTGCTTCTGCTAGTACATCTCTAAATGAAGCTTTGGCTATGCTTTATAGCATTTATGCTACTGCACGAATTGTCTTCGATGGAACTAAAGTTTGCGGATCAGGTTGGCTCGATGTGGATAAAAATAAATACAACATTAGTGCGCCGGCCTTAAAAAAGACTGCCGAAGAATATGTAAAGAATAATCCCAATGCCACCATGGCTGACTTACAATATCGTCAATGGTATTATGGTGGTATTGAATATTCTGATAATCCAGCTGGCGACGAAGACTACTGCGAAGATCCTACTCAAAATAAAACCAACGGTCACTACCCACCACAAAAATATTATTTAAAAGGCACTCCCCACGGTAATTTCAACTGTGAAAAATATGACATGAGCAGAATGTCCACAGTTTACCTAGATTTATTCAAAGATCGTCAAAGTGATTTTAAGAAAGCCTATGAATGCTGCAAATCAAGAAGCCAGAACTACATTTGCATAGATTATCAACCAGATATTTTACAAAGCGCCACTAGTAACCTTGCTTCATCTCAAACGAAGGGAGAATCAGTATTTTGCAAATCTGGTTCTAAATGTTCGATAGGTGGTGTTATTTTTTCGGCAGAACCTCTAGAAACTGGAGATAGTCGACTGATCTGCGCCCAAAGTTACAGTTTGTGTCCATTTAATTTTACGATTGGACAAGGCGGTACAAAACATTGTGATTATTATCAAGACGGTGTTAAAAATAGCGATGGCTCTTACACTTACATAACTCCAGAAGATATCCAAAAAGCAACTGACCCAGAAGCACCAACAAATGACTGCAACCAAAAAAGTGAAATTCGCAACTCAGATTGTACTTACAACGAAAAGGCCGGACAATGCAAAAATTATTGCCAATATTTAACTCACTGCACAATTGCTGGTAAATCTGATTACCAATATCGTAGTGCCATCACTTCTCCTTACTTTTCTAAAGCTTGTCTTAATTTTGTCGGAGATTCTCGTAACGTTAGTGCCTATGACTCAGGAGTCTTGCTTGGAAATCAAAGACATTTTAGCGCACCAATAGCTCAATGTGTTAAAGAAACCTTAGAAAATGTTTTTTACAACAAAGCTGGTCATACCCAATGTCGTAATACTGATGAATATCCATTATCAGATGGAAGCTGCAATAGTGGCCAATATTATACTAGCGGATCTTTTACTTACAAAGAAGGCAATAGTGTTAAAGACATTTCTTTTTTCAGCCGTTTACAAAACTCTCTACAAGACGTGATAAAAATAGTTCTCACTATTTCGATTATGTTCTTTGGAGTAAAACTTTTGATTGCTCATAATATGACTGAGCTGAAAAAATCAGATTTGATCATGTACTGCATCAAAATTGGTATGGTGATGTATTTCGCGACAGGCGATGCATGGCAAACTATGTTTTTCGAAGGAGTTTACAATAGTTCGACGTTCTTTTCCAAATTAGTCTTTCATGTAGAAAGTACGTTGCCTGATTTGAAAAAAGATGGCTGCCAATTTGATTATGCGACATTAGGACCAGCGAACTATTATCCTGATGGCAAAGATTATTTATCTCTTTGGGATACTCTCGACTGTAAAATAACCCGTTATTTAGGATTTGGCGCAAATACTTCGGTTGCAAACATCGCCATGTTAATTTTCGCCGGACTTTTCACCGGACCATTCGGTTTATATTTCGTAATCGGATTGATGTTCTTTGGATTCTTCTTTGTAGCTTTGGCAATTCGAGCACTGCACATATTTTTATCTTCAGCAGTGGCCATTATTATGATGGTCTATATATCGCCAATAATAATTCCGATGTCCTTATTTTCTAAAACTTCAGGGATGTTCAAAAAGTGGCTGAGTAACCTAATTTCATTCTGTTTACAGCCAATGATCTTATTTGCCTATATCGGAACTTTTATTATCGTTTTTGACTCCACGATGATTGGCAGTGCAACATTCACTGGCAACAGTCCAAACAAAACCATTTCATGCTCCCCTGTTTGTAAAGATACTAGTGGTAACATCGTAAGTGGAGATACTTATTGTACTCAATCAGGAAATTCATGGGTTGGCGGAGTTTGTAAAGATAGCGCGGGTAATAATCCTGATGATATTTCTATTAGTTCAGCATGTCTCTCTAAAGGCTACGTTTATACAAATGGACAATGTATGAATGGTACCAATGTAGTTAAAATAACAGAAAATGAAGCTTGTATAATTCTTGGATATACTTTGGAAGGAGCAACTTGCCAGAATAGTGCTGGTGCAGATGTGGGAGGTGACCCAGATTGTACTTTACCAGGTCATACTTTGATAAATCCAATGGATGATAGTATAGCCTGTCTGATTAATGTTAATGATTATAAGAAGGTTAATTTCTTAGAAACTATTGGTATAGCAATTCCAGCAATCGCAAATTTATTCGATAGCAATGTTAAACAAAAGATTTTGACCATCATTAAAGCAGCCTTTGTAATGTATGTTCTTTGCCAATTTGTTGATCAAATTCCTGATATCACATCACAACTACTTGGCGGTACTGCATTACCTGGCGGAAAAACTAGTGGATCTGATTTATTGAAACAAGCAGCAGGAATAGCTGAAGGCATTAGAGGAAGAGCAACCAGAGGTGGTGCTAAATTTGCCAAAGATAATTACAAAAGTCTGAGTGAGAGCAGAGATAAAGCCAAGCTAGGAGATGAAAAATCAAGCAAACAATCTCCTTATACTGGTAGCCGAGATATTGAAGGTGGTCCGCAAGATAATCAAGCCTCACAAGTTCAAGGAGGCGATCAAAATGGCGCAGGAGAAGGCGTTCAGGGCAACGGAGAAAATGAGCCACATTAGCTTTCGCGATTCATAAAGTTAAGGCTTTGCATAAAACTTAATACATGATCCGACGCAACTCTTTAGCATAAATTTAAACCCTTAGAACAGCTGGTTGACAATTATCACTTAGACAATTTGAATGCGCTTCTCGCAATTTTACACATCTTTGCTGTCATAGCTCAGCGGTAGAGCACTTCATTGGTAATGAAGAGGTCGCAGGTTCGATTCCCGTTGACAGCACCATCCTGCAAAGCGTTGCCCGAAAAATCTTTTTTAATCTAAAAATACGAAACCGAAAACGCATATTATGATGCGTTTTCTACCCGTTGACAGCGCCACTTTCTTAGATTCAAAACTTCGTTTTAAATCTAGTTTCTTATCAGGAGTTGCTACATTAGAGCAAAGCCCGACTCCGCAACAAAATTTAATTAGTTAATTTTCTTATATCCAACGTGGATTGCCGCGGTGCCGAAGGTTAGGTTTTGGTAGGAAACTTTCTCAAATCCTGCGGTTTCAATCATTTTTTTGAAGTTGTCTTGCGACGGAAATTTACGGATGCTTTCCACTAAATATTGGTAAGAAGAACGATCTTTCAAAATTACTTCACCGATTTTTGGAATGACGTTGAAAGAATATGCGTCGTAAATTTTTTGCAAAAAATAATCATTCACTTTGGAAAATTCTAAGCAGATAAATTTTCCTCCCGGTTTTAAAACGCGATAAGCTTCCGACAGGCCTGCATCAATATTGGTAAAGTTACGAATACCAAAAGCGATCGTAAAAAAATCAAAACTATTATCTTCAAAACACAATTTTTCGCCATCACAACAAGTGAATTTCAAATCGGCGAAAAGGTTGTTATCAACTGCGCGTTCCGCGCCAACGTTGAGCATTTCTTGGTTGATATCCACAACATCAACTTGGCATTTTACATTTTTTTCACGAGCTTTACGCACAATACGGAAAGCCACGTCACCAGTTCCGCCAGCAAGATCGATAGTACGAATTTCAGCATTTGAAAATTCAATTTCTTTGACCATTTTATCTTTCCAAATGCGGTGAACTCCCGCACTCATCAAGTCGTTCATTAAGTCATATTTTTTCGCCACATTTGAAAAAATTTCTTTGACAAGACCAGCTTTCTCGTCACGATTTACCTGCTTAAATCCAAAATGTGTTTTGTTATCTTCCATGTTAAAAACTTCTGATTTCGATTTTAATTTACCGCCTGAACTGATTGCTCACCAACCGTTTTTTCCCAAAGAAAAAACGCCAATGCTAACCTTCAAAAATAGCGAAATTCTTGATTTGCAGCTAAGCAACCTTGTCGATTTTTTGCAAGAAGGAGATGTGATGGTTTTCAATAATGCTCGCGTTATTAAGGCGAAATTATCAGCAAAAATTTTGCGTAACTTGGCAACTTTAGAATTTAATTTGGATCAAGAAGATCAAGGTTTGTGGAACGCGCTGTGTCGTCCAGCCAAAAAAGTTAAAGAGAATGATGAGTTGGAAATTGCTTCTGATTTTTTCGCTAAAGTCGTGCAAAAAAATGATGATGGCACCATCAAAATTAAATTTGATTGCGAAAACGAGAAGCTAATCGAGAAGCTTGAGAAATATGGCTCGGTTCCTTTACCACCATATATTAATCGCGACCAAAAAAATGCTGAGGATCAAAAAAATTATCAAACAATTTACGCTTCACAAGGCGTCGCAGTTGCAGCCCCGACTGCGGGATTGCACTTTAATGAAAATATTTTTGCCGCACTTGACGCCAAAAAAATTGTTAAAGCTTTCGTCACTTTAAATGTCGGAGCTGGCACGTTTTTACCAGTGCGCAGCGATAATATCAAAGATCACAAAATGCATTCCGAGTTTTTTTCAATTTCAGAAGAAACTGCTGCAATCATAAATTCCGCCAAATCGCGCGGAAAAAGAATTATCGCCGTCGGCACAACTTCACTGCGGGTTTTAGAATCGTGTTGCAATGAAAAAGGCGAAGTAAAAGCAATGAACACCAACACTCAAATTTTTATTTATCCGCCTTATCAGTTCAAAGTTGTCGATGTTTTAATGACGAATTTCCACTTACCAAAATCAACTTTGTTTATGCTGATTTGCGCTTTTGTTGGAACGGAAAATGCTTTTAAAATTTATAACCACGCAATTGCCAACAATTACCGTTTTTACTCTTACGGCGACTCTTCTTTGCTTTTTCGCAGCTAAAAAAGTTGGTTTAGTAAGTGGCAGTCGCCGTAATGTCTGATTGTTTATTTATGATCGCGATAAGAGAACTATCTTCTGCTCTTTGACAAATATTTAGATCGTTGTTTGTGCATAAATTCTTGCTGTTAGTATTTTTCACAAAATCGTCGTGAAAACGATTCATCATGCGATCCATTCGACTGACTTTACCACTTAAGTCTGTAATATCGCTCGTAATAATTTCTAAATCTTGCTGATCGAAATAAAGCTGCACATAATTGTATGTCGTTTTGTCTTCAATACTTGGCAAGTTCTCTTTCTTAAATGTAAAATTTTTCGCAACACGATCTCCCTCATGATTAAACCAAGAAACATGGACTTGGCCGAAAAAGTTTTCATCTTTATTAATAAAAAAAGACTGGCTGCGCGAGTCGCCAGGATTCAAGTTTGATAATGTCAGAATTTTGCCATTCCAACTACATTCAATATTTTTGATTTTTTGCGCACTCGCATTGCTGAAATAAATAACCGGACTTTCAATATTTGCCCCACAGCTAGTCAAAAAAATCAGCGCTAAAATTGGTAAAAAAATTTTCATTATTTTTGGGAATTCTCTTTAAAAATTTCACGAGTTTTTATCGCTTTCACGAAACGTGAAAAAGCGAATAGAGAACTATAAATCAAACCATCAAAACCATAAATAAAGTAACGACGCACCACGTAAGCTTTCAAAAAAGCGAAAAGCGGGACTAAACTTATTTTTAACGACGAAACATTTTTACCCTTCTTTAAACTATCTTTAGCCTGCATCGAAGAGTAAGAATTAATTTTTTCAATCCAATGCTCGAAGGATCGGAATGATTGATGATAAATTATTCCATTAAGCTGACCAATTTTCGCTTCATTTTGTTGGTTCTTAAGTTCAACTGAATCGTGTACAGTACTATTTTTAAAGCCTGCCAAATCTTTGTTATATAAACGCAACTGATTGTAATAGTAAGCCCACTTATTTGGCTTTTTCTCGAAACGAAATTTATTAACAATTCGCACTCTAAATCCGCAAAAATCCTCAATCTTTCCTTGCGCAAAAAGTTGCTGTATTTCAGAAGCTAATTCCGCAGAAACTTCTTCATCGGCATCAATATTTAAAATCCATTTATTGCGGCACTGATTTTCACCGAAAATTTTTTGCGCACCATAACCATTCCACTGATTAAAAATTACTGTTGCACCCATTTCTTGCGCAACTTTACAGGTGTCATCTTCACTTCCCGAATCGATCACTAAAATCTCATCAGCAATTGGTTTTACAGCTTTTATAACTTCGGAAATACGATCAGCTTCATTTTTTGTAATGATAAAAACTGAGAGTGGAATTGGTAAAAGCTGTGACATTTTAAAATTGATTTTTCCTTGATTTATTTGACCGCGTGATGATTAATTTCGATTCCTTTCTCAGTCAAATGCAATCATTTTTTAATTATGAAAAACACAAAAAAGACATACATTCTTATTGCAGTTTTATGCCTTATAGTTGGCTTTGTTGCTTTGGTTATTCACAATTACAAAACCAAAACTGCTTTTACATACAACGAAGCAAATCAATCGCAAACTCAAGCTGAAGAAGTTAAAAATCCGCAAGATCAAGTAAGCAAAACAGTAAACGACACTGCCCAAAATTCTGAAAAGAATGTTGATAACAGAAAAACTTCAGAAATTCTTAAAATTAATTCTGATGACATCGTTTTAGGCGATCGATCTGCACCAGTCGTGATGATCGAATATGCTTCTCTTTCTTGTCCACATTGCGCTGCCTTTCATCGTGAATCGTTGGAAAAATTGAAAAGCGAATATATAGACAGCAAAAAAGTCGTCTTCATTCATCGTGATTTTCCACTTAATCAACCTGCTTTGACAGCTGGTATGTTTGCAATGTGTCAAGCTCAAGAAAATCAATCTGAGATATCTGAAAAATACTATAATTTACTTAAAGCTTTGTTCAAAACCCAAGATTCTTGGGCTTTTGATCCGAAATATATTGAAAAGTTACAATCAATTGCACAGCTTGACGGCATGAGCGCTGAGCGTTTCAATGCCTGTATAAATAACAAAACTTTGCAAGAAAAAATACTAAATGATCGTATGGAAGCGGCCAAAGGTTTGCAAATTCAATCAACTCCTACTTTCTTCATAAACGGTGAAATTATGGAAGGTTATGTTGATTATTTATCGATCAAAAAATTGGTTGATAAAAAACTGGCTGAAAGAAAATAACTTCAGCTGTGTCCCCTAAAATTGAAATCACAAATTTAGCCAAAAATTTCGGCGAAAAACAAGTTCTGTCCCAAGTCAATTTAAGCGTTAATAAAGGAGAATCTTTAGTAATTTTAGGTGGATCTGGAACGGGTAAATCTGTTTTGATTAAAATCATCTCTTCTTTGCTAGCTCCCACTTCAGGTAGTGTCAAAATTGATGGCCAAGAAATTATTGGTCTAACGGGTGAAGCTTTGGATAAGATGATGGAAAAAATTGGTTTTTTGTTTCAAGGAGGAGCGTTGTTTGATTCTCTACCAATCTGGGAAAATGTCGCTTTTCGTTTGATCAACAACAAAAAAATGACCAAGAAAGATGCCAAAAAATTGGCAATTGAAAAACTCAAATCGGTTGGATTAAACGAAAAAGTTGCTGATTTATTCCCATCTGAGCTTTCTGGCGGAATGCAAAAACGCGCTTCTTTAGCTCGAGCTATTGCAGCAAATCCTGAAATTATTTTCTTTGATGAACCAACAACTGGCCTAGATCCAATAATGGCCGACGTAATTAACGAACTAATAATCAAAGTTTCCAAAGAACTTGGCGCCACGACTGTTACAATTACTCATGACATGAACTCAGCTCGTAAAATTGCTGACAAAGTTGCGATGCTTTTTGAAGGAAAAATTATTTGGTTTGGCGATGTAAAAGATATGGATAACTCAAATAACCCATATCTCGATCAATTCATCAATGGCCGTTCAGAAGGCCCTATTAAATTCTTAGCTTAGTCCTTCAGAACTTCTGAAATAACTGCTAAAAGTTTGGTTTTAGAAGTCGATTTCTCTAAATGAAAATTCATACCGCAATCAAGAGCACGCTTAATAGTTACTTCATCAGATGATGACATTAGAGCTACGATTGGAATAGTTTTATACTTCTTAAATCTTTTGAAAACTGCGCCTTCACGAATTTGAATGGTTGCTTCGTATCCATTCATAATTGGCATCTCGCCATCCATTAAGATTAAATCAAACTCTTCTTCATCTAAAATTTGCAAAGCATCTTGACCATTCTCTGCACTACGAACTCGATAGCCCAAATCAGTTAATATTTTAGTAGTGATTTTGATATTGGTTGGATTGTCATCTACTACTAAAATTAGTTTTTTGCTTGAGTCAGCATTCACAAATATCTCTTGGTTTTTCAAAGAGTGATCACGATCCGCGCAGAAAATTAAAGTAACTTTGGTGCCATTATTTTTTTCTGACTCGATAAATATTTTACCACCGTGTAATGCTACCAAATGCATCACGATTTTCATGCCAATTCCATGAGAGTCTATTTTGCCGACATCTTTGACAATATTTGCTCCATTACCTGACAAAACCATTTCAACTTCACTTAACGACATTCCTATTCCATGATCAGTAATCGTGATCTTAATTTGTTTTTCTGATTCAATGTACTGAGCTTCTAATTCAACTGAACTCTCGGCAGCGCTATACTTAATAGCGTTGCTAATCAGATTTATCAGAACCTGTTTAATGCGCCTTTCACTACAAAATAATGGTGGAATCTTTTCCGCAATCTTGACGGTAATATCAACATTACAACTAGCCGCAAAACTGCTAGAAATCAGAACGGCCTCCTCAACTAATCTTCTAATTTGGCACTCTTTCATCTTACCCAAGTTGAATTCACCTGCTTCAATTTGATTTTCATCAAGCAAATCTTTGACGAACTCCATCATATCTTCCGATTGCTCAATGATAGTTTCGACTGTTTGCAAATCTTCATTTTGGAAAACATCTTCACGATTTTTACTGCTCAAGATCATTCGCGATAAACCGTTAATGCCATAAATTTGGTTTTTTATATCATGAGCAATTGAAGATAAAATACGATCTTTGGCTTTGTTAACACGTTCTAAAGATTGACGTAAAGAGCGTTCCTTCTCAAGCAAAGTCAGCCTTGTTTTTAGCAGATAAAGAATCATCAAAAAGAAAATCGCGACACAAATTAATTCAATAATTCGCGGCAGAACAGTCGTGACAAATTTATGATTTAAAAAATCGCGATCATAACCAGTAATAACTGTAAAGGGATAAGTGGAATTTTGGATAATATTGCTGAATTCGATTTCGTTAATTGTGATTTTTTGTGTTAAAAAACCATTTTGACCATTTAACAAATTTTGGTTTTTCACAAAAAAATTGGTATCGCGTGGTAAAATCACCGACGATGATTTTAACATCAACTCCCCTTCAGCACTGATAACCAAATAATTAACATCATCATCAATTTGCTTTTTGATTTCTTGCTCCAAACGCGCTATGTCAAAGCCAAGAGAAATTAGGCCTAAATATTTACCATTTTTATCAACAACTGGCGTAGCTGCAGGAATAATCCATGCATTACTTGGATTTCCCAGTGCCGGAAATGATATTTGTAATTTCCACGGATTTTGAGGAGCAGTTTTGATGTAACGTCTTTGCGACATATCTGGCGGATTTTTACGAATACCAATTCTGCTATTCACAACTTGCAGATTTTTGTCATTCACCCAATCCAAAGAAGACCAAGAAAACAAATTCGTGGCATGTTGTTTGATCAATTCAGCATCTTTCAAAACATTTAGTATTTGCTGCAAATTTCTGGGATCACCTTGAGCAATCTGCATGCCAAAATGCACATTAATCTGATTTGCATGATCAAAAGATGTAGAAATAACTCGATCAATTTCACGAGCTGCTTTTGTTAAATTATCTGAGTTTTCTGCGCTACCGCTGTGAAAGGAAAAATATGCTAAAATTGACATCGCTAAAACAGCGATAACCAAGGAGATCAAAGCAAAATTTGTATAATCTCTAGATTGGTTTTGCCTCATATTTACTGACATTGTTTAATCTGAGGTCACTCCAACTTAGATCAAATCAAACACAACAAATTAAAAATCTATTGTAACAAATAGACCATAATTGCTTTTTGCGCATGCAAGCGGTTTTCAGCTTCATCAAAAACCACCGACTTTTTGGAATCAATCACATCTGCTGTAACTTCAAAACCACGATAAGCTGGCAAACAATGCGTAAAAATTGCCGTTTTTTTCGCCAATTTCATTAAATCAGAGTTAACTTGATAAGGCATCATCTGGTTAATCTTTTTCTGACGCAAAGCGTCATTTTTTTCAGCCAAGTCACCCATTGAGAACCAAGTATCTGTGATCAAAACATCAGCATCTTTGGCAGCATCTTTGGCGTTTACAAAACAGGAGATTTTTGCACCTTTTTTCTTAGCTTTTTTGATTTCTTCATCACAGAAATCAAATTCTTCTGGCTTAGCGATTGCCAACTCATAACCAAAAGCTTTGGCAGCGTGAATGTAAGAATTTAAAACATTATTAGCGTCACCAAACCAAGCTAATTTTTTACCGGCAATTTTGCCTAAATGTTCCTCAATAGTCATAACACTGGCTATAATCTGGCATGGGTGGCTGAAGTCGCTCAAAGCATTGATTACTGGCACTGAAGAATTTTTCGCTAAATCAGTTATTGTGCTGTGTAAGTTAGAGCGAATCATAATCGCATCGACAAAACGCGATAAAACTTTAGCTGTATCTTCTACCGTTTCACCTTTACCAAGCTGCATATCATTTTTATTCATGACAATTGCGTGACCGCCGAGCTGATTGATTCCAACTTCGAATGATACACGGGTTCTGGTAGAGTTCTTTTCGAAAATCATCGCCAGATTTTTTTGCGCTAAAATCTTTGCTTGAGAAAGAGGATTTTTATCTTTCTTTAGTTTTTGAGCTAATTTAATAATTTTAGCGAGCTCTTTAGCATCGAATTGATCCAAATCAATGAAGTGCTTAATCGTTTTTTTTGACATAACAGTTGAAAAATTTGTGGGCCCAAAATTAATCAGAAGTAATAAACAAAAAGCTTCAATCTTTACAAAACACTAAGGCCCTAAACCAGAAAGGGCGCGAACCTATTAACCGACTTCCTAATTGTCAAGCAACCAACTCATGAGTAAAATTTTTATAACAGCTGGAGGAACTGGTGGACACATTATCCCAGCACGCTGCCTTGCTGAAGAACTTACGAAACGCAATCACCAAATCATTTTTTTAGGTGACGAAAAATATCGTAATTATATCAAAAGTTCTGATGCCTTCCAATCATTGGTTATTCAATCTTCACAACTTGAACGCAAACCGCTGAAATTGTTCAAAGCTTCGCTTAAAATTGCTGTAGGCATTTTCCAATCCGTTGTACTTATTTTCAAAAACCGTCCGCAATATGTAGTTGCTTTTGGAGGCTACGCTACATTTCCTGTCTTGATTGCCGCTTCGTTGACTAAAACAAAAATAGTGCTGCACGAACAAAACGCCCATTTCGGCAAAGTTAACCGTATTTTTGCGAAATATGCCGAAAAAATTGCTTTATCTTTTCCACAAACCGATGGCATCAAAGAGGAATTAAAAAACAAAACTATTTATGTCGGAAACCCTGTGCGCGATGAAATTCTAGCGTTGCATGAAAAACCTTACATTTTACCGAAAGAAGAAAAAGTTGTACAAAAACCAGATAATCGCATGGGTTATAATGTTGTTCTAGCCTCTGATTTCATCGAAGAAGAAACTATCGAGCCACAGCTTTTTAATATTTTGGTGATTGGCGGAAGTGGTGGTGCCAAAATTTTTAGTGAAATTTTACCCAAAGCTTTTTTCAATTTTAGCGAAGATTTGAAAAGCCATATTTCAGTAACGCAGCAATGTCGCAAAGAACTATCAGAAGAAACTTTCCGTCAATACCGCTCTTTTAATTTAAACATCGAGATACAGCCATTTTTTGAAGATATGCCACAGAAAATTCAAGCTGCTCATTTGATAATTGCTCGTTCTGGCTCTTCCTCGATTTTTGAATTTTGTGCTGCAAAAAAACCAATGATTTTAGTTCCTTTCGAAAAAGCCGCGGATAATCATCAAGAAAAAAACGCGCGCTATCTTGAAAAATACGGAGCTGCTTTAGTTATTACGGAAAAAGACTTCACTATAAACTACATCGGAAAAACTTTGCAAAATCTGATTAACAATTACGCAATACTAGAAAAAATGTCAGAAAATGCTGGAAATCTGGCAACGATTTCGGCTACTAAAAATTTAGCAGATTTATTCTAAAATATGGACAACGTTAACAAAACCAAGGCTTTAGCCCAACAAGAAAGCTTTGAAGAAATGTCAGTAGGACAACTTTTACAGGAAAAAAGAAAACAACTAAAAATAAAAGTCGAAGAAGTTGCTCACTATTTAAAAATCAAGCCACGAGATATTGAAGCAATCGAACATGATGATTTAAGCAAAATCATCAAACATCTATATTCTCCTGGATTGATTCGTTCATACGGCAAATTTTTAAAAATTGATCCACTGATTATTGAAGAAAAAATCAAATTACTTCACATTGAATCAAACACTAAAAATAAGAAACATCAGCTGCTCAATATTGGCGAGAACCTAGAATTATCACCAGATAAACACACCTTTGTAAATTTCTTATTTGCTTCAATTCTGCTATTTTTTGTTCTGTTATCGATATACAATTATAGTGAAAACAGAACACCAGTTATCAAAACTGATAGTCTAGCCGAAGAACTTCAAAAAATTGATTTGTAATGACGGAAGAGCAAAAAGTTGAAGAATTGGAACATAATGAAGCCGTAGTTGAAGCTGCAGAAGAATTGGAAGAAAGCGAAAAACGCGTTTATTCTTTAAGATCGAGAGTCGCTTTCTTGATTGCAAGCATTTTGGCTGCTTCTTTTCTATTATTGATATCAGTTCCCGGATTTTTTGATAACTCTGCTCTAAAGTTCAAAATTGAACAAAAGCTAAGCCAAACTTTAAAAACTAATTTTACGATTAATGGCAATGTTAAAGTAGATTTGTTCCCAATGCCACAAATCGAACTTAACGATGTTTTAGTTAAAAACATACGCTACGACAAACAATTTTATAGCCTTTACAGCAAATCTATCACTCTACGCTTGTCATTTCTGTCCTTTCTACAAAAGGAATTCGTCATTTCAAAAATCATTTTCGACAACCCTGTTTTTGAAATTTTTTACGAAGAAAATAATGCTATAACGCGTAATAACAAATTTAGTGAAATTACCGCCAAATTTGCACAAGTTGAAAATTCTAGCCCAACGAATGGTGTTGAATCAGGCTTTAGTGCTGACCTTTTTTTAATTGAGAAATTCAATAGCAATCAGTTTAGCGAAAGCAGCATACCTAAAATTAAATTCGAGAATGGTACAATAATCTCGTATGACAAGTTCTCACATCAACGCGAAATAGAAGAAATTAATGGCCAACTCATGGTCGACAGCACCAAGATCCGTAGCGAAGGTACATTCACTAACCAGAAAGTTCTTACGGAGTTCAAATTATCAGCTAATTTCAATTCTGACAGTGAAGAGCCTGACTCTACTTTAGAGCTTAAGTCAGCAACTATGAACATGAAAATTAGCGGAAAATTTACAGCAGAAAATAAAGGAATTCTTACAAGTAATTTTACTGGTAAAATCGATACTGAAATATTTGAGCTACGTAATTTTTATCGTGATTATTTGGGCAATAACAAGGCTATTTTCGAAAAATTAAAACAGAATTCTCACCCAATTAAAATCAGTTCCCATATCAATAATAAAGCTGGTGAAATTAATTTCGAAGATATCGCTATTAATTCCGAACTGATGAATGGTAAAGGCTATGCCTTGCTTGATCTTACTTCAAACTTACCAAGAATTGACCTTAATCTTACTTTTGAAAACTTAGATCTTGATAATATCTGGTCGAATGAACGTGTTGAAATAGAGCCTACCACAAAAGAAAAAAAAGCTCCGAATCAAAATGATGAAACCCTAGAGTTAGCATCTTTAGAACAATACAAAACGACTCAAACTACCGAAAAAGATGGCGAACAAACAGGAAAAAATGATAAAGAAAAAATAGCCGACAACAACAAATTAAATTTAGAAATAGCTAACAAAATCAAAGATTTTGATTTATCAGCCGAAATCAAAATTAACGACGTCAAATTCATCAATGGTATTATCAAAGATGTCAGCCTTTATACGACTATTTCTAAAGAAGGACAAATTCTTATTTTACCGATGATTTTTAAAATCCCCGGCGAAGGAACTGTCCGTATCAATGGTGTTTTGGAAAATGATCAAGATCTACCAAAATTTGTCGGCAAAATTGATTTGAACGGCAAAAACTTAGGCGAAACTTTAAAATGGCTGAATTTGCAATCCCAAAATCTCAAATTTGATAACCTGAAAGATTATATAATTTATTCTGATATTTTGCTTTTTCCGAACCTCATAACAATGGATAATTTTTATCTTAACATGAATGAAGGGCAAAGCGAATTACGTGGCAAAATAGCAATCGATAGCAGCAATAAAACAACCATCATAAATAACGAATTTCACGTCAGTACCTTCAATATTGATGACTTCTTTTTGACCTCTGGGCAGAATGTTTACCTTTCTTCTGGCTCTTTGTTAAAAAAGTTATTGTGGCTAAATGACATCACAACAGTAACCGAAATTTCTCTAACGTTTGATAATTTAATTTATAAAGGTGATGAATTCTCAGAAAATGCTGCTGTTAAAATCTCTTTCGGACAAGGTTATTTAAACATAAAAGATTTAAACATAAAATCTAATAAATCAGCTTTACAAGGCAGCTTATCCCTAGATATCAGCGACCAAAATCCTGTATTTAATTTACAGCTTTTCGCCAATAGTTTTTACTATGACTCCAGTAAGATAATTACGAAACAAATCACCGAAGAAAGTTTCGAGAATGACTCATTAAAAGAAGTAAAAGAAAGCAAATATAACGTTGCTGATCAGTTCTTATCATTACCTTCTCTTGAAGGGTTTTCTGGCGCTATAAACATGGCAATCAACTATCTAAAACTTGATGATGTTGAAATTCAAAAAGCGAAATTAAACGGAAAAATAAAAGATGGATCAATATCAGATGGCGAAGTTGATTGTGAAATTTATGACTCAATCTTCAAATATCGCGGCATGATCGGCTTACGTGGTGAAAAAATCATCAATGGTAATATCACAATGAATAACGTTGCGCTAGAAAAACTTTTACCAGATCTAGTCGGAATAAAAAATATCAGCGGTAATACCAACATATCCGCAAGTATGACAGCAATTGGCGCTAAAAAAAGTGATTTTGTCAAAAGCCTGATGAGCGAAATAAAATTTAGCACCGCAACTCCGATTATTCATAGATACGGACTCACCGATTTGGTAAACAAATTATTTTACTATAACAGCTATCGCAAAGAATTACTAAATCCCGAACAGATTTTATCAAACTCCGCCAGCAAGTCGGTATTCAAACAAGCGAACGGTACTATTTCATTTGATAAAGAAAAAGGCGGCAAAGTTTTAATAAATTTAATTGGCACTACTGCTAATTCCGTTTTATCAGGAAAAATCGACTTAAATACCCAAACTATCGACGCCACACATAACATAATATTTATCACTGGCTCTCGCCAAAAACAAATTCCTATAACCGTTGCTAGTGCTATAAAAGGTGACATTGCGAATGTACAAGTTAACAGCAATCTAGATCAAGTAAGACAATATTTGGGACTACCAACTTTAAATAAATCAGCCCCAGCAATTACAAATCAAAACAATAGTAATAATTCGGCAAAAAATTCTTCTGGGCAAAACAACGCGATTAATAAAATCAATCCAGAAACAACACAAAAAGCTGTATTTGATCAAATTAATTCAGAAACAAAACAACCAGTAAAAAAAGCGCAATAATGACTAACAGAATTTCTATCGCCGATATTTTGGCAAAAAAAAATCGTCAAAAAATTACTTGTTTAACTGCTTACACTTTTCCAGTAGCTAAAATTGTTGATACCCATTGCGACATTATTTTGGTTGGTGATTCACTAGGCATGACAATTTACGGATTGCCCGATACAGTTGATGTAACTCTGGATATGATGATTAATCACGGTAAAAGTGTGATGCGTGCTGTGGAAAGATCTTTTGTAGTTATCGACTTACCTTGTGGAACCTATGAAAATTCGCCGACTCAAGCTCTAGAATCAGCACAAAAAGTTATCGCAGAAACTGGTTGTGACGCTATTAAAATTGAAACTGATCGCAAAATGATCGATACTGTTAAATTTTTAGTCGAAAATAAAATTAACGTCATGGCCCATGTTGGTCTTTTACCGCAACATGTTCGCGAAATTGGAGGCTACAAATATCAGGGAAAAACTTCGCAAGCAGCACAAGAAATATTAGAAGTTTCACAACTTTTACAAGAAGCCGGCGCTTTTGCGACAGTTATCGAGGCAGTTCCTTCGTTGCTTGCCGATCAGATTACTGCTAATTTAAAAATTCCGACAATTGGCATCGGAGCTTCAGCCAATTGTGACGGACAAGTTTTAGTAATTGATGATTTGTTGGGATTGAATCAAGAATTTAAACCAAAATTTGTTAAGCGTTTTGCAAATTTGGCTTCTGAAATAAATACGGCTGTTGAGAAATATTGTGCTGACGTCAAATCTCAAAAATTCCCTGAAAAAGCTAATTTAGTTTAGCAGATAATTTTTTTGAGCAATTCTGCAGCTTCAGCTTTAGTTTTATTGGCAGCTTGTTTACCAACTTCCACGGCTGATTTTAAATTAGCTTCTGTTTGCAATTTCGTTGCAAAAACTTCAATTCCATCATGCGACAAAATTAGAGTTTCAAGATACAAAATATTGTTCTGAATCGTCGCATTTACTGCAACCGGAGTTGAACAAGAAGCTTCTAATTCACGCAAGAAGCTGCGTTCCGCTTTTACACAAATTTGAGTTTCAAGGTGATTAATTTTTGCTAAAAGAGCAGATAATTCTAGATCCTCAGTACGAGATTGAATCGCCAAAGCACCTTGTCCACCAGCTGGCAGCATCACTGATTTTTCAATATAATTTTTTTCATTATGACCAACTGGACAAGTTGCTTTCGCACTGATTCTTTCTAAACCGCAAGCTGCTAAAATAGTAGCATCAACTTCATTATTTTCTAATTTCGTCAAACGCGTTGTGACATTTCCTCGAAAATTCACTATTTTCAAATCGGGACGCAGGCTTAGCAAAATTGCCTTACGACGCGCTGAAGAAGTTCCGACAACAGCATATTGCGGTAGATCTGCAATAGACCTGAATTTTTTCGAAATAAAACAGTCACGCGTATCAAAACGCTGAGTAAAAGCTGCTAAATGAGTCGAATCATGAATAACTGGAGGCACATCTTTTGCTGAATGCACGGCAATATCGATACGATTTTGGATTAAAGCTTCTTCCAACTCTTTGATAAACAAACCTTTGCCACCAATATCAGCCAAATTGCGATCAAGGATTTTATCACCAGAAGTATTAATCTGAACTATCTCGATTTCTGAATTTTGTAAATGAGGGGAAAGTAAAGCGCGAACTTCTTCAACCTGCGCTAGGGCTAATTTACTGGTTCTTGTACCAATACGAATTTTCATCTGCCAATAAATTTCCAAAAAATAACGGCCCGTTATTTAAGTAATTTTTCTTAATTAACGGACCGTTCGAGAATTAACCTTGTCTAGCTTTAAAGCGTGGATTGGTCTTGTTGATTACATAAAGACGTCCTTTTCTGCGAACAACTTTGCAATCTTTGTGTCTGTTTTTTGCAGACTTCAATGAGTTATAAATTTTCATCTGTGATCCTTAAATTGGGATTTTTAAAAATTTGAGAGCTTCCTAAAAAGAGCGGCATTTCAAAGAGGCGGCGCACCTTAGAGGTGACAAACAAAATGTCAACTGCTGATACGTAGATTTTACAGCAATTATATTATTATTGTTATGGCCGTTGTAGTTAAGATCGAATAGACAGAAAATTTGAGAGGGAAACCTAACGCTCTAAGTATTTTGAGATGGATGCAAGGCAGACAAGGCGAAAGCAACGAAAATGTATGCAAATACATTGAGCTGCTTGAGTCCGCAGTCTAACGCAGCAGACGCTCAAA
>JAGKWR010000017.1 GCA_021151765.1 Alphaproteobacteria bacterium
GTTGATTTTAACGGCTTTGCCTTCGATTAATTTTTTCGCTGCACCTTTTGATTCAGCCGCGCCAATTTCAAAAATTACGTCAGTTAATTTTGTACCAACTGCGATTTCTTTTTCTTCAAAAGCAGCGGCATTTTTTGAAATAAAAATCTCGCGAGCTTTTTGTAAAGCTTCATTGGCTGCTTTTTCGCCGTGACAGATTTTTACCGCTTCAAAAGCCAGAATTTCTTTGGCTTTGTTGATTTCTTGATCTTTGAGTTCAGCTAATTTTTCGATTTCGCCAAGTTCAAGATCAGTAAATAATTTCAAGAATTTGATTACGTCAGCATCGTGAGTGTTGCGGAAATATTGGAAATAATCAAAAGCTGACAACATCGATTCATCAAGCCAAACCGCACCATCAACAGTTTTGCCCATTTTTTTACCATCAGCGGTTGTTAAAAGAGGCGAGGTGAGACCGAAGCATTCTTTAGCAGCGATTCTGCGAGTTAATTCTACACCATTAACAATGTTTCCCCATTGATCTGATCCGCCCATTTGTAGAACACAGCGGTATTTTTTGTTCAGCTCATAAAAATCATAAGCTTGCAAAATCATGTAGTTGAATTCCAAGAAAGAGAGTGGCTGCTCGCGTTCTAGACGAGTTTTAACGGAATCGAAAGTTAACATGCGATTGATCGAAAAATGGCGACCAACTTCGCGTAAAAAATCGATATAATTTAGATGACGTAACCAGTCGTCGTTATTCACCAGCATTGCGTTAGAAGCGCCGCCACCGAAAGTGATAAATTTCTCTAGAGTTTTTTTGATACCAGTAAGATTTTCTAAAATTTTGGCGTCAGACAAAACTTGGCGTGCTTCATCTTTTCCACTTGGATCACCAATACGAGTTGTGCCGCCACCAAGCAAGACAATTGGTTTGTGTCCATGTTTTTGCAATAAACGTAAAATCATAATTTGGATTAATCCGCCCGCATGAAGAGAAGTGGCGGTGCAATCAAAGCCAATATAAGCGGTGATTGGCTCGCGCGCCATTAATTCATCAAGTTCGTTTAAATGAGTACATTGTGCAAGAAATCCGCGCGCCGAAAATTCGCGTAAAAATTCTGATTTAAAATTCATTTTGAGGGATTAGTTTGGTTGAGTTTTTTCAAGGAAATCCTTCGCCAGAGCTCAGGATAACACACAGTTTTCAGGATGACTTTCGCGTACCAATTAATCAATCCCCTTTTAGCATCAATTTCACATGAACATTACCGAGAAACAAAAAATCACTGCGCAGTGGTTCAGTCATTTACGCGACTTGATTTGCGCTGAGTTTGAAAAAATCGAAGAAGAATTTGCTGCTGCAAAAGGTTTGACAAATGCCGGCAAATTTCAGCGTAAATATTGGGATCGTGATGGCGGTGGAAGTGGTGAAATGTCTTTGATGAAAGGTAATGTTTTTGAAAAGGTTGGCGTAAATTATTCAAAAGTTTTCGGTGAATTTAGCGAAGAATTCCGCAAACAAATTCCCGGTGCGGAAGAAAATCCAGCTTTTTGGGCGAGCGGAATTTCTTTGGTGGCGCATATGAAATCTCCTTTGGTGCCGGCGGTTCACATGAATACACGTTTTATTTGTACAACTAAAAATTGGTTTGGTGGCGGTGCTGATTTAAATCCGATGTTTGAAGTTGAACAAGATACTAAAGATTTTCACTCAGCTTTCCAAGCCGCTTGTGACAAAGCTTCACCTGATTATTACGACAAATATAAAAAATGGTGTGACGAATATTTTTTCATCAAACATCGCGGTGTTGCACGTGGTGTTGGCGGAATTTTTTACGATTATTTAAATTCTGATAATTTTTCTGCTGACTTTGAATTTACCAAAAATGTAGGATTGGCTTTCTTAGAAATTTTTCCCAAATTAGTTCGTCGTCATATGTTTGAAAGCTGGACCGACGAGCAACGTCAACATCAACTTAGAAAACGTGGTTTGTACGCTGAATTCAATTTGGTTTACGATCGTGGCACTAAGTTTGGATTGATGACCGGTGGAAATGCAGAAGCGATTTTGATGTCACTTCCGCCAGTTGCTATTTGGGATTAAAGCGACGGCTTCAGCCGTAAAAATGTGCTAAACGCACATTTTTAGCTTTAATCGGGCGAGAGCTGTGCTATCGCCCAGGCGCGAGTCGTCTTGGAGCAAAGCGACAAAAGCGACGAAGCGTTGCAGGACTCTAATTCATAGATTGCTGTTTTCGCTGTAAAAACAAAAATAAAACTAAAAATGCAAAAATTCGAAAAAATCTACGAAGGTAAAGCCAAACAACTTTACAAAACTGAAAACGAAAATCTTTTGATCCAATATTTCAAAGATGATGCGACAGCTTTCAACGCGCAGAAAAAAGCGGTGATTACAGGAAAAGGTGTTTTGAACAATTTTATTTCTGAGCACATCATGCTTGAAATGGCGAAAGCCGGAGTTCCAACTCACTTCGAAAAAAGATTAAATGAGCGCGAGCAATTGGTTCGTAAAATGCAAATTATTCCATTGGAAGTAATTGTGCGCAATACTGCTGCTGGCTCGATGGCTAAGCGTTTAGGAATGGAAGAAGGTGTAGAATTATTGGCGCCAGTTTTTGAAATTTGTTTCAAGGATGATGCGCTGGGCGATCCTTTGATTAACGATGATCACGCCGTAAAAGTATTGAAAGTTGTTACTTCCGAACAGCTTGAAGAAATCAAAAAACACACTTTCAAAATTAACGAGGTTTTGTGTCATATTTTCAAAAATATTGGCATCAAACTGGTTGATTTTAAGATCGAGTTTGGATTTGATGCGCAAGGAAAAATTACCCTCGCTGACGAAATTAGCCCTGATAGCTGTAGACTTTGGGACGAAAAAACTTCACAAAAACTTGATAAAGACGTCTTTAGAAGAGATTTGGGAGATTTGGTTTCAGTTTACTCTGACGTGGCTTCTCGTTTAGGAATCAAAATAAATTAATCATGAAAATCAGAATTATCATCACCTTAAAAAAAGGCGTTTTGGATACTCAAGGCAAAGCTATTGAAGCTTCTTTGCAAAAAAATCTTGGTTTCTCGCAAATCTCTCAAGTTAGACAAGGAAAGGTTGTAGAGCTTGATATCGCAGAAACTGATTCAGCAAAAATCAAAACAATCGTTGATGAAATTTGTGACAAATTACTCGTTAACAAAGTTATCGAAGACTATAAATACGAAGTTATCTCTTAATTTTTCTTAGGCATGAAAGCAGCAGTTATCGTTTTTCCAGGCTCAAATTGTGATCGCGATGCGGTTACTACTTTACAAAAAGTTGGCGCTAAAGTTTCAAAAATCTGGCATCAAGAATCAAAAATCGAAAATGACTTCGATTTAATCGTTGTTCCAGGTGGTTTTTCTTATGGCGACTATTTGCGTTCCGGCGCGATGGCTGCGATTTCTCCGGTTATGCAAGAGGTTAAAAGATTGTCAGAACGCGGTACTAAAGTTTTGGGAATTTGTAATGGTTTCCAAATTTTAACTGAAGCTGGTTTGCTTGATGGCGTTTTGATGCGTAACCAAAAAGCAAAATTTATTTGTCGCGAAGTTGTTTTGCGCGTTGAAGAAAATAACAGTGCTTTTACTTCAAGATACAAAAAGCACCAATTGATTCGCGTTCCAATTGCGCATATGGACGGTAATTTTTTCGCTGATAACGAAACTTTGAAAAAGATCGAAGGCAATGGTAACGTAGCCTTCCGTTATGCTGATTTAAATGGTAATGTCACTGATGAAGCTAATCCAAATGGCTCCGCTTTGAACATCGCCGGAATCTTCAACGATAAACGTAATGTCTTGGGAATGATGCCGCATCCTGAAAGAGCAGCTGATGAAAACACTGGTTCAGTGGATGGATTGGCAATGTTTGAAAGTTTACTTGGCTAAAGTTTTAGATTTTCTTTCTTCTATACTATCTTTTTTCGTATTAGCTTCTTTCTTTTTCATTTCTATTAAATCATTGACCAAAGAATATCGCAAATTTTTGGCAAGAGATTTGACTAAATTTGAAGTAACATACTCATCAGCTACGTAAGTTGCGTAACGATTTTGTGTAACATCATAGTTATCATTTAAAGTCACTTCACCCTGAGAAATTAGTTCACCATTTGCTAAGTTCCTCAGTTCATATTTTACGTTCACAAAATCACGATTACGACCAGAAGCACCACTTACAGTAGTGAAAGTAGAAGTTGTACTTTTCTTACTTGTCAGTATCAAAAAATATTTTGGTTCAATTTCAATATAATCAGGATTTAGAAGGTCGTAAAGATTATTTTTTAAATCCTGATCAAGTTTTGTTCGATTTTTTTTGATACGAATTGCAGCAAGTTCATTTTCATAATTGAACTCAGCATCTTTATCATTTTCGTTGTAAATAACTCGAAAGCCACAAGAGCAAAAGCTTAGAAATAAAAATGTAATTATTAGTTTCTTAAACATTTTTGTTTTTGATTGCGCTGTCAACAAATGAAACAAAAAGAGGATGCGCTGCAAAAGGTTTAGATTTCAATTCTGGATGGAATTGTACACCGACAAAAAATGGATGATCTTTGATCTCAACAATTTCTGGCAATTTATTATCTGGCGACATGCCGGAGAAAATCAAACCAGCGTTTTCTAATTTGTCTTTGTAATTAATGTTAACTTCGTAGCGATGACGATGACGTTCTGAAATTTTTGCTTTGCCGTAAATTTTTTCAGCAACTGAACCTTTTTTTATTGAGCACGGATAAGCGCCAAGACGCATTGTGCCGCCTAAATCTGATCCAGCTTTTTTAGTTTTTTTGCCTTTGCTGTCTTGCCATTCATGCATCATGCCAACAAGGAAACTACCTTTTTTAGAAAATTCGCTGGAAGTGGCATCTTTAATACCAAGCACGTTGCGGGCATATTCAATTACTGCCATTTGCATGCCGTAACAAATTCCTAAGCAAGGAATTTTGTTGATACGAGCTTGTTTGATCATATCGATTTTGCCTTCAACTCCGTCTTCACCAAAACCGCCTGGAACCAAAACCGCGTCGATATTTTTTGGTAAATCATTTTTACCTTTACGAGCATTAACCCAAACAATATTTGCTTTAGCTTTCAATGAAAAAGCTGCGTGATCAACTGCTTCGAGAAGAGATTTGTAAGAGTCGCGATAATCGTTGTATTTACCGACAATGGCAATGTTGACTTCTTTTTTCGGGTTTTCGATAGCATCCATGATCTTTTTCCATTTGGTTAGATCTGGTTTCTTTTTGTAATCGAGTTTGAAGAATTTTAAAATTTCGGTATCAAGTCCATTTTGATGATAAACCATCGGAACTTCATAAATACTTTTAGCGTTTGGCGCAGCAATTACCGAAGAAGATGGAACTGAACACATTGTCGCGATTTTTTCTAAATGCGATTTTGTAACTGGACGTTCAGCGCGACAAAGCAAGACGCTAGGTTGAATACCAATTGAGCGTAATTCTTTAACGGAATGTTGAGTTGGTTTAGTTTTAAGTTCGTCAGCACTTTCGATGTAAGGCAACAAAGTTAAATGTAGAAAAGCACATTTTTCTTGACCAAGTTCATAGCCAATTTGACGAATTGCTTCAAAGAAAGGCAAAGCTTCGATGTCGCCAACCGTGCCGCCAATTTCACACAAAGCGAAATCGATTCCTTTTACATCATTTAAAATAAATTCTTTGATTAAGTCAGTAACGTGCGGAATTACTTGTACCGTGCCGCCAAGATAATCGCCTTTGCGTTCTTTGGCTAAAAGTTTCGAGTAAATTTGACCAGCAGTTACGTTGTCAGTTTTTTTAGCATCAACTCCGGTGAAACGTTCGTAATGTCCTAAATCAAGGTCAGTTTCAGCGCCATCTTCGGTGACAAAAACTTCACCATGTTGAGTGGGGCTCATGGTGCCCGGATCAACGTTTAGATAAGGATCAAGTTTGCGAAGTTTTACAGAATAACCACGAGCTTGCAAAAGTGCGGCCAAAGAAGCTGAAGCTAATCCTTTTCCCAAAGAAGAAACAACACCGCCAGTAATAAAAATAAAACGAGTCATAAATTAGAAAGTGAAAGTGGTAAGCAATAAATAATCGAATTTTACTTATTGCTTACGACGAAATTATTTACCTTGCATGATTCGATCAACCAGCTGCTGAATAGTTGGAACGAAGCCATCAGCGTAGAAAGAATCTGTTGCGAAACGATAAGCACTGTGACCAGAAAACATAAGTTGGTTTTCAATGTCGATTCCTTGACGCACATCTTGCAAAGTTTTTTGGATACAAAAACTGCGAGGATCGGCTTTACGATCAGTTGTGTAATTCATTTCAGCTTTGTCGGACCAGTTGCTGAAACGGCATTGACTTAGACAGCCCATGCAATCGATTTGATCAGTAACTATTTGTGCTGCTTTTGATTTATCAACGAACATCAAAGTTTCGTCCGGAGTTTTCATGCCTTCGGTGTGACCAGCAGCAATCCAAGAATCAACTTTTGCTTTGTCTTCAGCTTTAATGTAAACAACGCGACCTCTTTGACCAAAAGGAATTTCGCAAGTGAATTCATCAGCTGGTTTAGAGCGATATTCAACTTGGCGGATTTCACGACCTTTCAATTCACGGATAAAATCGTTTTCAACAGCGGAAGAATAGAAACCAGTTGGGCTGAAGCGATTTAGATAAACGTCACCTTTTTTCAAAGTAAGGAGTCTTTTTTTCCAAGAATCGTGAATTGGATATTCTTGAGTAACCATTGGACGAGTGCCGAATTGGAAAACAACTGGTCCAATTTCTGGATTATCGAGCCAATGTTCAAATTCTTCTAAATTCCACACACCGCCAGCCATAACAATTGGAACGTGATTCAATCCAACAGAATTCATGAAAGTACGGATTTCAGCAACGCGTGGATATGGATCTTCGTAGGCGTTTGGATCTTCGGCGTTAGATAAACCGTTATGTCCGCCGGCGCGCCAAGGACATTCGTAAACTACACCGCCAAGAAGTGAAACTGCTTTATGATAACTTCTTTTCCACAAAGCGCGGAAAGCACGCATTGACGAAACGATTGGGTAATAATGAACGTGATATTTTTCAGCGATTTCTGACAAGCGATAAGGCATACCAGCACCGCAAGTGATGCCGTGAATCAAGCCTTTTGACCCTTCAAGAATTCCTTGTAAAACGCGTTCAGCACCGCCCATTTCCCACAAAACGTTCATGTGAATACGGCCTTTGCCGCTGGAAATATCGTGAGCAATTTTCGCTTGTGAAATGCCGCCTTTGATTGAGTAAGAAATCAACTCTTCGTGTTTTTCACGACGCGTGTTGGTTTTGTATTCCAAAGGAATGTAATTGCCGTTGTGGTCAATCCAATCAGCATTAACGCCAGAAAAAGTGCCAACAGCACCAGCTTTAGCAAAATGACCTGCAGTAACGCCAGTAGTAACGCCAACGCCTTTTCCACCTTCGATAATTGGAAGGCATTCAGCACCAGAAATATTATAAGATTTAATTGATTTCAGCAAAACAGGATCTCCTGAATTAGTTAGTTAGAGTAATAAAATTTAAGGGAAAAAATTTCGTGGCGAAACCTAAAAATAATAGGCAAAATAGCAATAAATAATTAGCCAATTTTATAAGGTGGAAAATCCAAAGACTTTGGTGAAGAGGTGAAAATTTCGACACCATCTTTGGTAACTCCGACTGTGTGTTCAAACTGTGCCGATAAAGATTTATCACGGGTTGTTACCGTCCAACCATCATGTTTGCTTAAAAGTGTTTCGTATCTTCCAGCATTAATCATCGGTTCAACAGTAAAAAACATACCTTCTTCTAAAACTAGGCCAGCACCTTTTTTGCCGTAATGAACCACGCTTGGTTCAGTGTGAAAAACGCGACCAATGCCATGTCCGCAATAATCACGGACAACTGAAAAACCTTGTTTTTCGGCATAGCTTTGAATGGCGTAACCAATATCGCCTAAAGTGTTGCCGGGTTTAACTTGTTCAATTCCGAGCATCAAACATTCGTAAGTTACTTGAGTTAAACGTTTGGCTTTGATTGAAGGTTCGCCGATATAAAACATACGGCTTGTGTCGCCAAACCAGCCGTCAAGAATCACCGTAACATCAATGTTGAGGATATCGCCATCTTTTAATTCTTTTTCGCTGGGAATGCCGTGGCACACAACGTGATTAATCGAAGTGCAAATTGATTTAGGGAAACCTTTGTAGTTCAGCGGAGCAGGGATGGCGCCGTTTTGCACAATCATGTCATGGCATAATTTGTCGAGCGAATCAGTAGTAACACCAGCTTTAACGTAAGGTGTGATGAAGTCTAAAACTTCTGCTGCCAACTTTCCAGCAGCACGCATTTTTACAAAATCTTGAGCGTTGTGAATCGTAACTTTTGTCATTGTAATTTTTTGTTGATTATGCCGGATTTGCCTTCTAACTTGCTCGTCCTCATCTTTTCAGATTCTCTTTAAAAAACTAAATTCCAAATTTAACAATGGCAAGAATTACCGTTGAAGACTGCGTTACCGTAGTTCCTAATCGTTTTGAACTTTGTTTAGTTGCGAGCAATCGCGCTAAAAGCATTTTGTCTGGTGCTGCAACTCAACTAGATCGTAAAGAAAAACCAGCGGTTATTTCCTTGCGTGAAGTTGCTGACGGTTTGGTTGATGTTGATGGAATCAAAAAAAATATCGTGCGCACTATTAAAAATCGTGGTGCTGCTGAAACTCATCAATCTACAAACGACGTAAGCGAAATGATTGAAGAAGAAATTCAATCACAAAGCTTGGTTTTGAAAGATACAGCTTTCGTTGATGAAAATATCGTTGTTGACGATTAATTTAGTGCTTAATCTTGGTGCTTAGATAAGCATTCTAAGCACCAAAAGTACTATCACTTAGCACTTTATAAATTAAATGCTCTCCGCTTCTGAGTTAATCTCAAAAATACGCTCTTACCATCCCAATCTCAACGAGGCCTTGATTCAAAAGGCTTACATTCTCTCAAAAACAGCACACGGCAATCAAAAAAGACACTCTGGAGATCCTTATTTTACGCATCCGTTGGCAGTTGCAGAAATTTTAATCGATCTAAAATTAGACCAGCAAAGCATCATTACCGCGCTTTTGCACGATGTTGTCGAAGATACTGAAGTTACTTTGGAAGAAATTGAAAAAGATTTCGGCGAAGAAGTTGCCGCTTTGGTTGATGGTGTAACTAAATTAGGAAAAATTGAATCGATTTCAGCCAGCGAACATATGGCGGAAAATTTCCGTAAATTAGCTTTGGCGATGTCGGAAGATATTCGCGTTTTATTGGTGAAATTGGCGGATCGCGTTCACAATATGCGCACTTTGGCTTATATGCCGTCAAAAGAGAAAAAGTTAAAAAAGGCACGCGAAAGTTTAGATATTTACGCGCCGCTCGCTGCACGAATTGGTTTGAATAAACTTAAAGATGAAATTCAGGATTTGTCTTTTGCGATAATTGATCCGGAAAGCCGAAATTACATTGTCGACAAGCTTTTTGAACTGCGCGAAAAAAAGAAAGATTTAGTCGATAAAATTACTTTTGATTTAAAACAGCTTTTCTCTGAAGAAAAAGTTGAGTGTGAAATTTCAGGTCGCGAAAAAAAGCCATATTCGATCTATCTCAAAATGAAGAAGCAAAATATCGGTTTTTACAACCTATACGATATTATGGCTTTTCGCATTGTGGTGAAAGATTTGGCTGAATGCTATCGCGCTCTTGGAATTATAAACTCTACTTACAACATGATTCCCGGCACTTTCAAAGATTACATCAGCACACCAAAAGAAAATGGTTATAAATCTTTGCATTTAGCGATTTTGGGGCCGTTTAATAAAAAAATCGAAATCCAAATTCGTGATAAAAAAATGCACGAGGTCGCTGATCTCGGCGTTGCAGCGCATTGGTCTTACAAAGAAAATGTTAAATCAGTAAATAAAGAGAGCGAACAATTCCGTTGGATTCGTGAAATGATTTCCTTGATGGAGCAATCCGATGTTGTTAGCGAATTTTTATCGCAGCAAAAATTGCACATGCATCGCGATAAAGTTTTCTGTTTCACGCCAGATGGTGATATTTTCAACTTGCCAGTTGGTTCGACAGTTGTTGATTTTGCTTACGCCGTGCATTCTGAAGTCGGCAATCACTGTATTTCTGCTAAAATTAACGGCATTATTGTGCCGCTGCGCCAGAAATTGGAAAATGGTGATCAGATCGAAATTGTTACCAGTAAAAGCTCGAAGCCTTCACAAAACTGGTTGCAATTTGTCATTACTTCGAAAGCGAAATACGGCATTAAAAGTTTTTTACGTAACGAGAAATTCAACGAATATTGCGCTTTGGGTAAAGCCATTTTGCACAAGTTTTTTGTCGCCAAAAATCTCGAAATTAACGAAAAAATTCTCGAAAAATCGCTGTCAGTCCTTAAAAGAAAATCAGTTGCAGATCTTTACGTTAAAGTTGCCGAAGGAGTCACCTCGCGTCTTGAAGTTTTAAAAGCAGTTTATCCAGATTTTAAATATGAAGCGAAATCCAGCAAAATAATCAGCCACGAAAAGCGCGAAAAGTTACATCACGCTATGCCAATCAAAGGCTTGGCCGTCGGTATGGCGATGCGTTACGGCGGATGTTGTAATCCAATTCCGGGTGATCCGATCATCGGCGTGATTAACACTGGAACGGGAATTACAATTCACAGCCAAGTTTGTCATAATTTAAAAAATCTGGCGATCAGTCCCAACGCAATTGTTGATGTTTGCTGGAAAGATGACGAAGAGTTAGGTGATGAAATGTATTTGAGTCGCATTCGTGTTGTTACTGAAAACAAGCCGGGAAGTTTGGCCGACGTAACCAGCATGATCGCTAAGAAAAAAGTCAATATCAGCAATATCAAAACTTTGAATACTTCGGCAGATTATTTTGAATTTACCGTTGATGTTGAAGTTAGAAGTGTTGATCATTTGGAAGAAATTATTTCATCTTTAAGAGTTTCAAGAAAAATTGTTGAAGCGCAAAGACTTGTTGGGTAAAGCTTCACAAGCTTTTTAATTTAATTTTAGTGATATGGAAAAGGTTAATTTTTTTAATCGTCATTTAGTGCAAACTGGCGAAAATTATTTTGAACATTTCTTGTTCGCTTTTGCGATGGCGATGTGGATTTTACTGACTGGCTTTATTTTAATTGTTCACGCCTTTTGCCCATTTTTGTTTCGTTTAACTGCGAGCAGTAGCATCAAAAAACTTCATGAAGTTATGCATAAAAGAAGAGATCATCTGATTTCCAGAATTAATTCTACTTCCAAAAACGTAGATCACTTAGTTTAAGATGAAAACCATTGCCATTATTGGTTTTGGCTTTTGTGGAAAAATGACTTTTGTCAACTTAGTCAAAAACTATACCAAAAAATTGCGCATTATAATTTTTGATGATGCGCCAGATAACTTTTCTAGCTCTGCTTTTTCAGATTTTTCTCCTCACTATATTTTAAATGTTCCGGTCAATAATATGTCGGCTTTTTCTCAAAAGCCGGATGATTTTAGCAAATTTTTAGAGGAAAACTATCCACAAATTCTTTCAGAAATTGGTCAAAGTGGTTTTGCTCCACGCAATATTTACAGTGAATATTTGCAAAAAATTTTAGATCAGACTTTCCAAGATTTGAAAAATCATCATATCGAATATGAAATCGTTAAAAAATCAGCCTTAGCAGTTGATAAAGTTGGTGAAAAATTATCGATCAAAGATGCAGCAGGAAATGATTTTTTGGTTGATGAAATTGTTGTCGCTACAAGTTTTAAACAATCCGCTTTTCCTTGGTCAATTGATTCTGAGAAAGTGATAAAAAATTTATGGCACAAAGATTCAGTATTTTTTCATCAAAAGAAATTTACTGATGAAAAAATATGCTTGATTGGCTCTGGATTAACAACTGTCGATATTTTAGTTGGTTTGAAACAAAAAGAGTTTGCAGGAAAAGTTACGGTTATTTCACGTCGTGGTAATTTTCCAAAAAAACATTTTCCGGCAGTAAATTTCATGAGTTTTATTTCAGAAGATGATGCTAAAAAAGGCGTGCTATTTTTATGTTTAAAAATTCGTAAATTTCTGCGCGAGAATACTGAATTTGATTTACGTCACGCTATTAATTCACTGCGTCCAATCACTCAAAAATTGTGGCATAATTTTGATGCAAGAAATCGCAAAATATTTTTACGACTTTTCCCTTATTGGAATATTTTCCGTCATCGTGCTCCGCAAAAATCGATTGAAATTATTGAAAATATGATCGCTGAAAAACAGCTTGAGTTAGTTGATGGTGGAGTTTCGCAAATAGAAAAAAGAGACGAAAAGATTCTAATCAAAACCAAAAATTCTGAGATTATTGCTGATTATGTTGTGAACTGTCTGGGTTTTGAGATGCGAGCTCAAAAATATCCTGTGTTAGCGCAAATGATCAAAAATAATTTATTAACTGAAGATTTATTGATGGCGCGTTCTCAGCACAAAAAAATTCATCTACTCGGCGGATTAAATATTGGTCGCGATTTTGAATGTACAGCAGTGCCAGATTTGCGCGCTGATGTTGAAAAAATAATTCCTATTTTATGTTCGGATTAAAAAAATCTTTCGAAAGAAATCCTGGTTTTGCGGTGTTGCTTGCCATAAGTCTGTGTCACTTTTTTAACGATACGATTCAATCTCTATTGCCGGCAATTTATCCAATTTTGAAAGAATCTTACCATTTAACTTTCGCACAAATTGGTTTGATTACTTTGGCATTTCAATTTACAGCCTCAATTTTGCAGCCAGTTGTCGGACTTTTTACCGATAAAAAACCACAGCCATTTTCTTTGGCGCTTGGCATGACATTTACACTTTGTGGATTATTGATTTTAGCCTGTGCCGACAGTTTTTATCTGATTTTATTTGGAGCAATGGTGGTTGGAACTGGTTCGTCAATTTTTCATCCAGAAGCTTCCAGAATTGCTCGATTTGCTTCGAAAGGAAAATATGGTTTCGCCCAATCAGTTTTCCAAGTTGGCGGAAATATTGGTTCGGCGGCCGGACCACTTTTAGCAGCTTTTATAATTTTACCCCATGGACAAACCAGTATTTCTTGGTTTTCTATTTTAACTTTGATCGGCGTCTTCGTTTTGTTCAACGTCGGGAAATGGTATAAAGCGGCGCATTTAAATTCTGCTGCTAAAGCGAAATTAGATAAAACTTTGCCAGTTTCCAAACGAGAAATTGTGATTTCGATCATCATTTTAGTTTTGCTGATTTTTTCAAAATTCTTCTACACCGCCAGCATCAACAGCTATTACACATTTTATTTGATCGAAACTTTTAATCTTTCGGTGCAAAGTGCACAAATTCATTTGTTTATTTTCTTGGCATCTGTCGCACTTGGAACTTTGGTTGGTGGCATTGTTGGTGATCGTTTTGGTCGTAAAACTGTAATTTGGATTTCAATTTTAGGTGCTTTGCCATTCACCTTGGCTTTGCCTTATGCCAACTTATTTTGGACGGAAATTTTAAGCTTTTTGATTGGTGTAATTATTTCTTCGGCATTTTCTGGAATTTTGGTTTACGCCCAAGAATTATTGCCTGGCAGAGTAGGGATGGTTTCAGGTTTGTTTTTCGGACTCGCCTTCGGATTTGCTTCGATTGGTGCCGCCGTGTTAGGAAAATTAGCCGACTTAACCAGCATCACTTACGTTTATCACATTTGCTCTTTCTTGCCAGCAATCGGCTTGTTGACTTGGTTTTTGCCGAATATTGAGAAGAAGAAATAGGAACTAATCTATACAACTTCGAAAGAGCAACCAAAGTCAGAAAATATTTTTTCAAAAGTTGGGAAGCTGGTTTTGATCATTTCAGAATCATCAATTTCAACGCCATTTTCTAGTGTCAAACCCATAACCAAGAATGACATAGCGATGCGGTGATCCATTGCTGTTTTAACTTTTACGATTGATCTTGGTTGTGAAATTCCGCCTTTAACTTCTAAAAAGTCGTCGCCCATTTTTAGCGAAGCACCGCAATTTTCTAAGTTCTGCGCGATCATCAACAAGCGGTTGCTTTCTTTCACTTTCAATTCAGCAAGGCCATTCATTTTTGTTGTACCTTTTGCATTGGCTGCAGCGATTGATAAAATTGGATATTCGTCAATCATGCTTGGAGCACGGCTGGCCGGAATTTCGATGCCTTTCAGTTCAGAATATTCCACGATTAAATCGGCAACTTTTTCACCGCCAATTTCGCGTTCATCAACAATTGCAATATTGCCGCCCATTTCACGCAAAGTGATGATGATGCCGTCGCGCAAAGGATTGATGCCGACATTTTTAATTTTGATTTTCGAACCTTTAACTAATAAAGCAGCGACGATTAAGAAAGCAGCGGAAGATACGTCACCGGGAACGTCGAAATTTTTGGCATCAAATTCTTGCATGCCGGAATAAGTAATTTTGGTTCCATGATCACCAAAATCTTCTGAAGAAATTTTTAGACCCAAATAGCGCATCATAATTTCAGAGTGATCGCGGCATTTTTCTGGTTCGATGATTGTAGTGGTGCCCGGAATTGTAAGAGCGGCAAGCAAAATACAGCTTTTGACTTGAGCTGATGCTACTTTCATCGTGTAAGAAATTGGCATCGGATCATGAGCACCAACTACTGCAAAAGGCATTAGATTATTTTGGCGAGCAACAATTTTAGCACCAATTTGGGTGATTGGTTCAAAAACGCGACCCATCGGACGTTTGCGTAAAGAAGCATCGCCCGTAAAAAAAGAAGTGAAATTGTAAGGACAAACCAAACCAGCCATCAAGCGCGATGAAGTACCAGAATTTCCCATGTCTAGAACATCGGTTGGTTCAACTAATCCGGCAACGCCAGAACCGTTTACTTCCCAAGTTCCGTCGAGTTTTTTGTTGATATCAACGCCCATCAAACGCAGAGCTTGTGCGGTTTTTAAAACATCTTCACCTTCTAAAAGACCAGTGATTGTGCTTTTGCCGTGAGCAAGTGCGGAAAAAATTAGAGAGCGATGAGAGATTGATTTATCACCAGCAACAGAAAACTCACCTTTCAGCGCGATATCTTTACGGCGTGAAATTAAAGGACGCATTAGTTTATGAAATTGCTAATCATCAACAAAATTGGATCAATAAAGGCGATAAAACCAATATTTAAAATTGCTGTTACGAGGATGATTAATTTAATATTATTGATGTTGTCTAAGACCATGATTTCTTTTGGTTCATCGAAATACATAACTTTGATGATGCGGAGATAATAGTAGGCGCTTACAACGCTGAATAAAATGGCACAAATTGCTGGTAACATAAAACCACCACGCAGTGCGGCCATGATTATGTAGAATTTTGAAAAGAAACCAGCCATTGGAGGAATTCCAGCAGTTGAGAACATCAAAGTTGCCAAAGAAAATGCCATGACCGGATTAGTTTTAGCAAGACCAGACAGGCTTGAAATATCGAAAATTTTGTCGTTTTCTAAATCATCTTCTTGACCAGCTTGAGCAGCGTTTTTACTACGAACTAAGTTTAAGAAACCAAAGCTGCCCAAAGATAAAATGGCGTAAATAATCATGTAGAAAACACAAGCGCCAATTGCTTCGCGGTTGAATGCTGCTAAACCAAGAATCACAAAACCGATATGACCAATTGAGCTGTAAGCAAGAAGTCGTTTTAGATTTTTCTGCCAGATTGCACCAAAACTGCCAATTGCGATCGAAGTAATGGCCACTAAAATCAAAATTTTATTGATGCCAACCCAAGAAATTGCAACTACATAGAACAAGCGAATTAGAACTATTGTCGCAGTAAATTTGGCAACGGTTGCGAAGAAAGTTGTAACGATTGTTGGTGAACCTTCGTAAACGTCTGGTGCCCACATGTGGAAAGGAGCGGCAGAAATTTTAAAGAACATTGCAGTAACAACTAAAATGAAGCCAAGCATTACAGCAATTGGAACAGTGCTTTGTCCACCAGCATAAAGTTCTGACAAAGCGTTGAAGTTTGTTGTGCCAGAATAGCCGTAAATTAAGCTGATACCAAACAACAAAATTGCTGAAGCAACCGAACCTAAGATAAAATATTTCATACCAGCTTCAGAAGATTTGGCTGATTTTTTATTCATTGCAGCAAGTAAATAAAGTGACAAGCCTTGAAGTTCTAAGGCTAAGTAGAAAGTTAAGAAGTCATTTGCTGAAATTAAGAACATTGCACCAACAGTTGAAATCATCATTAAAGCGATGAATTCAGCGCTGATTCTTTGGTTGAAGCTCAAGAAACTTAAAGCGAAAAGCAAAACCACTGTTAGCAAGGTGACGGCGAAAGATTTGCTAAAAATTATCAACGGATTGTTGATGAACATTTGGTAGAAGCTGATTTCGGAAACAGTGAAGAGTTTAGTCAACAGCAACAAAGTTACGGTGCAAAAAATCAATGCTAGAAGATGTGAAATATAAAAATATTCACGGAACTTTTTAGCGATGAAGACGTCAGACATCAATATAATCAAGGCGCCAAGAAACAGAGAAATTTCAGGAAGAATAACTGCTAGGTTCATGATTTAAGGAAAATTATTTTACTAAAAATAAGGAAGTGATTTGGTCAACTGGCAATTTGAAATAGCTCAAAACCAAGTTTGGCATAACACCAAGCAAAATTACGAAGAAAGCCATAACGCCAAGTGAGATAAGTTCAACGCCATCTAAATCTTTTAAAGTGGCGATTTTAGGATTTTTAATTTCGCTAAACCACACACGTTTAAATAACCATAACATGTAACAAGCACCAAGAATAACTCCAACTGCGGCAAGAATGGCGGTAATTTTGCTGGCTTTGAAAGTTCCTAGAATTGCTAAAAATTCACCAACGAAACCGCTGGTACCAGGCAATCCAACTGAAGCCATTGTAAATATCATCGCAAATAAAGAAAAGTTTGGCATTACGGTTGTAATTCCACCCATTTCTGAAATTTGTTTAGTGTGAAGACGATCATAAATTACACCAACGCACATGAACAATGCTGCAGAAACAACACCGTGGCTGATCATTTGTATAATCGCACCGTCAATTCCTTGGTGATTGAAACTGAAAATACCCATGCTGACGAAACCCATGTGAGCAACTGATGAATAGGCGATCATCTTTTTCATGTCTTCTTGCATTAAGGCTATTAAAGAAGCGTAAATAATAGCGATCACGCTCAATGCGAAAACGTAAGGTGCGAAGAATTGCGAAGCTTCTGGAAAGAATGGTAAAGAGAAACGCAAGAAGCCGTAGGCACCAAGTTTAATTAAAATGCCGGCTAAAATCACTGAACCAGCGGTTGGAGCTTGAACGTGAGCATCTGGCAACCAAGTGTGGAAAGGAAACATCGGAATCTTGATAGCAAATGAAACGAAGAAAGCTAACCAAAACCATTTTTGCAAACTAACTGGAAAGTAATGCGGCAAGCCATTGGAAAGCAACAAGACGTCAGTTGTATTGGTGAAGATGTAAATATAAATGATTGCGATGAGGAATAAAACTGAACCGAAAAGAGTATAAAGGAAAAACTTGTAAGAAGCATAAATACGATTAACACCGCCCCAAACCCCGATCAACAAGAACATCGGAATCAACATAGCTTCGAAGAAAATGTAGAACAACAACAAATCTAAAGCACAAAAAGAACCAATCACCAAACCTTCGATCAAAAGGAAAGCTATCACATATTCTTTGACACGTTTGTCGATTGATTTCACGCTGATTGCCAAACAAATTGGCACTAAAATTGCAGTTAAAACGATCATCATCAACGAGATGCCATCAACAGCCATGATGTATTTTATGTTGTAAGCAGAAAAGATGCGGATCACTTCACCGAATTGAAAACCTTTAGCAGCTTTGTCAAAAGCACTAAGCAAGCTGGTTGTCAAAAACAAGTTAATGGCGCTTACCAACAAGCCATAGCCAAAATAAAAGCGCTGATTTTTGAAGTTGCAAAATAGTAATAAAACTGCGGCAACGATCGGCAAGAACGTTATCACCGAAAGAATTGGTAGATCCATTTTGAGATTTTAAAAGATTCTTTAAGGAAGTGGGTTTTTGAAAAATTTACGTGCTTTTTAGTGAGCAAAAAATTTAGAATCAATTGGTTAAGTTGATAAAAAAATCGTCTTTAACAATTTATCTAAGAAATTTATTTGAGATTTTAATTTAGCGGTTAATGAAAAAAATTATTCTCGACCCCAAACAGAAAGAAGTTCAAAAAAATCTGCAGTATTTAGCACAACAGATAGTCGATCAGCAAAATATCGGATTACTGCAAAAAATTTTTTCCAAACCCAAAACGATAAAAAGCTTGTATATTTACAGTGATGTTGGTCGTGGCAAGTCGATGTTGATGAATGAGTTTTATAATTCACTGCCGCAAGTTAAACGCGTTACTTTTCACTTTAATGCTTTTATGCGCCAAGTTCACGAAACTTTGCGTGATATTCGTCGTGAAGATAAAAAATATGCAGATGAGCTGGTTGAAGCAGTAACAAGAATTATTGAAGATAATAAGTTGATTTGTTTTGACGAGTTTCAGGTTGTTGACATTGCCGACGCCATGTTGTTAGCGCGTATTTTTTCTTATCTTTTTTCTCAAAGCGTAATCGCTGTTTTTACGTCTAATTCTCATCCGCTTGAGCTCTACAAAAATGGTTTGCAGCGCGAGTTGTTTATTGAATTTGTCAAAAATGTTTTACTGCCGAATTGTCAAGTTTTGCACCTGAACGGCGAAGTTGATTATCGTCAGCAATACAAACAAAATTTAAGTAAACGTTACTTTATTTCGAATCGCAAAAATCGCGCTATTATCGCGGAAATTTTACAAAATTTAACCAAAGGAAATCCTTTAAAATCAAGGAAGTTAGAAGTTTGGGGACGTGAAATTAAAATCAAAAAAACTTACGAAAATATTGCGGTAATAAATTTTGATGATTTGTGCGCTGTTGATTTTGCAGCATCAGATTATCAAACCATTTGTAAAAATTTTGATTTGATTTTTTTAAATGCTCTGCCAAGACTGACCGCAGACAACCCAAATGAAGCAAGGCGCTTCGTGCTTTTTATTGACGAAGTGTACGAAAATAAAGTTGCTTTGATTATCAACGCTAAAGTAAAAATAGCCGAAATATACCAAAACGGAATTGGCGCTGAAGCTTTTAAAAGAACAGCTTCCCGCCTCAACGAAATTAAGTCAGACTTTTACTGGCAAAACAGCAAAATTAACAAAAATTAATCGATTAAGATTATGAGAGATAATTCCCGTTCACCAAGTGCATCAAATTCAAATGAACAGAATGATTTAAATTTAGAAGTCCTATTCTTCTCTGTTATCAATAATATCAAAGGCCTAGAAAACAAAGAGCCAGTGGCTGCCAGTAGTAGTGCAAGTAACAAAAGAAATGCTGCTAGTTTGATATCTTCATTTTTTACTTCTAAACAACCTAGAGCTATAAATCCTTCTAGAGCTACAAGTTCTTCTAGAGATACAAGTCCTTCTGCGACTGATTTTATAACAAGAAGTTATTCTATAGAGTATGAAGTATTCAAGTTAATGATGGAAAATCTAGGAAATATAAAAAATGGAAAGGATATTGATGATAATTATGAAGCTCTCAGACAACTTCTGGGATATGATGAAAAGTTGGACAAAAAGGAAGGTTTTTACGAATCAGAAAAATTAAAAAAGTGCAGAACTGTTTTCAGGGCTTTAGTTGAAACCTTAAATATGAAAGAAGATGAGAATTCTAAACTACTACCAGAAATCTTCGAAAAAAAGATTCACGCACAAAAAATTGAAGAACAAATTGCTTCATTACATCAAGAAAATGTTGAGACAAGGACAATAACATCTCTTAAAAATAATCCAAGTTTCGCTGATTTAGGCCGTCTTTACATTGCAACTGTTGTAGATGATGTAATATCACCAACAATCAGCAAAGATGATAAAGAAATGATTTTAAAAGGTCCAAAGAAGTTATTGGGTGATCAATACAAGTTACTTGCTAGTCGATTCATAGAGAGGAATTTTGAGGTATTTTTTCAATCTAAAAAAATAGATTCTCTAGAAGCTAAAAGTGATAAAGGTAAAAAAACTTACGAAACTTTTGCTAAAGATCTTTCTTCTGTAATGAGAAATATTGTTGCAGTAGATGACGAAGGTACAATTGAAGACAATGAGATAATTGAAAGATATAGCCAGATCGCACTTGGAAATTTAGAAGAAGTAGAGGGAAAATTAGAAGTAAAAGAAACAGGAACTATTGCTGCTAAAATCATAGCAAAACTAGAGGTAATTACACCATTATTAAAAACAACCTACGAAGTCGCAGCAAAAAAAAAGAAGCAAAGTGATAATCAAAAAGGCGGAATAGAACCAATAGAACTCAGTGCAGTAGAGAAAGGAAAGGCCGAAAAAGAAGCCGAAGAAGCTGCTAAAAGATTTATTAAAAGAGAGTTCGCTTTTCACAAGAAATTAAAGGAATTAACAACAAAACCTCAGCCTTCAAACACAAATTCATCTGCCTTAGCAGCAGCTGAATCGCCAGACCAACAACAACTGATACAGATAGACAAATTAGCAACCACAGTTCTCATAGAAACCAATAATTTATACGAGGCAGAAGCGGCAAAAATTCTTTCAAAACTGCTGAAAGATGAAGTTATTGAAGAATACAAGGATTTTTCCCCAACAACTCTAGAACATTACGAAAAGCTGCGGGAAATAGTTTCCAGAATAAAGGAAGATGATGGTAGAAAAGGATTAGAACAGTCAGTTTCTCAAAATGAAGAACAGCTTTTTACGAAGTTGATTTCCTTCGTAAGCGAGATGCAAACTGACAAGGCAGATAGCAAAATTCCGATTATGGAATTTGCTCTTATTAAGCCTTCTAACAAAAAAAAACAAGACACTAAAGAAGTTAATCAAGAAGAAGCTAATCAAGTAGTTTACGATACAGCCATCGAAAGATTTGCGAAATCGAGACTTCACAATTTATTGCGGGAAGAATTACAAAAATTCCAAAAAATTCAGAAAAGGAAAGTATCCACTGATGAAGAGAACAATAAGGACTTAAAACTATTCAGTGATGAAGAGAAAAATAAGCACTTAAGAAGACTAAGAAAATTTTTAAAGGATTATTATCATGAAAACCAAGAAGGATTAATAAGAGTAAAATTTGAGTCAGATTTACCAAAGGATGATCGAAATGTTCTAGAACTTAATCCAGATCTTCAAAAATTAGCTAGTGAGAATAGAGCAAATTATAAATTACTTAGCAGTAAAGTTGAGGAACTTAGAATAAAGCAATCTGTGCAAGAAGAAGAAGTTGAGGACTTAACATTTGAAAATGTTGTAGAGTCTATGAAAGCCTTCAACAGATTTTCATATGATTATCGTCCTATTCGTGATGATGAGGATACATTTTATGTTCGTCCTAGATTCGTTTATGAAAATTTATCTCTAATTCGAGAAAATAATAAGCTAAAAGAACAGTTAGCTCGAGTTGGAGAAACTGGAAACGAAACAAGTATACCATTAATTAGCAGCACTGTAGGAAGTGAAAGTGAGTCAACACAGCAATTATTGGAAGTATCGTTGAATAGGATTTCTAGCATTGAATACGTAAACTCAAGTCTACATGGTAAAGTTGGAGACATATCAGACATGTTAGATAATCTGATTGGTCAAAACCAAGGAATATTAGGGCGATTAGATAGTCTGAATCAAGTTAATCAAAGTTTGTCAGGAGGTTTTTCTTTATTAAGTAATTTAAACCTATTGCTTTCTGAGAGAATAACTCAGTTAAACACATATTTTTTAGTAGCTGGAGCACATTTTAGTGATCAAATTAATTTAATTCAGACAAATCTTAGAAGTCTTAATCAAAATACTGCAGAGCTCAACCAGCTAAATAATCAGGAAGAGTTATCTAAACAAATACGAGATATAAATACTCAAATTCAGGGACTAAGAGATCAATTACAAGAACCACAAAACCAACCACAACAAGAACCAGCACAAGAACCACAAAACCGTGAATTATCAGGTATACTGGCTGCAATGCAACAATTGCTTGCTCTTCAACAGGAACAGCTTGAAAGAATGCGGCAAAATCCAGCACCTGGAGTCCGAGAGGCAACACTTCCTCAGCCAAGTGTACCGCTACTGCCACCAGAATCCAATAATGGTATTAACCCGCAAATCGAAGCGTTGGCGAAGGAAATAGGAGAATTAAGAGCTTTAGTTGGAAACCCTGGTCATCAAGAAGAAGGAAGAGCTGCCACAGGACTTTTTGCAATTAAACAGGATAATAACGATGCTATTGTGCAAGGTGTAAATCAAGCGTTAGATAGTCGATTGCAAAATCTTCAAGAAATGCTAGGAAAACCCGTTGTAGAAGGAAGGGAGGCGGAGGCTGCAGGCATTCTTGCAATTCAACAACGAGTTGACGCAATTAATGGCAGATTTGAAGAGATACAACGAGTCTTAAACGGAGGTGAAGGAGAAGAAAATACTGGTCTTGTAGACCAGGTCAAGGCACTAGGTGTTAAATTGACAGAAGTACAACGAAATTTAGCAGGTGCGCAGGATTTTATTAGAGCACAGGTTAATGGATTAGGCGAGGAATTGCGAGGAATTATTGGAACCCCTGCTAATGGTGATGCTGCTGATCCTACGGGAGTTTATTTGGCACTTGAGGAACAACGTAAGGAACTTCGTAATCAACTTAATGATGCTATAGGAAATGAAGGTGGCCTTGGTGGACGAATTGAGGCATTACGTCGAGTAGTGGAAGGTCTTAATAATCTCCCTGAGCTTGTAAATCAAAGATTAGAAAATCTAGAAGGACAATTAAACAACCGTCTTGACGTTCTGCAAGATCACTTAGCAGAGGTTCGAAATGGTCAACAAAATAACGTAAATCAGAATCCAAACCAAAATCCGGATGGTGATGATCTGATCGCGGCGCCGCGTATTGTTAGCAAAGAGACCTTGCAAACAATGCCGGAAATGTCGCGTATTTTGTTTCCGGCAATTGTCGGTGGCAGCACGGGTTTTGAATTGACGCAAGCTGGTCCGGTTGCAATTTACAAGAAAAGTGAGCTGCTCAAATTGCAAGATCACATCAACGCTGCAACTCAAGCTTATAACGACAACAACAGACAAGATTTTGTTTCTTCAACTGGTCACAACCAAAGTTCATTGGTTTCTGTCGTTAAAATTGTTGACGACAATCAACCCAATCAAGCGCAATATCGAATTTTGTCTTTGAGCAAACTTGGTCTAAGCCAAACTTTCTTGACGCAAGCAGAATATGAAAAATTTGCTTTAGACAAAGTTACCCTCACCAATCAAAAGACCAAAGAAGCAATTACAGAAAATTTACGTGATGGCAAACCAGTCGATCTCAGAAAAATACTCGAAAAAGGAGTCAATCAAAACGACCGCTTAAACAGTAACGAACGAGAAACCCAACATCGTTTGATTAACGATGCGATGTCGAAACATTACGAAGAACTTAAGCAAGAGGCAGAAAAGCAAGTCGATAAATCTTTGAGCGAGCGTTATCAAAGTTTAATTGATCTTGTCCAAAATGATGATCTAAAAAGAAGTTTGAATGCGGCGCTAAATCGCGACGATTTTGCCAAAGTGCGTTCTGAATTGCTTGATTCGCAACAAGAAGGAGTCATCAAAGAATCGCTTTTCTCACCTTTAGACAGAAGACAGGCAGGAAATTTATGGAGCGAGATTGCCGAGATACGCAACGGCAAACCAAATAATCAAGTTCGCGCTTATGATGAAGTTGAGGGTTTGATTTTTGGTGGTCAGGGAGATCTGGTAGATGCTTTTAAGCTTTTAGGTGAGGGAAAATATAGCGAATTCCGCGATCGATTAAATGAAAATAATGCTAGCAATGCCAAAACAAAACTCAAATTTGCGAGAGAAGCATCTAAAATTGGGGTTATTAGAAGTGACTTTGGTGATAGGTTTTTAGAGAAAGTTTTTGCAGAGCGTATTTTTGTAGCTAATACAAGAAACCATTTAGGTTTGGAGTTAGATGAAAATCTTGAATTAAGAAATTCTCTTACTGATTTAACCAATAAATTATTCAAAGATAACAGTTTACAAACATTAGAAGAAGAGGTTAGAAATTCTGGTAGAACAGAAAATCAGTTGCGTGAAGATTTTGAGCTAAAATTCTACATTAGATACACGCTAAGTTCAGCCAACACAATTGGTGATTTGTTGAATGCAAACAGAGCTTTGCATTCATATTCAAATGGTTTTCCGGAAAAAATTGCAGCAATAAAAACTTTTTTTAATCAGATAGTTGATGAATCATTAATTGCTAATGATGTTGATAAATACTCAGTAAAAAGTGCATTTTCTACATTTTTAGAGAGTAATCCATTAGATTATACACCAATTGCAAATTTAGATTCTAGATTAACAGGCACTCAATTAAACGAAGCAAATAAAGAATTCTTACAAGGTGAACAGGGAGTAAAAAGTCTTATAGAACTTCCAGTATTTGGTTTAAGAGATAAGATAAAACGTGATTTAGAAGGAGGTAGCAGATTAGATCTTAAAAAAATCATTCACTTCCTTTATGCCAAGGAAAATAGCGATTTAGTTAATCAAGAAGTTGCTGATGATTTGGTGTGTGAAGTTTTGCATGCCAAAAAAGCTTTGCTAGGAGCTCTAGATGAATTGGCTAAACCGATTCATTTAACAGATGATAACTTAGGTTTGATCGCTACAGACAAAGATGCAAATGCGCAAATAAGAAATCGAATCAAAGATCTTGTAGAAGCTAGATCATTTAAAGATCTGTTTGATTTATTGAATGACCAGTTGCAAAAGCCACAAGCTGAGAGATTTGCAGATGAAGCTACAAATGAAAACATAGCAAATTTTCTAACAGCATTAAAAAATTCTCTACGAGAAAATGGATTTATAAATCAACAGCAGCACGATGACATTGTGTTCGATAGTGTAAATTGGGGTGACGCTAACGATGTTGTTAATGATCGAGCTTTGCTTGATTTCAAAGCGATATGTCAGCTTCTTCAACAAGATGCTGCGGATTTGCCAAGCAAAAATAAGAAGCTACGAGACATAATTTCGAACTCTCAAATTGAAGAAGATCAAGCTTTTACCAATGCTCGTGCAAAGGAGTTTGAATCTGGAATTACCTCAGTTGCAAGTTTCCTACAAACTTTAAACGGTGCTCAACCAAACCCTAAACAAACAATCGCTTCTTTAGTATCGCATATTTTTGGTGGTGATGGCGAAGACACGGTGGAGAGAAGAAAACATCATTCTTTGTTTGACCCTAAAGAAGGCATCAAACTTGTAGGCGAAATTCTTGATCAATATCCAATTGAAGCTGATCTTAAACAAGGAATTATAAGAGATTTAACAGCTAAAGAATATTCAAGAGCTTTAGAAAAAATAAGCACTATTTCTGAAGATATCGCTAGAGGGGATGGAGCTATTGCACCAGATTATTCAAAACTAATCTGCGACGTTAGAACCAGAGCGATGAATAGGTTGCAAGACGGCGATTATACAGGTTTGTATGAAATTCTTTTTGCTGACGAAAATAAAACTATCGTTGATAAAGAAGCGGCAGCGGGTTTTTTCAAAAATATTTTTGTAAAGGCTCAAGAAATTGCTAAACAAAACGTTGATCCAGCAAACGCAGCGCAAAATGCATTAGCTAACGAAAACTTAGCTGAAATAAGGTCACTTGAGCAATATTTCGAAAAAATTCCTCTTATCACGCAATTTATAGATAGCCATGAAGGTGAAGCGAGAAACAACATAAGATCTGCTATCCAAAACTCGGTTGCACCGAATGGTAAAAAAACTTTAGGGTTCCCTGTTAGCAACGGAATTTTTGAATCTTTAGAATTACGCCAAGACATCAGAGAAAAGTTAGCAAATGGTCAATATGAAGAAGTAAATCAGGTTATCGACAATTTACGAAACTCAAGATTAATAGCTGGCAGCGGCGACATTATCGAAAAGAAAATCAAGATTGGAAGATCAAGTGCTGTTGAGTTCATGGCTGAATTCAATGCTCATAATTATCCTGAAATTTTAGCAGCTTTCAAAGCTGAAAAAGAAAAAGTTGCTGAGAGAATTGATGGATATCGAGATTTGGCTTCCAATAGATATTCTCAGACGCAGATTGATGGAATAATGCGATTAATTGTCCAGGATCCGAACGCTGTAGGAATTGAACCGAGTATTGCCCAAATAAATGAGTGGAGAAATAACAATTCACCAGATCAATTTATTGAAAAGATTTTTGACCAAAATGGTGATCCAAAATTCCCGGCTTTATTTCATCAAGTTGAACAAGGTGGAAATTCAGTAAATAATCATACTGTGCAAGCCAAAGGCTTTTATGATGCATTCCGCAATAAAGCAGCGAGAGAAAACTACATTACTGAGGCATTACGTCAACGTGGCCGCCAAGATGATTTAGGTCAACTTGATTCTCTGAATCGAGCTATTACTAAAATTGAAGATTACAAAACTAATGTTTTGAAGGGAAAGGGCCCTGATCTTGGTTTGCCACAGGAATATTTGGGTAATAACCAAGAAATTAAAGATTTATTACGAAATAACGAAAATATTGCCAAAGCAGTTACGGCAGCAGTTGCACCGAAACTTGCAAGAATTCACAGTGATATTTATCAGCAAGAACGCATCGAAAATTCTGCTAGCAGATCAAATTATAGCCTTTCTTTGAGCAAAGAAGAAAAGGCTGCAATGGCTTTGGGAGATAAATCTTTAGTTTCTGTTTTGAATCTTGAAATGCCGGTTGTCACCAATAACTCAGGATTTTCTTCAAGAAAAAATTTAAGAAACCAATTTGCCGTCGCTTTCCATGGCAATTTCGGTAAAATTGATCCACAAACCGGAAGAAGTGATGGAGCTCAGTTTCCCAACGACACGGCATATGTTCCGGTTGCGGGAACTAAAGATTATTTCGTTAGAACTAGAGTTTGTACCGCATCAAACTTGAAGTATGATAACAAAACTAACGAGATGTTTATTGAAGTTTATCGTAACGGAAAAATTGTTAGAGAGACGCATAAAGTTGGCGACGTGATAGTTGATGAAGGTGCAGTTTTCCGTAAAGAGCCAAATGGAGAATTCAAAGATTATAGTTTAGGTGAAACAAATGTTCATAAAGCATCTAATGTAGCGGCTAAAACAACCAATGCCGTTGCTAATCTTGTGATTGGTGTTGCCAGTTTAGGGCTTATTTCACCTGATAAAAGATTTCTTGATGCTAGAAATAATTTAGAAAAAGAAGTCGACAAAGATCTGCTGCAGATAATTAAGCAAGGCTACAAAGATACCCAAGTTTTGGTGGGTAGCATTTCTAAAGATGGTGAGCGTAATTATAGCACTTTGTCTCAAGGCACAGTAAAAAATTTCGCTTCTATTATTGATCCATTGAAAGCTAAAAAATCTATTGTTAGCGCTATCTCTAGCGTTTTTGTTCACAAAAAACCGTTATTGTCAGATGTGGCTCGTTTTTCACATGAAGATAAAGAAATGGTTTTCACAATTGATGAAAAAGGCAGATTTTCTGGAGGTGAAGAGGATAAGAATATCAAAATCAACAGCTCTAAGAAAAAGGAAAATGGCGAACATGAACTAACTACTAATCTGGATAGATATAGCGGTAGATCATATTATCATAAGTCAGCTAGTGTGGGACTCGATCTTTTAGGATTGGATAGAAATGGATTACCAGCTATTGAGCTGCTTGGCAAAGTTTCGATAATTCATACTAAACGTGAAGGTGGTGTTGAGAAATTGTGTGAGAATAGCGGTGATATTGTTGCTTCAGATCAAATTTTCATCAAGCATACAGTAAATAAAAAACAGGTTATCACCGCATTATTCAATGATGAGAGAACCGGATTTAATCCTGATCTAGATATTCGAGAAATATTTGGTAATCAAATTAGTCCTGAAGAATTATTAGCAAAATTACAAAAAATGCGCCTAAATCATGTCAAAAATTCAAAAGCAGCGGTTACTGTTGAGACCAAAGCTATAGAATTCGACAGGACTTTTGAAAGCAATGAAGATGGAACAATGTGGAGAGCAGATCTGAACAAAGCATTCAAAGCTCCAGAAAAACGCTACAAATATGAAGCCGCGGTATCGTCAAATAATCTTTCGCAGCAAATATGCAGAGGCAGCGATGCTCTAAAAGAAAAACTCGTTCAATCTTATGCCGTAGCTTGTGAAAGTCGTAATAACGGGATGGATATTTCAGCTGATCAGGCTTCTGAATTGAATGAATTGAAAGCAGGAGCTGCGAAGTTTAAAGCTGATACAGCTTTAAATGAAGTAAGAAGACATCTTTTGAATACTAAGCCTGAAAGAAAATCAACTGCTACGCCAGATCCAGTTATGCGCCCCTTTTCTTGCAAAACATTGTCTGGTGAGGAAGTCAAACTTCGTATTTTTAAAAAAGACGTATTTGGTAGAAGTCAATAGATAAATAAAATGTTAAGTAAATTTGAAGTAGTTGTTATTGGTGCAGGTCATGCCGGAGTTGAAGCGGCCTGTGCTGCAGCGCGTATGGGTGTTGCAACTTTGTTGATTACAAAAAGTGCGGAAAACTTAGGCGAAATGTCTTGTAATCCTGCAATTGGCGGCGTTGCCAAAGGAACGATTGTGCGCGAAATCGACGCGCTTGATGGTGTAATGGGCAAAGCAATCGACAAAGCCGGCATTCATTTTCGTATTTTAAATGCTTCGAAAGGTGCTGCTGTTCATTCACCGCGAGCACAAGCTGATCGTAAACTTTATAAAAAAGCGATGCGTGAAATTTTGTCGGATTATCCAAATCTGACAATTCAATTTGCAGCTGTTGAAGATATTGTGATCGAAGAAAATAAAGTGCGCGGAGTTGTTCTGGATAATGGTTCAATTGTCAATTGCGCTTCTGTTGTTTTGACAACCGGAACTTTTTTGTGTGGTGTGATTCATATCGGTGACCAAAAAACGCCTGCTGGCCGAGTTGGTGAGCAACCATCTTACGGACTGTCAAAAACTTTAAAGCGATATAACTTCAATCTTGGTCGCTTGAAAACCGGAACGCCGCCGCGAATTTTGAAAAGCTCGATCGATTTTTCTAATTTAGATTCGCAAGCTGGAGATAATCCGCCGCAGCCTTTTTCTTATTTAAACAGCGAAATAACAGTTCCGCAAACTACCTGTTACATAACTTACACCAACCAAAATACTCACGAAATTATCAAAAATAATTTGCACAAATCGGCAATGTATGGGGGACATATTGCCGGAGTAGGGCCGCGTTATTGCCCATCGATTGAAGATAAAATTCATCGCTTTTTTGATAAAGAACGTCACCAGATTTTTTTAGAGCCAGAAGGTTTAGACAGTGATTTGATTTATCCAAATGGCATTTCCACTTCTTTACCTTTTGACGTTCAAATTGAATTTTTAAGAACAATTCCCGGTTTGGAAAAATGCGTTGTAACTCAACCAGGTTACGCTATTGAATATGATTTTGTTGATCCGCGAGAATTATTGCCAACTCTTGAAACCAAAAAAATTCGTGGATTATTTTTTGCTGGCCAAATTAACGGCACAACAGGTTATGAAGAAGCTGGCGGTCAGGGTTTAGTTGCCGGAATTAATGCGGCTTTGATAATTAAAGATGCCAAAGAGGAATTCACTCTTGATCGTTCTTCAAGTTACATTGGCGTGATGATTGATGATTTGACGACATTAGGCACGTCAGAACCTTATCGTATGTTGACTTCGCGTGCAGAATATCGTTTGTCGATTCGTTCGGATAATGCTGATTCTCGTTTAACTGAAATGGGAATTAAAATTGGTTGTGTTGGTGCAGAACGTTCTAAATTTTTCGCTGAAAAACAGCAAAGAATCGTGCAAGCGACTAAAATTTTGGAAGAGTTACGTATTTCTCCAAGCAAACTTGCAGAATTCCAAATTAACATCAAACAAGACGGTGTTGTTCGTAGTGCTTTGCAACTTTTGTCTTTCCAAAATATTGGTTTTTCTGATTTAGAAAAAATTTGGCCACAATTATTGGAAGAAAATTCTCGAATTGATTCGGCGATAAAAAATCAAATTGCAATCAATGCCACTTACAGTTCTTACTTAAAGCGTCAGGAGCAAGATTTAGAAATTTTTCGTCGCGACGAAAATATGAAAATTCCCCTTGATCTTGACTATAACAACATCCAAAGTCTTTCACTCGAAGTTCGCGAAAAGCTTCAGAAGGCTCGTCCATCAACGATTCAAGCCGCATTTAAAATCCAAGGAATTACTCCGGCTTCAATGATGGCTGTGATGATTTATATCAAAAATAACTACAAAAATTAACAGCTAATAAATTCTGTAAATGTCTGCAATTTCTAACAGAAAAAATCATTCCTCTTTATACTTCACAGTTCTTTTTGCTGCTTCTTTTTTCTGTAAAGCTGTTTTTGCACAAGGTTACGTTTCAACTTCAGAAGTAGTTAAGGAAATTGAAAGGGCTTTGATTTCAGATAAAAACAAAGGTCAGAACTATGACGTTTACAAAAACAATGATCCTAAAACAAAAGATACACTTGTGATTAGTCACGAAGGTAAGACAAAGCCTTTTAAAAAGAGTGATATTGAAATTATAGTAGCTGATCCAAAAGCCATAAATACGGAAGTTAGAGAGAAAGAAAAATTTGCTTATAACTCGCTACTTGCTGGCCAAGATGAGGTGGCAGTTGAGTTCTACAAGCAAGTAATCAGTGCTGAAGCTGATAATAAAAATGCTAAGTTCTCTTTAGCTGTAGTTTATCAAAGGTTGAATCAGTACCGTCAGGCAAAAAATATTTATTATGAATTGCTGAAATCTGGTTACGATAGAAAAGAAGAAATAATTGGTAACTTGATTTCTATTATGGTTGATGAATCTCCGAAAGATTCAGTTTATTTACTATCACGTTTGATTTCCGAAAACCCACAATCTTCTTACATTATTGCTCAATCTGCTCTGGCATTCGAAAAAGTAAAAAATTATGACCAAGCTATAGATTTATTCAAAAAGGCAATTTCGATTGATCCAAATCGTGCTGATTACTTTTACAATCTTGCTGTAATTTGTGATAAAGTTGAAAGATACGAAGAAGCATTAAACTATTACTCTGAAGTGATAAAAAAAAGTGATCTTTCTGATCAATCATTACCTATTGATCAAGTTAAAAAGCGTATAGATTTTATTAGAAATAGTTAAAAATATGATCGAGAAAATTTTAGCTTTTGCTATTGAAAAAATCCTTTCTTATGCAAAAAAAACTGGTTGTTCAGATGTTCATATTGCAACTGGTTCAGTTCCTATGATTAGAATTGATGGGGATATTGCTCCAGTTCCTGGTTCGAAAGTTTTAAGTGAAGTGGACGTCCATGAAATGATTCATTCTGTTATGAATGATGAACAAAAGGCAGTTTATGAAGCAAAGAAAGAAATCGACTTTGCCATTCAAGTAGGAGATGATTTGCGTTTTCGTGTTAATGCATATCACACTATTAATGGATCTGCGGCGGCATTTCGTGAAATTCCTAATACAATTAGAACTTTATCTGATCTGCATGTTCCAGAAGCAGTTAGAAATCTTGCTAACTTGAACAAAGGCTTAGTATTAGTTGTCGGTCCGACAGGAAGCGGTAAGTCTACTACCCTTGCTGCTTTGATTGATCATATCAACTCTTCTCAACAAGTTCACATTATAACGATTGAAGATCCTGTTGAATTTGTACATAAAAACAAAAAAGCCTTGGTCAATCAGCGCGAGGTAGGAGGAAGTACTCTTTCTTTTGCTGGTGCTTTGAAAAGTGCACTGCGTGAAGATCCAGATGTTATTTTGGTTGGTGAGTTGCGCGATGTTGAGACGATTCAACTAGCTCTAACTGCTGCAGAAACAGGTCATTTAGTGCTTGCAACTCTTCATACAAGTTCAGCAGCGCAAACTATCAATCGTATTATTGACGTATTCCCTTCGCAAGACAAAGAAGTAGTTCGTAGTATGCTTTCAGCTTCTTTAAAGGCTGTAGTATCTCAAAGGTTGATTAAAAAAGAAGGCGGTGGAAGATGTGCAGCGTTTGAAGTTATGTTAGCAAATGTATCAATTCGTAACTTGATTCGTGAAGATAAAATTCCTCAAATAAACTCTATCATGGAACTCGGCAAAAAAGCTGGAATGTGTACTATGAAAGATTCTATCAATGAATTGTTAGATCGAGGTTTTATATCAAAACAAACCGCGGAAGAATCCCATACTGCTTACGAATAAGCTATTCAGAAAAACTTATCAAAATTATAAAAATGAAATCGATATTCAGGACTAAAAGCATAGAAAACACTATTGCTGGAGCTAAAAAGAATTCTTTAAAGAAAACTCTGGGATCTATTGATTTAATTCTTTTTGGAATTGGATGTACAATTGGAACAGGAATTTTTGTTTTAACAGGAATTGCTGCTGCAAAATATGCAGGTCCAGCTATTTCAATATCTTATGTTCTTGCTGGTTTGGCGTGTATGTTTGCTGCTTTAGCCTACACGGAATTAGCTGCTATGGTTCCTGTTGCGGGAAGTGCTTACACTTATTCTTACGTGATTCTTGGCGAATTTATTGCCTGGCTTGTTGCTTGGGGTTTAATTTTAGAATACACAGTAGCCGCATCAACGGTATCTGCGGGGTGGTCTGGGTATTTTGTAGGAATTCTAAAAGCAGGAGGAGTTAACCTCCCAGAATCTTTTACTAAGGTTCCATCAGAAGGAGGTATTATTAATTTGCCGGCGGTTTTTGTTTCATTATTTATTGGTGCTTTGTTAACTCGTGGAACAAAAGAGAGTATAATGGTGAATCGTATTTTGGTGGCAATTAAGTTAGGTGTAATCTTCTTATTTTTAGTAATTGCTGCTCCTCACATTAAAATGGAAAATTATGCTAACTTTATGCCTTATGGTTGGCATGGTGTTGGCGTTGGTGCTGCTGCAATATTTTTTGCTTATTTAGGTTTTGATGCTGTGGCTACTACTGCTGAAGAATGCAAAAATCCTAATCGAGATCTACCCATTGGAATTATTGGTGGATTGGCAATATGTGCGGTTATATATGTCGCGGTATCTTTAGCTTTAACTGGAATCGTTAGCTATACTGAATTAGATAGTCCAGAACCAATGGCTTATGCCTTGCGTGCCAATGGTAGTAATGTTGGGTCAGCTTTGGTTGCTACTGGTGCAGTTGCTGGAATGTTAGCAGTTTTATTGGTTTTAATGTATGGTCAATCGCGTGTTTTCTTCGTAATGGCGCGTGATGGTTTAATGCCAAAAATTTTCTGCAAGTTACATAAAAAATATGACACACCTTATATCGGATGTTTATCTGTTACAGTGGCTGTTATGTTTATTTCAGGTTTTACTCCAATACACACTATGGGAAATATGAGTAGCTTGGGAATCCTGTTTGCGTTTTTGGTTGTTTCAGTTGGAGTGTTAATGTTGAGAGTTAAACGACCTGACTTGGAAAGACCTTTTAGATGTCCAGCTATTTTCTTTATTGCTCCTATGGCAATTCTGAGTTGTGGTTTTTTGATGTATAACCTTTTGCTCAAAACTGGTATGCCATTTTTGATTTGGTTTTTGATTGGAATTCTGGTGTATGCTTTCTACGGTTATAAGAAAAGTCCTCTAAATAAATCTTCTAATTAGTTTATAATGTTATTCTCTCGCAAAAAAAGCATTCAATCTATTCTTGAAAATGCTGAAAAAAATACCCTAAAAAAAACCATGGGTGTTTGGGACCTAATCATGATTGGTATTGGTTGCACAATAGGTACTGGAATTTTTGTGGTTACTGGAATTGCTGCAGCAACTTATGCAGGTCCAGCAATTTCAGTTTCTTATTTACTTGCAGCAGTTGCCTGTATTTTTGCTGGTCTAGCTTATGCTGAATTAGCTTCCATGGTTCCGGTTTCAGGAAGTGCTTATACTTATTCTTACGCAGTTCTTGGTGAATTCATCGCTTGGATTGTTGGTTGGGGTTTAGTTTTAGAGTATGCTATTGGTGCAGCAACTGTTGCTTCTGGATGGTCTGGTTATATGGTTGGAATTTTCAAATCTGGCGGAATTTTATTGCCAGAATCTTTGATTAACTCTCCAGCAAATGGCGGCATTATTAATCTACCAGCGATTCTAATTTCTTTGTTCATTGGCTTTTTGCTGTTTCGTGGCACTAAAGAAAGTGTAAATTTAAATAGAATTTTAGTCGCGATCAAAATTGGGATTATCTTCTTATTTTTAGTAATAGCAGTTCCGATGGTTAAAGTTGAAAATTGGTCGAATTTTATGCCTTTCGGAATTTCGGGTGTATTTATTGGAGCAGCAACTGTCTTTTATGCGTATGTAGGTTTTGACGCTGTAGCAACTGCTGCAGAAGAATGCAAAAACCCAAAACGAGATTTGCCAATTGGTTTGATTGCTTCAGTAATAATTTCTGCAATTCTTTACATCTCAGTAGCACTGGTTCTGACTGGTATTGTGAAATACGATACTTTGAACAACGCTGAACCTTTGGCTAAAGCATTGCGTGAAAATGGCAGCAATATTGGCTCAGCCTTAGTTGCAACTGGTGCAATTGCGGGAATTACATCAGTTTTATTGGTTCTTATTTATGGCCAATCTCGTATTTTCTTTGTGATGTCACGCGATGGTTTATTGCCTGCTTCATTTAGCAAATTGCACAAAAAATTCAGTACCCCTCATATTTCAGTTTTGTCTACAACACTTGGTGTGGCAGTTATTACCGGTTTGTTTCCTTTAAAAACTTTGAGTCATATGACAAGTTTGGGAACTTTATTTTCATTCATCGTTGTCGCAATTGGAGTTTTGGTTTTGCGTATCAAAGAGCCAAATTTACAGCGTTCATTTAGATGTCCAGCAGTCTACATAACAGTTCCGTTGGCGATTTTGAGTTGTGGTTATCTGGTTTATAATTTGTTAATTGAAAATGGTGGTTACTTCTTTTTGTGGATTCTACTGGGTTTGGTAGTTTATTTCGGTTACGGCTACAAAAATAGTCCTCTTAGAAATAAATAATTTTAAACTTGATTATCGATTGCTTCACGCGCTAAACGGTCAGCTACTTCGTTAAAATAATTGCCATTATGACCACGAACCCAGATCCAAGTAGTACGATGTTTTGAAACTTCTTCATCAAGATTTTGCCACAAATCGACATTTTTGACAGGCTTTTTATCAGAAGCTTTCCATCCATTCTTTTTCCAGCTGTAAATCCATTTGGTAATTCCATCCATTACATATTTACTATCGGTATAAACTTTTATATCAGAAGATTTTTTTACTAATTTTATCGCTTCAATTGCAGCACGAAGCTCCATTCTATTATTGGTAGTTTCCTTTTCTGATCCGGAAATTTCTTTGCGATATTCTTTATAAAGCAAAACTGCGCCATAACCTCCTGGACCAGGATTGCCAGAGCAAGCACCATCGGTGTATATTTCAATTACGTCTTCGTTATTCATTATTCTTTAGATAATTCTTGAGATCTTTTTACAGAATTTGCGATTGCATTCTTAAAGAGTTTTTTCAGCGATGAATCTTTTTGTAGAATTTCTAAAGCTGCTTGAGTTGTTCCATTCTTTGAAGTTACAGAATTTCGCAGTTCAGAAAATTCAAGTTTAGAATTACAAGACATTAAAGCACTTCCAAGAAATAATTGCTTTATAAGAGAATTAATTTCGTTTAGTGCAATTTTGTGACTTTTAGAGATATCAGAGAATATCTCCTGAAGTAAAAAAATATAAGCTGGACCAGAGCCGAAAATTGCTGTTGCTGCATCAAATAGTTTCTCATCGGTTAATTGGTGCGAAAATCCAAATTTGGAAAATATCTTTCTGATAAAAGTTAATTCTGATTTTTTAATATTTTTATTGCAAAAATATGTAATGATTC
>JAGKWR010000029.1 GCA_021151765.1 Alphaproteobacteria bacterium
TGGGCAAATCATCCACACAGAACTCTGCAAGATCTGGAATTTGCTTTTGGATTTATTTCTGAAAATAGGCAAAAAGTTGAAATTGCCAACAAGTGGGCAGATCATCCACACAGAACACCAGAAGATCTTGAGTTCGCTTTTGGATTTATTTCTGAAAATAGGCAAAAAGTTGAAATTGCCGAAAAGTGGGCAAATCATCCAAACAGAACTCTGCAAGATCTGAAATTTGCTTTTAGATTTAATTTGGGAGATCGGAAAAAATCTGTAATCGCCTACAATTGGGTAGATCATCCAAACAGAACTCTGCAAGATCTGGAATTTGCTTTTGGATTTATTTATCAAAATTTGGAAAAATCTCGAGTCGCCAACAATTGGGTAAGGCATCCAAACAGAACTCCGCAAGATCTGAAATTTGCCTTAGATTTTATTACTGATTCAAAAGAAAAATCCAGTCTCGCTATAAATTGGCTCGAAAAATCTCCCCCAGAAACCAAAAAAGAAAATTTCCTCGATTTTGCCAAGCGTGGAATATTCTTAAGTCCCTACAATATTGAAGAAATCACCTCAGTTTATTTGAGATGCCAATTGCCAATCGAAGATTTTCCTAATCTTGGCAAAGAGCTTTATCCTAATAATGAAAATCTTCAGTCAGAAACTTTTAAGGAATTTGTTCGTCGACTTGATACAGGTGTTTTGAGCCAAAATAAAGAAGCGATCAAAAGCTTCATCAGCAGCCTAAATGATGACAACGAAGCGCTAGAAGCACTTAATGCGGTTAAGACAAAGGCCAATCTCACCAAATTAGAAATTTTAGAAATCGCCGATCTTCGAGTAAGCAATAAATATCAATCGATTGCCGAAACCTTAAAAACTAGAAATGCCAATGATTCTTTAACAATAGAGGGCCTAATTTTGTTAACAGATGAATTTGGGCAAATACCAGAAAACCTAAACCTCGCTGGCGTGTTGTCTTACTACGATGTTGCTTTTGGTAGTAGCGGATTAGCAATTTTTAAATCAATCCTTAGACCCGAAGTTTTTCAGGAGCTTCGTCGTGATTTCGCTCCTTCAAAAACTGAAGTATTTGTTTTGCCAAATGAATTTCAAAAACTTGCGGCAATTTTTAATGACCAGGCTAATCCGCAGCTGAATTTGGAAATGCCCAGAGTGGCAGTTTTATCTTATTATTTATCGACAAAAGTTGGTAACACAAATTTGTCTAAAGGAGAGATTCAAGGATACAGATTTGGTGAATCAGAAATTTTAGAGGTTTTTAAAAGCCAATCTGCTTCCAAAGAAAAAACTAAATTAGAACATCTCACCGAAAAATTCGTAACTCTTCTTAAGAGTAGTCCGGCAGATTCGGCCAAATTTTCTGAATTCGTTGCTGAATTCTTTGAAGAAGCTTTGCATCTTGATGGCAGGATAAACCCAACTCAAAATAAAGCTCTTACTGATTTCTTTAACCGCGACAAGTTTCTGCTAGCTAAGCTTCTGCAGCAAGAAGGTGGCTTTGATAAATTCTCTAGAAATTTCTACTCAATTGCCGATGGCTGTTTTGCTAATATTGGCACTGGGGTTCGAGTCTCAGTTTATTCTTCTTTAATTGCAGATCCTTGTGACCAGATTTTATTTTCTGTTTTTAACGAAAAACTCTTAACCCCGATTTTAAATGCAACTGGAGGAGTTGATCATTTTGCTGAAAGGATTGACGCAAGAGCAATCTTTACTACCGATCGAGTTAATAATTCTCACATCTCAATAACTGGGCTAGTTGAAGCAGTTAAAAATGAATTTTTCAAAAATGGTAAAAAAACAAGAGATGCTTTGAAGTTTATTGATTCAGAAATGCCTGAAATAAAACCTCAGATATCTGCACTAATCGAAGAAAGATCAGAGACGACAGTAGCAAGCTTAAGACAAGAGCTAGAGGAATTTATCAAAACAATACCGACTGATCCAATTGCTGAGATTAATAAAAAAATGATTAATCCCGAAACTTCAAAAGAAGAGCGCGATTCACTCAGATCTCAAAAAAGTGAGTTGTCAAATATGGCAAAGGAAGATGCGAAAGCTGATCAGCTAAAAATAGAAATAGGTTTAATGACTAAAAAAGCCGATTTAATGCGGACAAAAATCGAGCAGACTAAATATGAGAAAACCGAAGAATCTGCTGCCAAATTTGCCACTTACCAAATTTTAAAGAAAACAGTTCCACAAATTCTTGAAAGCAAATATTTGCGTGAATTTAAACAAGAAAATGAGTCTTTAATGAATCAAGCTTTGGCTAATATTGAACAAAATAAACCCTCACCTTCTCCAAAAAGTTCACCGAGATCAACCGATAAATTTACAGAGATTCGTCAAGGTCGAAATATTATTAGTTGAAACTTTAAGATTTGGAGAAGTTTAACCAAGGTTTGGTCGAGAAAAAATCTATTTTGGGAGTCACTCTTGATCGCAGTTTGACGAAGTAATCACTTTAAACCGACTAGCTTTGCTCAAAGCATTTTGAAGTGAGTACAAGGAAAACAAGGGTAAAAGAGACGAAATAAAATTGATAAGAACATTCAAACAATAGCTTTTATCGCGAAGTTTTATTTGATTCTTTGGAAAGCATTTCTTGCATAAAACTAAAAAATGGCAATGCCCCCCAAATTTAAGACACTTTATACCTTCTAAATCCGATGTAAAACCAGCTGAAGTTTTTGCCTCAGCTGATTAATTTTAATCATCAATTT
>JAGKWR010000030.1 GCA_021151765.1 Alphaproteobacteria bacterium
GGGCGAAATAAAGAGGTAAAGAATTTATTTCGTGAACTAGAAATAGATTCGGATGCTTTGCAAAAAAGTATCCAAATTATTTGAATATAATTCTTCGCTACTCCTAAGTCATAAAGATTCTTGAGAACACGACTTTTAACTTAAATTCTTGTCATGTCTTCTTCAGTCAACAAAACGAAATAAGTGCTTATGTCAAAACCTACAAATCGTGTTGAACCAATCATCAATCCACAAAACACAAAGTGGAAATTTTTTCGTTTAAACGCGGAAAAAGAAGTTGTTTGTTCTGATGAAAAACCAACTGATGTTGAGGTTATGGCGATTATCAATACTTCGGCTTGGTTTGGTAATAAGAGTAATAACAGAGGAGACACGCCGGGAGTTGTAAAAAAATTAATTAACAAAACTCTCAAATTTGATTTGGGCGATGGTAGAAAACCAAAATTATCAATTGCTGTTCCAGTTTCTGAGATAGAAGAAATGAGGGAATATTATGGCAAAGAAAGTGGCTTTTCCATTCCAGGAATTTTGTCTAACGAAAATTTAGACCAATACAAAATGGATTTTAGCGTGGTTGAAGATGATTACGTTGCGGTAAGAATGCATGATGATTTACGTAAAGGTGACTTTAAGTTTATTGTTGGTTCTAAACAAGAATCTCCAATAGGAACCATGCCAGCAAAAGAAGGAGCAGAACAAATTGCCAGCGCAATTGAAAATGGTTTTAATATTTGGACTGTTGCAGGAGGAAATTCAATTTTTCCAAAGCTGCAATTATGCGAACAATATTTTTCCTCAAAAAGTGCAGATGAGTTGGCAGAAATAAAATCTGACAAAAAGCCTTACCTCATCGGCTTTTCTAATGTTTCAACAACGCAATTTTATTTAAGAGGTTTGATTACCCCAATTCATTATAGTGGGATGAGAACTGCGATTTTTTCAGATAAAGAGTTTAACAATATTTTGCTTCGTGCACTTGAAGGTGAGGAAAATTTGACTCATGAAAGAGTGTTGGAAACAAAAGATGTTGGAGTGGTTCACAAAAGATACTTGGATAAGATAAGAGAAGGCGACGTTATTACTAATATCACTTTCTTCCCTTATGTTTTAGGTTTGGCAATTGATTCAACATTTCCTAAGTTCAAAGATAATGAAAAATTGATTATTGGCTTAGAGGGCTATTTACAAAATCCAACTTGGAGTAGCCCCAGCGATGTTTTGTTTAAAGCTTTAGAATCAGGTGCTTTGAAACAAGAGCAAATTCTTTTCGTTTCAATTGAAGATTTGATGTTGGTTGATGAGCAATTTGAAGTTGAAAAGGTGAATGGTTTAATTCCTGATAACTTTGAAAGTTTGTCAGAAGGTGCAAAAAAATGCATAACTTCTCAGGCTGAAAAATTTGTTATGACAAAAGAGGAATATATCCAAAAATCAAATGAAGTATTTTTAGCAGAAGTTGCCCGAATTGAAGAGGTTGCAAATCATTTTGGAATTCCAGTTGTTTTCGGCGGAGCACAAAGATCAGGACACTCAAGAGACCAAATTATTCAACCATCGCGCGTGACCAGTTTAGAATTTCGTGAAGATGGTAAAATAATTCAGACCTCAACTTTTGTTAGAGAAAATAAAGAAATATTATTTTCTTCTGAGAGAAAAACACCAGATTGTCCGGCGCCCGATTGGTCAATATTAAGTGCGCCACCAGTTGCGGAAAGTGGAGAGTTTAAATTTGTTACTCCTTCGGTCATTGAATTTAGTAAAGATTTAGCCGCAATTCGAGTTGAGGAAATTGAAATTGCCCAACAAGAAATTCGTAATGCCAGATTAAAATTACTAACCACTGAATTTCCAATGATTGAATTAGGAGAAGAAAAAGTAATTGCTGGCAGTTCTCTTAATATCGCAGAACTTAGTGATGGAGCAATCGCGAATCGCGGAATAATGATTCAGGTTCCATATTCCAGTTTTATCCACCAGCCGGCAATTTTCTATCAAACAATATTTTCAAACCAACTTAACGCAGCCAAATTTGTAGTTTTATCGCTGGAAATTCCTGAAGCTTTAACGGGATCGACTCGTGAAGAATTTGTAAAAAGTCGCAACGATATGTTGCAAAAATTATGCGAAGATTGCCGCGTTGAAAAACCAATTTTCGTCACATTAAATTCACTAGATCAAAGCAAATTATCGCCTTTATTTGAAGCGGAAATAGATTTGCAGCGGATGGTTGTTCCGTCAGAAAATATTGCTGTCACACAATCTACAATGTTCGCCGCAGCTAGTTTAGAGGCTTCGCATGAAAGGTAGTTTTTGCAACTTGGTTATTAATTAACTTCAAATTTTGACTTATTAAGACCAATTCTGTGATTAGTAGTTAAGTAACCATCACTAGTAATTCAAAAATTAGTGCTTGAGACAGCGATTGGATAGGGATTGTCATTTATACCTGAAGTGATTTCAGTAATTACGTCTGCAAAAGCTGATGTAAAATATTTAAAAGATTTATTTTTCACAAAATTGAGAATTTTTTTTGACCACTAACCCTCAATTTTATAACGAACTTCCGGTAAAGAGTCGTAATTTTTTATTCGGGCGAAATAAAGAGGTAAAGAATTTATTTCGTGAACTAGAAATAGATTCGGATGCTTTGCAAAAAAGTATCCAAATTATTTGAATATAATTCTTCGCT
>JAGKWR010000004.1 GCA_021151765.1 Alphaproteobacteria bacterium
CGATCGTCAAAGTGAAAATGCTTCCGCTTTAAGTATATCAGAACAAAGAAGATTAGCCGAGTTGGAAACTCAAGTTAGCCTTTTATCTACAACTGTTGCTAATCATGAAGAAAACATCTCCATACTAGAAAAAAAACCTTCAACCTCTTTAAAATCTTCGGGAACGCAATCTTTAAAAAAATCTTTGGGAATAGGCAGTAAATAAAAAATGGCGCTGTTACAAAAAATTTCTAATTTGTAACAGCGCCAAAAAATTTATGAACCATAACCAGCTTTGTTAGCTATGGTTTTATTGCGGAAGTCAGATTCTAATAAATCGGGAATTGTTCGCAAAGAGCTTTAACTTCAGCTTTGATTTTAGCTTCCAAAGCGGCATTACCTTCTTCACCGTTTTTCACGAAGCCTTCCAAAACGTCGCAAATCATATTTCCGATGCGCTCGAATTCAGCTTCTTTGAAGCCGCGAGTTGTGCCGGCAGAAGTGCCGAAGCGCAAGCCTGAAGTTACGAAAGGTGAACGTGGATCGTTTGGAATTGCGTTTTTGTTACAAGTTAAACCAGCGCGTTCCAAAACTTTTTCGGCTTCTTTACCGGTTAAAGTTTCAAGTGGCGTCAAATCAACAACCATCAAGTGGCAATCAGTGCCGCCAGTTGTGATTTTCAAACCGCGTTTAACCAAAACTTCGGCCAAAACTTTTGCGTTTGAAACAACTTGTTTGGCGTAAGTTTTAAATTCTGGACGAAGTGCTTCCGCGAAAGCCACAGCTTTAGCAGCAATCACGTGCATTAAAGGGCCACCTTGAAGACCAGGGAAAACTGCAGAGTTAATTTTTTTGGCCAACTCTTCGTTGTTAGTTAAAATCACGCCACCACGTGGGCCGCGTAAAGTTTTGTGAGTTGTAGAAGTTACGATGTCAGCAACGCCGATTGGAGAAGGATAAATTCCTGCAGCAACAAGCCCTGCAACGTGAGCCATATCAACCATCAACAAAGCACCAACTTCATCAGCGATAGCGCGGAATTTGCTCCAGTCAACGATGCGTGGGTAAGAAGAAATTCCGGCAACGATCAATTTTGGTTTGTGTTGTAAAGCCAATTCACGAGCTTGATCGTAGTCGATCAAACCATCTTCAGCACGAATTCCGTATTGCACTGATTTTAACCACATGCCAGAAATTGTGCGTTGCGCGCCGTGAGTTAAGTGTCCGCCTGCAGCCAATGACATTCCCAAAATTGTGTCACCTGGTTGCAAAAGTGCCAAATAAACTGACATGTTAGCTGAAGCGCCAGAGTGCGGTTGTACGTTAGCAAAGTTAGCGCCGAAAAGTTGGCACAAGCGATCAATTGCAGCTTGTTCAACTTCATCAGAAAATTCGCAACCGCCGTAATAACGTTTAGCTGGATAACCTTCAGCGTATTTGTTAGTAAACACAGAACCTTGCGCTTCAAGCACGGCGCGGCTGACGATATTTTCAGAAGCGATCAACTCGATTTGGTATTTTTGACGATCAAGTTCGTGAGCGATTGATTTAGCGATTGCTGGATCAGAGTCTTTCAAAGAAGAAGAGAAAAAAGTCATATTTAAGTAAGTTTGATTAGTAAGTAATTTTTAGTTATTGCGACCACCAGCAGAAAGTTGGGAAAACATTGCGGTTAGTTGGTCAATTTGTTGAGGAGATACTGTTGTGTTAGGTACAGAATTTTTAAAAATATTATCAATATCAAGAACCGAATTTGGTTCATTATTTTGCGATTGTTGAGGATTAAATCTTGGCGTATTCGTGTTATTTTGGTTATTGCTGTTATTCATATTTATAGTCCGAATTTATTGAAGATCAGGCGTTCTTCGATTTTAGAAATGATATTTTCTGTGATAGAAAGTTTTTCGCTAAGCAAACTTTTAATAAAGCTTTTTTTTGTGCCGATGGAAATGATTTCAACTTTATCGCCGAATTTTTCTTTCATTTTGCTGCGCATGTCACAAACGCCGTCTACAAGTCCGAGTTCAGCAGATTTTTTTCCTGACCAAAATGCCCCTGTAAAAATTTTCTGATCAAGGAAATCGGCATCTCCGAGCAATTTTTCGCCGCGGCGAAAAATTACTAAATCTTTAAAACCTTCAAAAATATCGCGTTGGCAATCTTTCAAGATTTCGATATTTTCGGCTTGTTCAGGAACAAAAGGATCAAGAATCGCTTTGTTTTTTCCTTCGGTGTAGACACGACGTTCAACCCCTAGTTTTTTGATCGCTTCAACAAAACCAAAGCCTGAAAAAATTACGCCAATTGAGCCGATGATTGAAGAATTATGAGCGTAAATTTCATCGCCAGAAAGCAACAGCCAATAGCCGCCAGAAGCTGCAACATCTTGAGCGAAAGTATAAACTGGAACTTTTTTCTCTTGGCTGAGTTCTCGGATGTAGTTGTAAATCAATTCAGATTGAACTGGCGAGCCGCCCGGAGAGTTGATTGTGATGGCAACTGCTTTGACGTTTTTGGTTTCGAAAGCGCGTTTAATTAAAGGTTCGGAATTTTGGAAATTTAAACCAGATTCAAGTTTAGAATCTTTACCGATAACGCCAGAAAGGTTAAGGCAAGCCACGATTGGATTGCTTTTCTGACCGGTAACTTTTTTATAAATTTTGGAAAAAATACATTTAGGCATCGGAAATCTCTTCGTTTTGAGGTTTGTTAAAAAATGAAAAATCTTTAATGTTGAACTCTTTGTTCATGATTTTTGTGAAGTAATTTTGGAAGCAAAAAATCAAGAAAACCAATAAAATTAAAGATACAGAAAGCCATAATCCTTGAGGGCCTAAATATTTCATCACGGCACCGGTGATGAATAATCCACAAATATTACCAAGTAAATTAAAGCGAGAAAATGCACTATTCACCGCCAAACGTTGGGTTGGTTTATACTTTTCGTTAATCAAAACTACTGCAGGAAGTTTAATTCCAGCCAATGCTCCAAATAGCAAGAAAACCAAAATATGAATTTGCTGATGATTTTCGTTAATCAATAAAGAAATAGATAATATCAAAGCCAGTATTGATGCGCTAATCATCATCATTCTTCGATTAAAAACATCCGCCAAATATCCGATTGGGATGGAAAAAATAGTCCCAAATAAAAGTATCGATAACAAGATTGAAGCATCTTCTTTCGACATGCCTATTTTGATTCCGTAAATAATTAAAAAGGCGCTGCAAGAAGACATGGCATAGCTTACGGAAAATCCGGCAAACATTATTTTTGGGGAATTATTGATGTAGCGCCAAATTGATATTTTCTTTTCTTCTCGGACAGTGCTGTCGACTTTTTTCAAGCGCGATAGTGGCAACATTGATATGAGATAAAATCCACTGGCAATCGCAAAAGATATGAAGTGATCAGAGGTTTTTAAAAAGTTAATTAAAACCGGACCTAAGCTATTACCGATTGCAACCAACATTGTTCCAACTGAAATGATAAGTGCTCGCATGTGTGAAGGAGCAAGATCAATCATGATAGTGTTTCTGGTAACGCCGCATATAAAAAATGAAGTGCCCAAGAAGAAGATTGTGATTAACCACAAAAAATAGTTGAAATAGAAAAAGGCAAATATGGCAAATATTGCTGATATTGTTGATCCAATATAAATAGTTTTGATTAGACCAGTTTTTCGGCCGAAAGAAGGCAAAAAGCGGGAAAAAATTACACCAGCGCCAATTTGAGTAGCTGTGGAAACTGACATTAAAATTTCATTTTTAACATGAGCTTCCAGCTTCAATGCAATCATCACCATTAATATTCCGTAGCCGATTGCTGACAAAAATATTGAAGAAAAAATCGCAGACAAATCACGAATTATTTCAATGTTCCACTGAAAGTTCGTTTTATCATTTTCGACATTTTTATTGAGAGGAATAGAAGAAAATCCACTACCAGAACCATCGTAGTTTCGAGTTGTAACTTCGTGTTTTGGATGGAAAAACATGCAACTTAGTTATTTGAGAATTGTTAGTTGTTAGTAAAATTTGATTGATTCCCCATCTACTAACAACTAACTAAGTTATAATTATATTTTTCTGACGTCAGTTAAGTGACCTTTAACTGCAGCAGCTGCGGCCATTGCTGGGCTTAAAAGGTGAGTGCGGCCACCACGACCTTGACGACCTTCAAAGTTACGATTTGAAGTTGAAGCGCAGCGTTCGCCGAATTCTAATTTATCAGCGTTCATTGCTAAACACATTGAACAACCCGGTTCGCGCCACTCAAAACCAGCGGCTTTGAAAATTTCGTGCAAACCTTCTTTTTCTGCTTGTTCTTTCACCAAACCAGATCCAGGAACGGCCATAGCAAGCTTGATATTTTTAGCAATGTGACGACCTTTCAAAATTTCAGCGGCAGCGCGGAAGTCTTCGATTCGGCCGTTAGTGCAAGAACCGATGAAAACTTTGTCGATAACAATTTCTTCAAGAGGAGTTCCAACTGTTAAACCCATATATTCGATTGAACGAGCAACAGCTTCTTGTTTACCTTTGTCAGAAAAACTTTCTGGTGCTGGAACTTTCGCTGAAATCGGCAAAACGTCTTCAGGGCTTGTTCCCCAGGTGATTTGCGGTTCGATATCTTCTGCTTTGATGTGAATTTCTTTGTCGTATTTCGCACCAGCGTCAGAAAATAAAGTGCTCCAATATTTTACTGCATTGTCGAAGTCTTCACCTTTTGGAGCAAGAGGACGACCTTTTAAATATTCGAAAGTTTTTTCGTCAGGTGCGATCAAACCAGCGCGAGCACCAGCTTCAATTGACATGTTGCAAACAGTCATGCGGCCTTCCATTGACAAATCACGAATTGCTGAACCAGCATATTCGATAACGCAACCAGTTGCGCCAGCGGTACCGATTTTCCCGATCACGGCCAAAGTGATATCTTTTGCAGTGACGCCTTTGCCAAGTTTGCCTTCAACGCTAACTAAGAAATTTTTAGCTGGTTTTTGGATCAAAGTTTGAGTTGCCAAAACATGTTCAACTTCAGAAGTTCCGATACCAAAAGCCAACGCGCCAAATGCGCCGTGAGTTGAAGTGTGAGAGTCGCCACAAACAATAACCATTCCTGGTTGAGTCAAGCCTTGTTCAGGGCCAACGATGTGGACGATGCCTTGTTTTTTGTCGTCTAAATCAAAATATTTAATGCCGAATTCGCGGCAGTTTTTTTCCAAAGTTTCAACTTGAATACGAGAAGTTGTGTCTTTGATACCAGCAGTGCCGTTACCGCGGTCAGCTGTAGTTGTTGGAACGTTATGATCAGCAACAGCCAAATGAGCTTCTGGGCGACGCGGTTTTCTTTTAGCCATACGCAAACCTTCAAAAGCTTGCGGTGAAGTAACTTCGTGAATTAATTGACGATCAACGTAAATCACTTGTGAAGAGCCGTCGTCAGAGACGAGGTGTAAATCCCAGATTTTGTCGTAAAGAGTTTTAGGCGCAGAATTATTTGTTGCTGAGTTAGTCATTTTATTTTTTTGGAAAAAATGTTTAAGAGATGTGATGCGCCTAAGATCTATGACCAGTTTATTTTTTGCAATCCATTATTTAGTTGGATATGAATTTAACTCTTTTTTGGCGGCGGCGAAATCTTTTTGAAATTCTTTGTTAGTGAGCAATTTACGATAAATAATGTCGGCTAACTTTTGACCAGCGGCGATATCGCTTGGAAAATGTTCGCCGATTAAAATGCGAATCTGCGAAATTTCTTTGGTTTTAGTTAAAAATTGTTCTTTGCGCTGAGGCAACAAGTCGCCAATTACGTAAGACAAAACATAAAGTTTAGAAGCGTGACCACTTGGATAAGAATAAAAGCGATCAGTTTGAATCAGCGCCTTAACTTTTTTACTTACTTGATAAGGATGAGAAGAATGCCAATGATCTTTCATACGATCTTTCACTTCTTGCGCAGTGACACGAGTTTTAAGCAAAAGATTGAAAAAATGCGGATATTTTTGCGCTGTTAAATCTGGATCAACAAAAGATACAAATTTATCAACTTCGATAGCGAATTGATTTTTGGCAGCGTCAATTTGTGCTTTAGTGACCGACTTTTGCAGCGCGATTATCTGATTAACTTCTTGTTGTTTTTCGGCAGATTGCGGATTTTTCGGTGCTTCTAAAACATCAAAATCAATAGAATTAGCCTCGAAATAAGGTGTTAAAGTCGCTGGCATTTTTTCGGCCAAACAAGGATGAGAAACTAAAATTAAACTTAGGATTAAAAGGATTTTTGGGATTTTTGGCATTTTTGATTTTCTTCGAAGTAATTTGATTGAAGATAACGAGACAAATTTTTTTGGCAAATATGGCAATATTCAAAACTGCAACAGCTTGCCAAAAAAATATTGGTGTTTAATTTGACGCAAGATTTTATTCCTCATTTTTAAATCCCAATCTCTCAATTACAAAAAATGGCCGGCCATTCTCAGTTTGCGAATATCAAGCATCGTAAAGGTGCGCAAGACGCTAAAAAAGCTAAACGTTTTACTAAAATTTTGCGCGAGATTTCGGTTGCAGCAAAAAATGGCCAACCTGATCCAGAATTCAATCCGCGTTTACGCAACGCCATTATTGAAGCGCGTACCAACAACATGCCGAAAGATCGTATTGACGCTGCAATTAAAAAAGCGTCGGTCGGCACTGATACTGAAAATTTCGAAGCAATTCGTTACGAAGGTTACGCGCCCGCTGGAATCGCAATTATTGTTGAAGCCTTGACTGACAATCGTAACCGCACAGCATCAGAAGTGCGCAGCATTTTCACTAAAGCTGGTGGCGCTTTGGGTGAAACTGGTTCGGTGAATTTCATGTTTGATCACGTCGGAGTTATTCAATTTGAAGGTAAAGTTGCGTCTGAAGAACAAATGTTCGAAGTTGCTTTAGAAGCTGGTGCCGAAGAAGTTGAGTCTTCAACTGATATTCACGTTGTTATCACTTCAATTGAGAATTTTGGTGCAGTTCGCGATGCTTTGATCGAAAAATTTGGTGATCCAATTTCAGCAAAATTTGACTGGAAAGCTAAAAATACCATGGAAGTTGCTGATTTAGAACAAGCACAAAAATTAATGAAAATGATTGATGCGCTGGAAGATTGCGACGACGTTCAGATGGTGACGGGAAACTATGTATTTAATGAAGACATCGCTAATAAATTATAATTAAACTCAATTCTCAATTATGGCAGATTCAAAAGAAGAAATATCAAATTTTACAATTAACTCGTCGTCAGAATCATCTAGCGAAGTTTCTAAAACATCTGCTCAAAAAGATGGAAAGGAAGACAATAATAAGGATGGAAAACAAGGCAAATTTGGTGGGGTTTTTGATCATATCAACAATGAAACTGAAAAAAATAATGCCAATCCAGAAAACGATAGAATTGTTAGTGTATTGATTGGTATAAAAAGTTCAGCATTGAAAAATGCTGCTAAAGGCAATAAAGAATCTACTATTAAGATTCCTGCAGAGAAAATTACTACCTACGCAAGTGGACGTGAGGAGAAAGAAACTATCGAAATTGATATGTCTCCTGAACAAGCTCAAGAATTGATAGGTGATGCCGAGCAAAATAAGTCAAAAGAACAAGGAGTTAAGGGTCTGTTAAAAGATGTAATTAAAGGACTTGCGGGGAAAATTACTCCTGATGAAAATAAAGAAAATAACGGTCCAGGCCATTCAGTTGAATCAATTGAAAAACCTAAATCGCAAGAACAAACTATATAAGCTATTAAACAAAATGAAAAATATCGAAATCACTCCGCAATTAGTTAAAGACCATAATTTGACCGAAAGCGAATACGAAAAAGTTAAAGAAATCTTGGGCCGTGTTCCAACAATTACTGAATTGGGAATTTTTTCGGCGATGTGGTCTGAGCATTGCTCTTATAAGTCAACCAAGAAGCATTTGAAAACAATGCACACTAAAGCGCCATGGGTTATTTGCGGTCCGGGTGAAAATGCTGGTGTAATCGATATTGGCGATGGTCAAGCGGTGGTCTTTAAAATGGAAAGCCACAATCACCCATCTTTTATTGAACCTTATCAAGGTGCTGCAACTGGTGTTGGCGGAATTTTGCGTGACGTTTTCACCATGGGTGCTCGTCCGGTTGCTAACCTCAACGCTTTGCGTTTTGGCGATATTGACCATCCAAAAACTAAGCAATTAGTTAACGGCGTAGTACACGGAATTGGCGGTTACGGAAACTGTATTGGTGTTCCTACTGTTGCTGGTGAAGTTACTTTCGATAAAAGTTACAACGGCAATATTATCGTCAATGCCATGACTGTTGGTTTGGCCGATTCAAATAAAATTTTCTATTCTGCAGCTTCGCAAGTTGGCGCTTCTGTAGTTTACGTTGGTTCAAAAACTGGTCGTGATGGCATTAATGGCGCGGTTATGGCGTCTGATGAATTCAAGGAAGGTGATGAAGATAAACGTCCGACAGTGCAGGTTGGTGATCCTTTCGCAGAAAAATTATTGCTCGAAGCTTGCATGGAATTGATGCAAGAAGATGCCATTTTATCGATTCAAGATATGGGTGCTGCCGGTTTGACTTCATCTTCTTTTGAAATGTCTGGCAAAGGCGGAACTGGTATTGAGTTGAATTTAGAAAAAGTACCGCAACGCGAAACGGGCATGACGCCATATGAAATTATGTTGTCAGAATCACAAGAACGTATGTTGATGATTTTGAAACCAGAAAAAGAAGAACTGGCTAAAAAGATTTTTGAAAAATGGGGTCTTGATTTCGCAGTTATTGGAATTGTAACCAACACTGGTCGTGTTGTAATCAAAATGAATGGCGAAGTTTACGCCGACATTCCTTCAGCTCCGCTTTCAGAAGAAGCTCCGGAATATGATCGCCCTTGGATTTAAAATTTTGTTAAGATGAAAAATAAAAAAGGAGTTGGTTTGCAAAAATCAGCTCCTTTTTTTTGTGCCAATTTTATTGTGTCACTTTGTTTAAAGAGATTGTCAGTTCTTGACTAAGGTAATGCCAACATTTTCTATTGTTTGATATTATTTCCTTCCGTTACTTCGCAAAAAATACAATGTCAGATTCACTAAAAATTACGAAATTTAAAGAACAAATTTCTTCTCTTAACCACCCGCAAATTACTAATTTAGTTAATTTGGTTTTGGATAAAATTAAGCAAAATCAAAGTGTTAAATTTTCGCATGAATTTCAAAATCACTTAAATTTTTGGAGTGAAGTTAATGAAAAAGGCATTACTTTTAGAGCAGAAGCAGTTGAACAAACGATGGATCTTTTTTATTCAACGTTTCGTCGTGATGATTTTAAAAAAGGTCAGGGTTTCGCTCTATATGTTGATGGTTTTATAGAATTAAATCGAGACAAAGTTGCAGATCTGATGAGACTATCGTGCAAGATTTTGGGTGCTGTGCAGCAAAAAGATGTCGATTCACAAAATGAATTTTTTCAGTTTTTTCCCCCGCAATCACAAGACTTAAATTGCTTGGATGGAACTTTGGAAAGAATTGAAATTACTGAGCGTGACCTTTTTTTAAGGAAAGATCTGGATCTGTTTGCTGATTCTCATCAAGTTGCAATTCGAAATGCAGCAGATTTTTTAGGAAAAGATGTGCATGAAGGTAATCACGTTCATTTGATAAAATATCTTGAGTACACACTTGGAATCGGAGATCAAAATTCAATTCATGCTCAATCTCAAATTCCTTTTTATAAATCTGTTGAGTTCTACCAAGAATATAGCCAAGCCTTTAAATATTTTTTATTGAAAAAACTCGATTCAGAAATTGAAGAGCGAAAAAAAGATATTTATCAAAGAATAAGTTTTGTTAATGAGATTTTACAGCCATCAGATCAAAAATATTTTGCAGAAGTAAATAGTGCTCTGAAGACATTAAATCCAAGATCATTGAATATTTTTAAGGAAGATGAAACAGAAATTGGTAGATTTTTTATTTATGAAGATGGAGTTCAAGAATTAGCGGAAGATCATCCAGCAATTGATTTTTTTGATTCGCAAAAAGTACAACAAACTTTGACAAGAACAAAATTAACTATGATTGGTGATGAAGAATATCAGCAATATCAGCAGCAACAAGCTGAATTGCGGAAAGATTTTTCAGCTAATCCGAGTCAGTTTTTTTTAATCGATAGTACAGAAAAATTTCTGAGTTTGATAAATCCTCAGCAGCAATATCCAGAAATGATTTCTGATAAAATATTTGCTTTTGATCATTTATGGATGGCGGGTGAACAACTTTTATCGGCTCCGAATCATTTTTTTATTTCAGTATTTCGTAGTTTAAGAGAAGCAGATCTCGATTTTTTTGAAAAATCAAAAATTGAGTTAATGCATTTTTTACCTGCAATTGATGGAAAAATTGATCGTATTGAAGATAATTATGAAAGATTAATTCAAAGTTCCGTTTACTCAGATTCAAGTCATATCATAACAATGTCAGAGATGATTGATCTTGGTTTTCCTTCTGAACTAGTTAAATCGCAAATAACAGAACTACGTACAGATAATAATCGCGAATGGTATTTGCTCGAAAATGCCGAAGAAAATTATCAGATACGATTGATGTCAATTTTGGTTGCGCGTCCAGATGCAGAAGAAGTGATTGATTGTTTAATTGAGAACAAAATCGAATGTGAAGAAGAGCGCTTATTTTTCAAAAAATTATTAAATGCGCTTTCTAAAACTAGTAATGTTGATCTTTGTCGTCACGTATTTGAGAAACTATCTCACGATTCAAGATATTTTGAAGGTTCAGCTTTCTTTCATAATATTGCCTATAAAGATAGCTTCGAAATTATTCCGGATATCACAGATTTCATTAAAAGTAATCCAAGTATTCTGGATGGAGGCGCTCTTGTCTCTGCTGTTAAATTTGGTTCTGCTGATTTCACTAAATTATATTCAGAAATAATAGAACCTACAAGACAGCAGTATTTTGGACTCTGTCGCATAGCAATTGATCATAATCAAATCAAAAGCTTAAAGGAACTTTTTGTTAAAGTACCAGAAATCATTCGATATGTAGATTCGAGTGGAAATAATTTATTGCATTATCAAGCAATATCAAAACAAGAAAGCTTTTTGATTGAGATCTATAATGTTTGCCAAAGAACATTTCCAGATTCGCAGGATTTGTTGAGGCAATTGGTGCATTCTAAAAATAGATTACGAGTTACTCCTTTTGACAGTGCAGTTAAGTGTGATGATGTTGAAGGGATAAAATTTATGATGGATAAACTTGGTGCGGATCCTTTCATAGTTGACAGCAATGGATTTACTCCTCCATTGAAAGCTCTGGTTAGTAAAAAAGAGAAAGTCGTAACAGAATTCGTCAAAAGGGGAATTTACAAGGAAATTTATGCAAATACTGGCGGTATAATTTTCACTTTGTTGAGATCTGAATTAAAAAATGAAACGATTTTTTTAATTAAATGTGGTGAAGATGTTAATTATAGTCATCCAGAACATGCAGGAAATACAGCTCTCCATCAGGTTATTTTATCACCAGATTTAACCAATAAAGCTGATTCAATATCATTACTGAGTTCACTAAGAGCTGATCTAACAATAAAAAATGGCAAAGGTTTAAATCCTCTAGAAATTGCGTTCTCAATGCAAAATCAAGAAGCAGAAAGAGCAATTTTTAGTGCTTTTTCACGTTTGTTCTATGAGAAGAATATTGATAGAATTCAAAATTTTATTGATGCGGGCCTTAATCCTAACATTTTATTGTATGAAAATGGAGATACGTTGCCACATAATTTTATTAAAAAGATTGCTGAAGGAAGACTGTCAGATTATGAATATTACGGTGATGAAATCGATAATTTTATAAATCAATTCGGCAATTTAGGTTTCGACTTTACAAGAAGAAACCATCAGGGCTTTACGTATGATTATCCTTTGTTGGATAGTCCATATCCGACATTTTTAGATTCTTTGCCAGCAGAGCGTTTTAATTTCTTATTTTATGAAGTGATATTTAGAGAAAATTTAAAAGGTTTAACGCTTTTATATGATAGTTCTAAGATAAGAAATATGAGTGAACCACCAATCGATTCGGAAAATATTTTTTGCAAAAATTTTAATCGATATCTTGCTTTTGCACTTGAATATAAACTTGATCAAAAGGTTATAGCATTTCTAGATAGTAAAGCATCCGAATTGCAAATTGTGCGTGAAGATGTTTCTGAAGAAAAAATCATGCCGCATAAACAGGAAATGCAAAACCAAACTGTCAGTGATTTTATTCTGGAAGAAAGTAATGGAAGGATTTCACCTCCAAGTACTGATCCAGTTAGAGCTTCTTCAAAAAATCTTTCGCAACAAACTCCCTCAAATGATAATTCAGAATCACGATGAAAAATTCACAAATATTTAATCCAGAAATTTTAGTGGAAAATCTCATTCAATCTGCTGTTGCAGGTAACTTAGAAGAAGTGGAAAGATTGTTGTCTGAAGGCACAGTCAATATTAATGATCAAAATGAATTTGGCCAAACTTCGTTGATACAACTATGTAAACCGAGTTTAATTAAAGCACTTAATCCAGATTTTAAGCCAAGTTACGCAGTTACTTCTCGATCTGACATGGTTAAATATTTCCTGCAAAATGGTGCGAATCCAGAAATTACGGAAAATAATGGTTACGCTCCAATTCACTTAGCAGCGATGTATGGCTTTGATGATGTCGTAAAAATTTTCTTGGATGCGAAGCCAGATTTAATAAGCTCGGAAGTTGCGGGTTGGAATCCAATCTCATTAGCAACTCACTATAACAAATATAAAACTGTGAAAGTTTTGATAGAGAGCGGCGCTGACGTCAACTCAACTGTTAATGTTAAAGGTAAAGAATATTCAATTACTGATATAGCTGCAGAAATTCCAAATGAAGAAAGTAGAGAAAAAATGCTTATCTTAATTACTTCTCAAAGAACAGTTTTTGCGGTTAGAACCGCAGTTGCAGAGCAGTTAGCCGAAAAATTTATAGTAAGTGGAAAAATAAACTAACAAATTTCAGCCACATCATTTGACGTTCTTATCGTGATAAAAAAATTGGTTAAGTGCCATGATTATTAGAAAGTTATCCAATTCTCTTTATCTACAGGTTTTATTAGCAGTATTTTTGGCTATTATTTTCGCTATTTTAGCGCCAGATTCAGCGCAAAAAATGAAGCCGCTGGGTGATGGATTTATTAAGCTGGTCAAGATGTGCATTCCGCCAGTAATTTTTTGCACAATAGTTTTAGGAATTGCCGGTAGCGCTGATCTAAAAAAAGTCGGAAAAATCGGCTTCGTTACTTTACTTTATTTTGAAGTTTTAACCACAATCGCTTTGGTAATTGGTTTAGTGGTTACACATTTTTTAAAGCCGGGAAGCGGTATGAATATTGATCCAGCAACTCTGGATGCTTCCGCATTGTCGGCTTATTCTACACATCAATCGTCATTCGTTGATTTCATTTTAAACATCATTCCCAAAACAGTTTTCGAAGCTTTTGTTTCTGGCGAAATATTGCCGATTTTACTCGTCGCTTTATTGTTTGGATTCGCCTTAACCGCTTTGCAAGAACGCGCCAAATCAGTGTTAATTGCAATTGAAGAGATCTCACAAATTCTTTTTAAAATTATTTCCTACATCATGAAACTGGCGCCAATTGGGGCTTTTGGGGCAATGAGTTTCACGATGGGAAAATACGGAATCACAACTTTGTTGCCTTTGCTTAAAGTGATGATCAGCTTTTATGCAACTTGTGCCTTGTTTGTTGTGGTTATTCTGGGTTTGATTATGAAGCTTTGTGGCTCAAGCATTTTCAAACTTTTATCGCACATTAAAGAAGAGATTTTTTTAGTGTTGGGAACTTCATCTTCAGAATCAGCTTTACCAAATTTGATGAAAAAAATGGAAGAGTTCGGTTGCAAAAAATCAGTCGTCGGATTGGTAATTCCTTCAGGCTATTCCTTCAATCTTGATGGAACTTGCATTTATTTTACGATGGCCATTATCTTTCTCGCTCAAGCCTTCAATATCGAGCTTTCAACTTCGCAAATCATCAGTGTAATTATTGTTTTACTGGTTACTTCCAAAGGTGCTGCTGGCGTTACTGGCAGCGGATTTGTTACTTTGGCTGCAACTTTGGCAGTAGTTCCAACTGTTCCGGTTGCTGGGTTGGCGCTGATTTTAGGAATTGATCGTTTTATGTCGGAAGCTCGTGCTCTTACAAACTTAATTGGAAACGCTGTCGCCACAGTAGTAATTTCAAAAATTAAGCTTTAAAAAATTAGCTAATTCCTTTTCTTCATTTTCAATTCACTAAAATATGGTTTTTAGCTCGAATATCTTTTTGTTCCTATTCCTGCCTTTGACGCTGTTTTTATATTTTGTTTTGCCAGAAAAACTGGTTGGCAAAAAATATAAAAACTATCTGCTTTTAGCTGCCAGCTTGCTTTTCTATTCTTGGGGTGAGGCGCATTATTTGTGGCTTTTGATGTTGTCGATTTTGGGTAATTATGCCTTTGGTATTTTAATCGAGAAAAAGAGCCAAAAAGGCTCAATAATTGCGGTTGCCGTAACCTTTAATTTGTTGCTACTTGGATATTTCAAATATGCCAACTTCCTAGTTGAGAATTTAAATCACGTTTTGCCTTTCCAAATCAGCTTCGAAAAAGTTCATTTACCGATCGGGATTTCATTCTTCACCTTCCATGCCATTTCATATTTGATCGATATTTATCGTGGTAAATGTAAAGCGCAGAGAAGCTTTGCGGAATTAACGCTTTATATCGCATTCTTCCCGCAGTTGATCGCCGGCCCGATTGTGCGTTACAATTTTGTAGAAAAATATTTGCACTATCGTCATCACAATGCCTTTTTCACTTCTTACGGCGTGCGCCGTTTTATCATCGGTTTAGGAAAAAAAGTCATTATTGCCAATCCACTTGGTGAGTTGGCCGATGCTATTTTTGCTTTGCCTCAAGATGGTTTGAGCACTTCTTTGGCATGGGTCGGGATTGTTTGTTACACTTTACAAATTTATTTCGACTTCTCAGGATATTCCGACATGGCTGTTGGTCTGGCACGAATTTTTGGATTTAAATTTCCAGAAAACTTCAACTATCCATATGTCTCACGTTCGATCAAAGAATTTTGGCGCAGATGGCACATGTCTCTTTCTGCTTGGTTCCGCGACTATGTTTATATTCCTTTGGGCGGCAATCGCGTTTCAAATTCGCGGCAATATTTTAACTTATTTCTAGTATTCTTTTTGTGCGGTTTGTGGCACGGAGCAAGCTGGAATTTCATCATTTGGGGTATGTTTCATGGATTTTTCTTGGTTTTGGAGCGTTTAATTCCAGCTATGGATTCATCTAAAAGTAACTCTTTAATCATTAGATCTACTCAGCATGTTTATGCGATTTTTGTAGTGATGATTGGATGGGTTTTCTTCCGCAGCGCTGATTTAACTCAATCAACTCACTACTTACAGACAATGTTTTCTTACGTAACTGTTGAAGGAACTACGCTCGACATTGCAAAATTATTGCGTTCACATTTTGTGTGGATGTCGTTTACTTTTGCTTTAATTGGCTTGTCACCAGTGGTTAAAAATTTTGCGACTCAAATGATTCGTAAAAATAAAACTTTTTTTGTCGTATCAGACATTTTTTTAGTCGTAGTTTTATTGTTCGTGATTGTCCGTATTTCCGCAGCAACTCACAATCCATTCATTTATTTTCAGTTTTAGCGATGAAACAAAATAAGATTTTAATTTGCCTTTTTGCTTTCATTTTGCTGATTCCAACTCTCGACAGCATTTTTAATTTTTCTCCGGTAAAGCAACTTTTTGAAAAAAGAAAAGAAGTCGCTTTACCGCAAAAACCACAGTCTTTTGCTGAATTGCTGGCCTTTCCACGAGCTTTCGATGCTTTTTTTAACGATAATTACGGAATGCGTAAAAGTTTAATTACTTGGCACAGTAAATTGATGGATAAAGTTTTTGATGAGTCACCAAGTTCTCGTGTGGTTGTTGGCCTGGAAGGTTGGTATTATTTCGACAATTATAATTCAATTTTGGATGCAGAAGGTCGCGCGTCTTTAGCTGACGAATTGGTTGAGCGTGGTGTTGAGCATTTCGCTAAAAATCGCAAACAAGTTGAAGATGCCGGTATGAAATACTTGCTCATAATTGCTGCAGATAAAACGACGATTTACCCAGAATTTTTACCGGAGTATATCAAACCAACTCCACTAGGCACTCATCGTATCGATAAATTTTTAGAAGCTTTGATTAAGAAATATCCCGATTTTCCGCTTGTTGATGCCCGTCCAATTTTGTTGCAAGCCAAGTTGAAAGAAAAAGTTTATCAAGAAACTGACACGCATTGGAATCGTCGTGGCGCTCATGCAACTTACATGGCGATGATGAGAAAATTGGGTATTACTCCTAATCCGCGCAGTAAATTTAAGGATATCGCCGAAGAGTGGATTAAAGGTGATATTTCTGACATAATGGGTAACGATGCCAGCAATTTGAATTATGAATTAGAACCGAAATTCCGCGAAACTATTACAAAGATTGATCCGACGGATTATGAAAAAAACTTCTTTCACAATCCGACAATTTTTGAAAATGAGAATGAAAATTTGCCACGGCTTTTTGTTTATCAAGACTCATATTTTGGCGATCTTTTCCGTTTTGTTTCGCAACATTTTTCTTATGCATTTTTTACCAATCAATATCCTTGCGACATAGATATTGAGTCTGTAAAAAAATATCATCCAAACATCGTTATGCAGGAATTTTGGGAAGGTCGCGTTGAGCACATCCTCGGAACTTGCAGTAAATAAGGATTAAACTCCTCATTCTAATTTTTTATGTTTCTTCAAAACCTTAAAACTCTTATTCAATCTCCTAATTTAGCTTCAAAAAAATGGATCTACGAACAGTACGATTCACAAGTGATGAACGACACAATCTACACAAAAGGCGATGCTGCAATTGTTCGTGTTCACGGTACTAATAAAGCTTTGGCGATGACTGCAGATTGTACTCCGCGTTACGTTGAAGCTGATCCTTTTGAAGGCGCAAAACAAGCAGTTGCTGAAACTTATCGCAACATTTCTGCAGTTGGCGGCAAACCTTTGGCGATTACAAACTGTTTGAATTTCGGTAATCCGCAAAAACCAGAAATTATGGGACAAATTGTGCGCGCAATTAATGGCATTACTGAAGCGTGCAAAGCTTTGGATTATCCAGTTGTTTCCGGAAACGTGTCTCTTTACAACGAAACTGATGGTAAAGCGATTCAACCAACTCCGGCAATTGGTGGTGTTGGCTTGTTAAAAGATATGAGTAAAAGATGTGATGCTTCTTTCAAAAGAGCAGGGGATGAAATTTTTGTTATCGGTAAAACTGCAGGACACATTGAAACTTCGCTTTTCGAGCAAGTTATTTTAAAAACCGAAAGCAAAAAAAATCCGCCAAAAGTTAGTTTGGAAGATGAAAAGAAACATGGCGAATTTGTTCGTGAATTAATCGAAAATGCTGAAATCAACGCTTGTCATGATATTTCTGACGGCGGTTTGTTGGTTTCTTTGTTTGAAATGTCGAGTGAAGCTTTGGGCTGCCAAGTTGATTATTCAGCTTTAGCGCAAAATTCTGCAGCGGAATTAAATCATTTGCTTTTTGGTGAAGATCAAGGTCGTTACGTTGTGGCGCTTGATTCTGCTTTGTCAGCGGAATTCAAAAAGAAAGCTGAAAAGAAAGGAATTGCGCTTGTTAAAGTTGGAACTGTAATCAAAGAGAAAATCAAAATTGATGCTGAAGAAATTTCAGTAAAAGATTTGCGTAACTTAAACGAAGCGGTTTTTCCAAAGCATTTTTCTTAAAATAAATGATTGCCTCGAAAGCTTTTAAATACACGGCTTTAACTCTAAAAATTTTGGAAAAAGTTTTGGGTTCAAAGTTTTCGGTTGAAGGAATTGAAAAATTGCCCAATCAGCCAATTCTTTTTGTAGGCAATCATTTTACACGTTTTGAAACTTTTGTTGTTCCTTACATAATATATAAACATACTGGCCGTCAAGTCAGATGTTTGGCCGATTCCGGATTATTTCACGGCGGTCTTGGAAAGTTTCTAAGTTCAGTTGGTACAATTTCTACTCGTGATCCTCAGCGCGACAACAAAATACTAAAAGATTTGATGACAGCGAGCTATGACTGGATGATTTATCCAGAAGGCAGCATGATCAAAAGTAAAGAAATTAAATTGGATGGTCGCTTTATCAATTACACACCAGATCGTGTCGGTCCGGTAAGAACTGGTTCAGCCGTTATGGCTTTGAAATCGCAACTTTATCGTAACGATTTCAACGAAGCTTTCGCCAATAAAAAAGAAGCGGTTTTGAAAAAATTAGAAGATGAAATTGGCGTAAAATATGACGAAAAATTCAAAAATATAAACACTTACATCGTTCCCGTAAACATAAGCTATTACCCGATTCGTCCCGGTGAAAATAAAATCAAAGAAATGGCTTTACGTTTTATCAAAAAAATTCCGTCGCAAATTTCGGAAGAGTTGGAAATTGAAGGAAATTTATTGTTGGAATCAGAAATTAATTTGCATTTTGGTCAGCCAATCAACGTGGCGGATTACTTAAAACCAGTGCGTTCTTTGATCAGCCAAGTGCCTTTGATTAAAGACGAAACCAAAAACAACTTCATCTTAAAATACTTTAAATATCGCCTGACTCATGATTTTATGGGCAGAATTTACAACGATCTGCAGATAAATTTTGATCATATTTTCAGCGCAGTTTTGCATAAATTAAACGACGCCGAAATCGCTATTGATCACCTTAAGCGTATAATTTATTTGTCTGCTGTAAGAATCGATCAGCGCAAATATCGCCTCAATCACAGTATATCTGAAGAAAATCTTTTGCGGATGTTTATTGATGAACCGCACAAAGAATTCGACAGCGTTTTTGAGTTAGCCAAAAAACAGAATTTAATCAGCGAAATTGAAGGCGGCCGCATCAGAATTAATAAAAACAACATTAACAAAAAATACGATTTTCACGAAATTAGACGAGAAAACACTTTAAACGTGATTGCCAACGAATTGTTTTTGTTAGAAGATGTTACCAACATTGTAGTGCGTAATATTCGTTTGTCAGAAGATGTTTTGAGAGTTCGCGTTTTTGAAGAAATTATGGAGCGCGATTTGGCAGAATTTGATCGTGATTACAACAGATTCTATGATCCAAAATTCTCTAAAGAAAAAAATGTTGGATCGCCATTTTATTTTGAATCGAATTCCTCTGCCTCAGCTAAAGTTCGTCAAACCGGAGTTTTACTTTGTCATGGCTACAAATCAGCTCCCAAAGAAATGCACGATTTAGCAAAATATATTAACGGATTTGGTTTTAAAACCTACGGCGTACGCTTGAAAGGACACGGCACAGCGCCAATAAATATGAAAGAAGTTTCGTGGCAAGATTGGCAAAATTCAATGCAGCGTGGTTATGCGGCGCTTCGCAATTTATGCAATCGCGTTGTTATTGTTGGCTTTTCAACTGGTGGATTACTTGGTTTGGTTTGCGCTGCACAAAAACAAAATTTAGCTGCAGTAGTTTCTGTCAATTCGGCTTTAAAATTACTCGATATTCGTGCGCGATTTGTTCCCGGAATAAATTTGTGGAACGATCTTTTAGACAAGCTTCACATCGAAAAAAGCAAAATGGAATATATCGACGATCAACCAGAAAATCCTCATATTAATTATAGTCGTAACTATCTAATTGGAGTAGAGCAGTTAGAAAAATTAATGCATGTTTGCGATAGTAATTTAGAAAAAGTAGTTGCACCGACACTGGTAATTCAGGCAAAGTATGATCCTGTGGTTAATCCAATTAGTGGAAAAATAATTTTCGAAAAAATTAAATCAGAAAATAAAAAAATATCTGAACCGAGTTTTTACAACCACTGCGTTGTTATTGGGAAAAACAAGGAAGAAATCTTTGAAACAATAAAAAGTTTTTTTGCTAAGTTAAATTTGTTGTGAAAAATACAATAAAATTTAGTAAATTTTTTCCACGTAACTTTATAACTAAAAAGTCTTTACTCTCACTTCTTCCTCATAATGAAAAGTAAATTTACAAAAATTCTTTCTCCTGAAAAAGAAAAGGATGATCACGAACATGACGATGAATCAACGGAAAACGAAGAAGGATCAGAAGTCGATGCTGGTGGTCCCAACATAGCTACAAGCAAGAAAAATAGAATTATCATCATCGCTGTTGCCTCGATTGTTATCACTATTATCGTTTATTTTGCTTTTTTTAAAGAAGGTGAGCCAGAAAAAATTCCAGAAAAGTTACAAGAGGTTGTAGTTCCTCCTACAAGAAATGTAGCTTCAGATGAAAGTGGTAAAGCCTCGCCTTTTGAGATTGATTTACCTCAAGAAAATTCAAAATCAGAAGATGAAATTCTGGATAAACCTGCTGTTCCACAGATTCCTTTATTGCCGGATAGTGCACAAAATAATTTGCAAAATGATGATTCATTAGCTCCACCTACAGTTCCACAAATTCCTGGAGGAGTTCAGATTAACCAAATTCCTCAATCACAAGGTCAAAATCAAAACGATCCACTTCAGAATAATCCAGGTAAGCTAGAGCAAAGTAATGAAAAGAAACATGAAGCTCCAAAAGATGTTGATCCTAGATACTCACCAATAATTGTGTTTTCTGGAGGAGCTGCCGGACCTGATCTTGGAGTTGGCTATGAAAAGAATATTGTAAATTTAAACGAAGATCCGATCGCAAAACTAGATAAACTTAAACCGGAAGTCAGAACTTCTGTTGTTACAGATCGATCACATTCCATTGTTCAAGGAAAGTTGTTAACAGCAGTTTTGGAAACAGCAATCAATACTCAAATTCCTGGATCAGTTCGTGCGATAATTAGTCGCGATGTTTATGCTGAAGCCGGTAATGAAGTTCTGATTCCAAAGGGATCAAGATTATATGGAAGTTATTCAAGTCAGATAGTACGAGGTCAGGGAAGGGTTGATATTACTTGGTCACGATTAATCAGGCCCGATGGTGTTAGTTTGTCGATAGCTTTCAAAGCCGCTGATCAATTTGGAAGATCTGGTATTTCCGGAGAAGTTGATAATAAATATAGTTCTGTAATTGCTGGATCTCTTCTGACTAGCGTATTAGCTGTCAGTACAGCTGCTGCTGCGAATAAATTGATTGGTAGTAATGCCAATGTCTCAACTGTCACAACTAACGGTTTCACAACTACAACTGGAAGTGCCGCCAACCAAGCTGTTGCAGATGTAAGTAAAACAATAATCGATACAGCCGGACAAATTGTTAGTAATGCCATTAACACAACTCCCGTTATTTCAGTTCCTCAAGGTACAAAAATTACGGTTATTGCCAATGCTGATATGAACATTCCTTCAATGAGAAAATAATGCTTAGCTCTAAAAAGATAAATTTACACTTAATCTCTGATTCTACAGGAGAAACTTTAAGTTCAGTTGCACGCGCAGTTTTGTCACAGTTTGAGGGCATAGAATCGCAAGATTTCATCTGGCCTTTGGTGCGCAACAAAGCTCAACTTGATAAGGTGATGGAATCTATCAGTAAAAATCCAGGAATAGTTTTATACACTATTTTAAAGGATGATTTGACCGAATCTTTAGTAAATCATTGCTATACTTTACAGATTCCTTGTATTCCGGTGTTGTCTAGAATCATAACCGAATTTTCAAATTATTTGGGTATGAACATTTCTCATGCTATTGGTCGTCAACATTTATTAGATGAAGAATATTTTTCTCGTGTGGAAGCTATAAATTACACGTTGGATCATGACGATGGTCAATCAACTTGGGATCTTTATGATGCTGACATTGTTATTGTTGGCGTTTCTCGCACCTCTAAATCACCAACTTCTGTTTATTTGTCGTGTCGTGGTTTCAAAACTGCTAACGTTCCTTTCGTTAGTATGGAAACGATTCCACAGACAATTTACGATTTGAAAAAGCCTTTAGTTGTTGGTCTTACCATCAATCCAGAAAAATTAGTTCAAATAAGACAAAGCAGAATGTCTTCTTTAGGACAAGAAAACACAACTGATTACATTGACATTGAGGCAATAAAGAAGGAAATTGCGGAGTCCCGAAAATTATTTTCTAAACTAGGTTGCGTTGTAATTGATGTTACAAAGAGATCTGTTGAGGAAACTGCCGCAAAGATAATTCAGCTTTTTCAAGAGAAACGCAATAAGTCGATTTCAGAAAATTAGTTCAAAAAATATTAATCCAAATCTTTTTAAAAGATGGTAAAAAGAAACATTTTGATTGTTGATGACGAACCTACGATGTGTAAGGTTTTGAGTAAATTTATCAGCAACATGGAACATTCTTACATTATCATGAATAGTGGTATGCAAGTTGTTGATTTCTTCATGAACAAAAAAGTGATAGATGGAATTTCTTGCCATGACATTGATGTAATGCTTCTTGATTTGTCGATGCCTGATCTTGATGGGTTAACTGTTTTAAAAGAAATAAATCCAATTAAAGGTGATCTGCAAGTTATAGTTTTGACGGCGAATAAAGATATTTCACGCGCGATAAATGCAATAAACCTTGGTGCAATCGATTATATTGTTAAGGGCGAAAAAGATATTTTTGCTCGTGTTACAGCTTCAATTAATAATGCGATTGAGAAGAAAAATCTTAAATATCAGGTTTCGCATTTAGCTAGAAAGGGCAAAGATCAAGTGGCATTTTCTGATATTATTGGTCAAAGCCCGGAAGTTTTAAATGTTGTAAAATTATCGAAAAAAGCGATCAACTCTTCAATTCCTATTCTAATAGAAGGTCCACGTGGTTCTGGTAAAGAGCTTTTGGCTAGAGCAATTCATGGATCAAGTTTGCGCTCAGGTAAACCTTTTGTTGTTGTTGAATGTGACTTATTGAAAAGCACAACAGCTGAAGAAGATTTATTTGGTTCAGAAAAAGTTGGTTTAGATGGTTTATCGAAAAATTTAGGAAAAATACGCGAAGCTAATAATGGTACGATTTTCTTCGAAAAAATCGATGCTTTAAAAATGGATTTACAGGTAAAAATCCTACGCTTCTTACAAGAGGGCGAATTCGAACCTGTCGGTTCTAACCAACCAGTTAGAGTCAATGTCCGCGTTATTTCATCAACTAATCGCGACTTGTCGAAGCTTGTTGAAGCGAAAAAATTCCGTGAAGATTTACGTTATCGCGTTGCTTCGTTGCCAGTTACAATGCCGTCTTTGAAAGAAAGAGGAGAAGAAGATATCAAGCTTCTTGCCGAAAATTTCTGTCGTAACTTCAGCATTAATGAAAATAAAAAGATTAAAGGAATCAGTAATGACGCGCTTTACTTGCTGGTTAACTATGAATGGGAAGATAATGTGCGTCAGCTTAAAAATTCTATTTTTCGCGCTGTTGTTTTGTGTGATGAAGATTTCTTGAAGCCAGAACATTTCCCACAACTTTTAAACAAGGAAAACAATAGCTTAACAAAATCTAAGGCCGCGATAAAAGATAATTCTGATATCAACAGTGAATTGATTGATATTTTTGATGATGAAGGAAAATGCAAAACTTTGGACACAATCGAAGAGGAAATTATAAAACGTCTAGTCGATATTTATAATGGTAATTTGTCTGAAGTTGCGAAACAGCTTGATGTCGGCCGTTCAACTATTTACCGCAAATTAAAAATTATCGAACAATAATTTGATAGCAGTTGGCCAAATAATGGTTTTTAGTAAAAGTTTTAAATAACATCAAAAACCCAAAAAATAAAATCCAATAAACAGTAAAATTATGAGAAAAGTCAAAACCGCAATTTTTCCAGTAGGAGGCCTTGGAACGCGATTTCTTCCGGCTACAAAATCGATGCCAAAAGAAATGCTCCCAATTGCTAATAAACCAATTATTCAATATGCTTACGAAGAAGCTCGTGACGCTGGAATTGAGAAATTTATTTTTGTAACTGGTCGCAACAAAAATTCTATCAACAATCACTTTGATCACGCCTATGAGCTAGAATCAAAGCTTGATGAAAAGAATAAATCGCAGGAATTATCACAGGTTATGGGTTGGTTGCCAGATGCTGGACAAATCGCTTTTGTCCGTCAACAAAAGCCACTTGGTCTGGGTCATGCAATTTGGTGTGCTCGTAATTTTATCGCTAAAGATGAAGCTTTCGTCGTAATTTTGGCTGATGAAATGATGATGCAGAGCAAGAATCGCAAAAGAAATTTTCTTGGTGAAATGATTGACCTTTACCAAACTAAAGAAGAAGTATCGAGCATTGTAGCAGTCGATGAAATCGATATGAAAGATACTAACAAATACGGTATTATCAAAGTTGAAGGTGCTGAAAAAATCACTGATATGGTTGAAAAACCAAAATCTGAAGTTGCCCCAAGCAATTTAGCAATTACAGGTCGTTACATTTTGCAGCCTGAAATTTTTGAATATTTATCAAAATTTGAAGTTGGTTCGGGTGGTGAAATTCAGTTAACTGATGCCATGAAATCAATGTGTAAACAATCACCGTTTTACTACAAAAAAATTGATGAAGTGCGTTTTGATTGCGGTAATGTTTTGGGCTATTTGGAAGCTAATATCGCTTTTGCTTTGGCTAATGAAGCAATCGAAAGTGACGTAAAAAAAATTATTAAAAAATACTCAAATTAAATTTTATGAAAACAGCTATCGTATTTCCTGGACAAGGTTCACAAGCAGTCGGTATGGGAAAAGATTTATATGAAAATTTCTCTGCAGCACGCGAAGTTTTTAAAAAAACTGACGATATTTTGGGAATCAATCTTTCAAAAATTATTTTTGAAGGACCAAGTGATGAGTTAACAAAAACAGAAAATACTCAACCGGCTTTAATGGCTGTTTCTATTGCTTTAATCGAGGTTTTGGAAAAAGAATTTGGTAAAAAAATTACCGATCTTTGTTCTTTTGTTGCTGGTCATTCTTTGGGTGAATATTCTGCTTTGTGCGCAGCAAAGGCAATCACACTTGAAGAAACTGCTAAACTTTTACAAGTTCGTGGTTCAGAAATGGCTAAATGCGGTGAAAAAACCCAAGGCGCAATGGCTGCAATTTTAGGAGTTGAAATTGAAGTTGCTCAGGCAATTGCCCAAGAAGCTGCTCAAGGAGAAGTCTGCCAGGTGGCAAACGATAATTCAGTTGGTCAAGTTGTAATCTCAGGATCAAAGGCAGCAATCGATCGCGCAATTGAAATTGCCAAAAGCAAAGGTGCAAAACGTGCTTTAGCCTTACCAGTTAGCGGTGCTTTTCATTCGGCATTAATGTTGGAAGCTCAAGATAAAATGAAAATTGCTCTTTCTGCTGCTGATGTTAAATCTCCAATTGTTCCGGTCGTTGCCAATGTTAGTGCCAATTTAGTTTCTGATCCAAATCAGATTCGTGATCTTTTGGCACAACAAATTACTGGATCGGTTAGATGGCGTGAAACCATGTTATTTTTTGCTTCACAAGGTGTTGATGAAATTATAGAAATCGGTTCTGGTAAAGTATTGGCGGGATTAGTTGGCAGAACTTGCCCCAATATTAAATCTAGGTCCATACAAAATTCCGAAGACTTAACAACTTTTCTTTCCTAAAGAAAGTGATTCAATTTGGACTTTGTTTTAAGCTAAACTTGATTTTTCTTGTTACGACGAACCAAATAAAAATCTAAGAAGTTTTGATTAGCTTTTAGTTAGTCAAACTTCTGTTTTTTATAAAGGCTTGGTTGGTACTGCAAGTTTTTACTAGTTTAACCTTCAATTATTCAAATTTATAAATGTCAAATTTAGTTAGTGGTAAAGTAAAGTGGTTCAACGACGAGAAAGGTTTTGGTTTTATTGAGCAAGAAGGTGAAAAAGACGTTTTTGTTCACTACAATTCAATAAACGGCAGTGGTAGAAAAACTCTTCATCAAGGGCAAAAAGTAACAATGGAAGTGGTTAATGGAAAGAAAGGCCTTCAAGCAGAAAATGTTACAGCAATAACCAACGACTAGTTGCTAAAAAAGCTCGGTTTTTTGCAAAATTTCTTAGTTGTTTACTACAGATTTTTTCGAGAAATGGTGGAGATAAACGGGTTCGAACCGATGACCCCCTGCTTGCAAAGCAGGTGCTCTACCAACTGAGCTATATCCCCAATAGAATTGTTGCTTTAACAGACTTTAACTGATTAAAGTAAAACAAGTTGATGTGAAAATTAGTACTCAAAGAGTTTTTGAAAAACTCAAAGAATATAAATGACAAATTAATTACGAAGATCAAATTGTCAAACAAGTTTTTAATAATTTTTTAAAAAATAATTTTGAGAAGTTTGCGTAAAAAAAATCCTCACAAAGCTTTTACTTTAATTGAGCTTTCAATAGTAATTATCATCATATCTATATTGATTACAGGTGCATTATCTGTATCAGTAAATGTGATTAACAATGCTAAAATAAAAGTTACAAAAGATCGTCTAAACGAAGTTTATAAAGCACTTGGTAATTATGTTCTAAATAACAAGAAATTACCATGTCCAGCACCTTTGACGGATACCAAATCTAGTTCAACAAATTATGGAATAGCAAGTAGTGAAAACTTTTGTGCAAACACTTCTGGAGTTTTTCAATCATCTTCCTCTACAAATTTAGTTCGTGGCATGGTTCCAGTTAGAACTCTAGGTCTTTCTCTTGACATGGCTGAAGACGGATTTGGTAGCAAGTTTGAATATATAGTTGATAAAAATTATACTTTAGCAAGTTCTGGAACTTCTCCAACATCAGGAGTTGGGGATTTTGGAACTTCCTCAACAGCTAATATAATAATTTTTGAGAAGCCTGGTTCAAATAATTTAGCTATAACTTCTACTTCTGGTACTGATTCATCTAACAATAGCAACTCAGCTGTATTCGTAATTTTATCAGTTGGAGCAAATAAACTTGGTAGCTATGGGTTCGATTCTACATCCCGCAATGCTTTATCAACTGATACAGCAGAAGCTTTAAATCTACCGTCTTCTATCTCTGATGGAACAAGTTATGGATCTAGTTTCTATATTTCTTCAGGGAATAGTGATATATATGATGATATTTTAATTTATAAAAGCCGTAACAGTTTAGTTTCTGACTTTAACGCTTTAAATACTATTCCTTGTCAGACGACTAGCGAAACATTGTATGGAGGAAGTATAGTTTGGCCGCTTGCATGGTATAACCAAGTTGTAAGCGCTACTTCACCAACTTGTAGTAGTTTAGGTTATAGTGCTGGCCCAGCAAAACCTACAAAAAGATGTGGTGCATTCGGGGCTTGGGATGTGGTGATTAATCCCTGCCTTCAATAGAAAAGGATTAACTAGCTTTAGAATGATTTTTTTCTCTTCTATCCGAATTTCTTCTTCTGTCGTCACGAATTCTAGATTTAGGTCTTCTTGAAAAAACACGACGTTCAAAAGTTGTAATCAAAGCTACAAAAGCCATCAAAACAACGTTGCCTAAGAAAATTTTAAGAGCGAATTCTTTATCTCCTTCAGAGTAAACTTTAGAAATAAAGCTAAGAAGAAATAGGTTATAGATAAGTCCACAAACTTGTCCAAGTCTGGTTGTAAAACTATGAGACTTTAAATAATTATCTTGCCAGTTATGACGGTGTTTTTGTTCTTTTTCAGCCATTTTTATTAAATCTGCGACTGAAGTTGGTACAGCATCTTCAAACTGTTCTAGAATTTCCGATGAAGGCATAACGTCTTGAATAGAGTCGTTTCTTCTTGAGTTATCTCTACGAGGAGATCTTTTATTTCTATTATTTTGCATGTTATTTTTTAAAATTTTTTACGTTTTCAATATCACCACCAATATCTAGCCAGTCTTTATCAAGAGCACCTGCAGGATTGGCAAATGGGTAGTTATTTAGCTTAGTGTTGGTAAAAGGAATTACTGAAATAAATCCAGCGAAGAATTTACGAATAAACCTTGTGATAGTACGAACCTGAATAAATGACATTTGTTTGATTTAATGAGATGATTTGGTGTTGTGGTTTTGCGGTTAAATAATTTCTAAAGATTTATCAAATAAAAAACAAATCCTTTCTTAGAGCCCTTAATTTGTTGGATCTAAAGCTACAGAGTCAGTCTGTTTTTGACGAAAATCTATTAACCTCTTTTCTAAATCTTTGTCAGATAAAGCCAAAATTGAAATCGCTAAAAGTGCAGCATTTTTAGCTCCTGATTCACCGATGGCAAGGCAACCAACTGGAATACCAGCTGGCATTTGCACTATTGACATCAGTGAATCCATACCCTTTAAAGCACGGCTTTCCACAGGAACGCCAAGGACTGGTAAGTCAGTAATAGCAGCAGCCATTCCTGGTAAATGAGCTGCTCCACCAGCACCCGCGATTATGATTTTAATACCACGTTTTTTGGCAGAGGTGCAAAATTCATAAAGTCGATGCGGAGTTCTATGAGCGGAAATTACTTTTGCTTCGTAAGATACACCAAATTCTTCTAAAATTTTGCAGGCATGTTCCATGGTAGCAAAGTCTGATTTACTACCCATGATTACAGAAACTAGAGGATTGCTTTCTTTCATAAAATTTATTTTTTTGAATCAGATTTTAGTTGATCGAAAGAAGCACAAAAGAAATCGCCTCTTTCTTCAAAATTTTTCCATTGGTCAAACGAAGCGCAAGCTGGAGAAAGAATAATATTTTTTTCGCTTAGAAGACTATTTTTTGCTTCTGAGAATGATTGTGAAATAGCATTTTTCAAATCACCACATTTTACATAATTTACAGAATTTTTTTCCAGTATTGCCGCAAATTCTTCAGTTGCCGCACCTATTAAATAAGCTTTTGTAACTTTATGAAAGTAGGGCGCAAGCATTTCAATTCCGCCTTCTTTTGATTTTCCGCCCAAAATCCAAAAAATATTATCGTAAGCTTTTAAAGCATTTTCTGTTGATTCAGCGTTGGTAGCTTTACTGTCATTGATAAAATTTATGCCGTCTATTTCACCCAAAAGTTGCATACGATGACGTAGGCCAGTGAATTTTTTAATAGCGTTAATAATTTCAGATTCTGACTTGGAAATATTATGTTTGAGGCAATGGCAGTAAATTATCGCGAAAGCAAAAGCCATGTTTTGATCATTATGTTCGCCGCGTAAAAATTGTGATTTTAATTCCAGCGTTGAATTGGCTCCGTTTATTGTATTTACTAGTCTGCCGTCAAATAATGAAACGCCGTTTTGTTGAATTTTTTTTGTTGAAATCGGAATCAAGTTAGCATGAAAATTTTTGTCATTTTTGAGTTCTTCAAAAACCTGACGAGAGTTTTCATTATCTATATCAATCAGAGCAAAATCACCAGCTGTTTGATTTCTAAAAATTCTTTTTTTAGCAGCAATGTAACCAGACATTGAACCGTGACGGTCAATGTGATCAGGAGTTATATTTAATAGTGCAGCAATGCTAAAATGAGTTTTAGAAAGTAGATCTAGCTGATAAGAAGAAGTTTCAAAGATATAGGAAAAATTTTCTTGCTGTTGAGGTAAATTAAAGCAGGGAACTCCTATGTTACCGCCAATTTCTGCTGTGATTTTTAGTTCTTTAAAAACAAATCCAGTCAACGCCGTTGTTGTTGATTTTCCATTAGTACCAGTGATGGCAATAAAGTTATTATTTTTACAATTTTTGCGGTAGAAAATTTCTATGTCACAAGCAAGTTGAGCAGAAGTTTTTTGGCAAATTTCTAATATTTTGTGAGCTTTAGGAAAGTATAATGGAATTCCAGGTGAAAAACTAATTATAGTTTCAGAATCAAAAGTTATTTCTTCAGGATTTTTAAAATTGATTTGAGGAAGTTTTTGTTGATCGGATGCGATAGTTTGCAGGTTATCATCAGTTGCGACAATGCTTTCGCCACTTTGTGACAAAAATTTAGCGGTTGATAGGCCAGAAATTCCTAAACCATAAACAACATATTTCATTAGCCACGTAATTTTAAAATTGCTTCAGAATAACTTTTTGAACCAAAAATATAAGATCCAGAAACCAAAACATCTGCTCCAGCAGAAGTTACTAATTTAGCAGTTTCATGGTTAACTCCACCGTCGACTTCTAATTCAATTTTTTTACCAGACTTTTCGATTTTTTTGCGTATATTTTCGATTTTACGAAGTTGGGAATCTAAGAATTTCTGTCCGCCAAAACCGGGATTTACAGTCATAACCAAGATTAAGTCGAGTTTTTCTAAAACATAATCAAGAGTGTCTTCGTGAGTAGAAGGAACTAAAGAAACACCAGCTTTTTTATTATAAGATTTGATCAATGATAAACTACGATCAAGGTGAATTGAAGCTTCGGCATGGATTGTGATTATATCTGATCCTGCTTCTGCAAAGGCTTTGACGTGATTATCAGGATTATTAATCATCAAATGCACATCAAAAGGCACTTTCGTAACTGGGCGCAAAGATTTCACCACTTCATTTCCCAAAGTAATGTTTGGAACAAAACTTCCATCCATAACATCAATATGGATATAATCAGCACCAGCTTGTTCAATATTTCTGATTTCTTCTCCTAATTTAGAAAAATCAGCCGAAAGAATCGATGGAGATATTTTTATCATTTTTATTTTATCTATTTTTGCAGCTCACTGCAGTTATATCATAAATTGGATGTTCTAAGGCAGAAATTGAAGGGCTTGATGAAAACATCCAACCATAAAAAATACGATTTTTTGAAGATTGGTCATTGTCATGAACTTCAAGCAATATTTTACTTTCTGGTTTCTGATCTAAAGCAGCTTGCCAGCATTTATGAATTGTAATTGTAATTTTGCCAAAACGAATTGTGTCACCCACTTTTGCTTCAAGAATAGAAGTCTTAGCAGTGATTTTATTTAAGCCTTGAATAACGGCTATTGTGTTGAATCTTGAGGGATCAGCTTTATCAACTGTAACTTTACCAAACTCTTGATCTTTGATGGTTTCTTGAGAAATACCTTCATCAACATCGGAACCTTCTTTGGATTGCGAGAAGGCTTCACTCAGATTTATGGAAGAGAAGATAATTGTTAAAAATATAGATATGATTTTTTCTCTATTCTTTGTCTTCATCTTTGTTTTTATTTTCCGAGTTAGCACTGAATATGAATTTTCCTAAAAGTTCTTCAAAATTCACAGAAGATTGCGTAAACCTGATTTCTTCTCCTGGTTTTAGACTTTCATCATCTGCGCCAGGCTCAATTGCTAAATATTTTGATCCCAAAAGGCCTTCAGAGGCGACTTTAGCTGACGAATCAGAAGATAGTTTTACGTCTTTCTTTACAGTAATTTTAATTGCAGCTCGATAAGTTTTTTCATCCAGGAATTGTTCTGTAACACTACCAATTTTTACTCCAGAAATCTTCACATCACTTCCAACATTAAGACCATCAATATTATCGAATTTAGCGACTAATTCATAGCCGTTTTTAGTATCAATTTTCGAACTATTAAATGAATTGAATAAGAAAATAGTAGCTGAAATCAAAACAAAGCTTCCGACTATAATTTCAAAGTAATTATGATTTTTTCCCATTTTTTATCTCGTTAGTTTAATCCTAAGTTTATTCTTCAGGATTCCATGCTTGATAGTCTGCACTTACTTTTTCTCGATTAGAGTTTTGTAATAAATTACCTTTTGGAGCATAGGAGTTTTTTGTTCCAGTAAGGTTCGGTAAGTGAATTTTTTGCCAATGATATCTATGAGTTTTGCTGGAAGTTGGAATTGAGTTTGAGGTGAAATGCATCCAACCGTGCCATTCTGAAGGTATTTTCGTTGGTTCAGCAATTCCTTTGTAAATTACAAATCTTCTACCTTTTTTATTTTCAAAATATTGGTTACCAAATTCATCAGTACCAACCAGTTTAGAAGATAATTTTATTTTAAGTTCGGCAATAAGACGCATTGAATGAGAAGATTTAAGTGAAAAAAATGAAAAATTTTTGAAAAAACTATTTCGTGTTTTTGAAAATGAAAAGCAAAATCTGGCAACCATCTTTGAAAGATTATTTTTATAGTTTTACTTTGTTTTTTTAAAAAAAACTTTAAGAAAATAGTCAGTATTACATTTCCACAACAAAAATATAGTTTCCCCAAAGTGCCAAGATTAGACACTATTACACGTTTCTGTTTTAAACTTGCTTTGACAGCCTGCTTAACTCTATCTGTAGCCAATCAGTCACTTGCAAGCTCTAAAAGCAAAACAGAGAAAAAAAATACACAGAACAAGTCTTCTTCTAAAAAAATTACTACTAAATCTAGTAAAAAGTCTTCTCAAGAAAAGAAAATAAAGCACATAACTGCAAAGCCCAAAAGAGCCTTATTGCAAGCAAAAAAACCCACAAAAACCAAAGTAGAAATTGTTAAAGAACTTCCAAAAACAGAATCAATTTCTGAACCAGAAAAATCAGTAGCGATAAAACCAGAATTAATTGCTAAGCCAAAATCACAACGTTTGATTACTCAAAAATTGTGGAAAGGAATTTCATCTGAAGATCTAGAATATCTAAAAAAAATTAGCGTTGCATTACAGCATAGTAATTACAATGAAGCTCTAATATATGCTGATCAGCTACGAAAAATTGAAAACTCTCATTTTGAAGAAAACAGTTCTGATGCAGTAAAATCAAAACCAGGTTTTGCTGATGCTGTGACGGATATAATTTTATGGAATAAATTCAGTGGAAAAATTAACCCAAATTCAGTTTCATTCAGCGATATTTCAAGATTTGCTGCTGACAATCCATTTTATCCTAACATTTCTGAGATCAAAAGAAATGTCGAAAAAGTGGCGATGGCAAATAAAATTCCTTATCAATCAAGCGAACAATATTTCCGTTCAAATCCAGCTGCCACAACGGAATCTAAGTTATATTTACTTCAATCAAAAATAGCTTTTCTTGATCGCTTTAAAGGAACGGAAGAGCGCAAATTTGCTCTACAAAAAGAAATCAATAACTTGATTTCAGAAATTTGGATAAAAGAAAATTTTTCAGCAGAAGAAGAGAAAAATTTCTTATCCAAATATCAGAATCAGCTAAATCAAATTGATTACGCTAACAGAATAGACCGTTTGCTTTGGGAAAACCGTCTAGCTGAGGCTAATCGTATCATGAATTATGTTGATGAAGATTATCAAAAACTTTTTAGCGCTATTGTTGAAATTCAAGATTCACCAAAATACATCGACAATATTATTTTAGGGGTTCCAAGAAAATTACGAGGCAGTGAAAATTTAACTTATCGCCGTGTAATTTGGTATAAGAGTAAAGACCGTGTCGATGATTTATTAGAAGCGATCTATGATCTGCCATCAAATCTGCAATATCCTGAAAAATGGTGGAGTTTGCGTCGTCTGTATGCTCGTGAGATGATTAAAAAGAAAAATTTTAAAGCCGCTTATACATTAATTTCAAAACATAGTTTGCCAAAAACGTCATCAGATTATTGGGAAGCAGAATGGATGTCTGGTTGGATTGCCCTCAGATTTTTAGACAAACCAAAAGAAGCATATCAACACTTTGAGAGTCTGCGCAGTGCAGTTTCACAACCAGTAACAATATCTCGTGCAGCTTATTGGCTTGGAATGTCGGCTCAAGCTATGGGAGACACCAAAAAAGCAATTGAATGGTATAAAACAGCTGCCAAATACCCTTTGTTCTTTTATGGTCAGCTTGGAATCAACAAACATCGCGCTCTTGATAGCATAAATGCTCAATATGATATAATTTTACCAAAAGATCCTGATATTTTGGTTGGTGATATGAAAGCTATTTCTGATTCAAAAATAGTTAAAGTTGCTTATTTACTTGCTCTTACTGGTGACAAAAAAAATGCTACTAAAATCTTTGATTATGCGGTAGAAAACTCTCCAACAGATGGTCAAATTTCAGTAATAATGAAAATCGTTAATGAGATAAATGACCGTCAAATGGATGTTAAGATTTCTCGAACAGCTGCCAGAAAGAACGTATTTTTTATTAAAGATAAATTCCAAATCGCTAAAGAAATTCCAAATGACGAGTACGCACCTTTGGTTCACGCAATAGTTAAACAAGAAAGTGGCTTTGCGCCAGTCGCAGTTAGTCAAGTTGGTGCTCTTGGATTTATGCAATTAATGCCAGCAACAGCAAAACTAGTCGCGAAAGAAATGGGAATGGAATACGATAAAAACAAATTAGCGACCGATATCAGTTACAATGTAAAGTTGGGCACATTCTATATCAAGAAACTGATTGATCGTTTTGATGGTTCTGAAATGCTGGCGGTTGCTTCTTACAATGCCGGTCCAAACGCAACACAACGTTGGATTAATGAGTTTTATGACCCTAGAAAAGAGAAAGATGTTGATCGAGTTGTTGATTGGATTGAGCTTATAAGCTATGCCGAAACCAGAAATTATGTGCAACGCATCATGGAAAACTTAATCGTTTACAAATATTTGATGTCGCGCGCTAACTACGATAAAGTTCAATAGTCCGGTTTAAAAACAAAAACTAACATCTAACAAACTAAAACTAATCATGTTTGACGAATTACACGAAGAATGCGGAGTTTTCGCGATTTATAATAGTGCAGATGCTGCAGTAAATACCGCTCTTGGATTACATGCACTACAACATCGCGGACAAGAATCTGCCGGAATTGTTACAATGTCAGGTGAATGCTTTTCAGCTCACTTTGCTGAAGGACTGGTTTCTGATAATTTTAACTCAAGCGATATTGTTAAAAAATTAGAAGGTAATTTGGCGATTGGACACGTTCGTTATTCAACTGCTGGTAAAAAAACAGCCCGCAATTGTCAGCCAATTTATGCTCAGCTCAGCTTCGGTTTTTTAGCAATTGCTCATAACGGAAACTTAACCAATGCTAATACTCTGCGTAACCGTTTGATCAAACACGGTGCAATTTTTCAATCAACGATGGATACCGAAGTTATAATTCATTTGATTGCACTAAGCCAAAAGCCAACTTTGCACGAAAAAATTATTGATGCCGTTTCGCAAATCGAAGGTGCGTTTTCTCTAGTTATAATTCACAAAGATGAAATCATTGCAATTCGCGATCCAAATGGAGTTCGTCCACTTTCAATTGCAAAACTAGGAGATGCAATCGCAGTTGCTTCTGAAACTTGTGCTTTTGATATTATCGGAGCCAAATTTATGAGAGATGTCGAACATGGTGAAATGGTCATTATTAACAAAGATGGCATAAAATCTTTGCAGCCATTTGAAGCTAAACCATCAAAATTTTGCATTTTTGAGTATGTTTATTTTGCACGTCCAGATAGCACAATTGAAGGCAAGAACGTTTATGCAATGCGCAAAAACATTGGAATTGAACTAGCAAAAGAAATTCAAATTGATGCTGATGTTGTTGTTCCAGTTCCTGATTCAGGTGTTCCGGCAGCTATTGGTTATGCAGCTCAATCCAAAATACCCTTTGAATTGGGAATTATTCGTAATCACTATGTTGGTCGTACTTTTATCGAACCAACCGATAAAATCCGTCATTTCGGCGTAAAGTTAAAACACAACGCTAACTTAGAAGTAGTGCAGGGTAAAAGGGTAGTTTTGGTTGATGATAGCTTAGTGCGCGGAACAACTTCTAAAAAGATCGTTCAGATGATTCGAGATGCGGGCGCAAAAGAAGTTTACATGTTAATTGCCAGTCCGCCAACAATTGCACCTTGTTTTTATGGTGTTGATACTCCAGATAAAAAAGATTTGGTTGCGGCAAACTACACAACTGAAGAAATCGCCAAGATGATTGGAGTTGATAAATTAGGATATATTTCAATTGATGGTTTGTACCGCGCAATCGAAGGTACTAAACGCGATGAAGCTAATCCCCAATATTGCGATGCTTGTTTTACGGATAAATACCCAATTCGTCTTTCTGACAAAGAAGGTGGATCGGTTCCTTTATTTGATTTCATGAAATAAGTATGGCTACTAAATCTTCAAAATTTTCAATTGAGAAAGTCGCTAAAATGGACTTTGAATCTGCGGCAACAAGATTAGAAGAAATTGTCGAAATTTTGTCATCCGAGAAAATAAATCTTGATTCAATGGTTGATTTATATGAAGAGGGAATGGCTTTAAAAGATCATTGTTCCAAACGTCTCGATGAGGCTAAGTTGAAAATTGAGACAATCACTAAAAAGTAAAACGTTAAACTTTAAATCAAAAAATCAAGAATCTAAACCCTGCTATACCATAAAAACTTAAAAGAAATTTTAAATGTTTAACACAAAACAAATTCCTAATTTTCTAACAACATTCCGCATTGTAATTATTCCTGTTTTGATATTTTCATTTTATATCCCAGGAATGGTTTCAAATGTCATTGCCGCAACACTTTTCGCCATTGCTGCAATCACAGATTATTTTGATGGATACTTTGCTAGAGTTTTAAAAGTTCAGTCAAATTTCGGGCGTTGTCTTGATCCAATAGCTGACAAACTTTTGGTTATTGTCGCAATTGTAATGTTGATCAACTTCAGCAATCGCAATCTATGGATTTTGATTCCAGGCTTAATAATTATTTGTCGTGAAGTTTTAGTGTCTGGTTTGCGTGAATTTTTGGCGGAAATTCATGTCAGCGTTCCCGTTAGCAAATTGGCAAAATACAAAACCATGGTACAAATGGTTGCGATAACTGGTTTATTACTCGGTGAAAACGGAACAGATTACACTTTCTATTATTTGATTGGAAACTGGATTGAAATGGGGATCAAATTCTTGATGGTTTACGTTGTGGTGGTGTTGGCAAAATTGCTTTTTTGCTTTGCTGCCGTTCTAACGGTAATCACTGGATACGCTTATTTCCGCGTCGGTTTAAGAAATATGTAAGATATCTTTTCTTATCTGTTCTTTCAGTTCGTCAATTGAGGCGAATTTTTTTTCCTCTCGCACAAAATCAACAAATTCCACAGTTATTTTTTTACCGTAGATATCGCCAAAAAACCCTAAAATATGGGTTTCAAAAAGTTGTTCACTGTCTTGCGTAATGGTTGGTTTTACACCGAAATTAGTGATTGATGGCCATTTTTTACAACTTCCCGCAATAGAAGTTAAAGTTTTGTAAACCCCAAATTTTGGTTTAATTGCTTGTGGTTTGGCAAACAAATTAGCAGTTGGAAACCCAAGTTGGTTCGCCAATTTACGACCATTTTTAACCAAGCCGCTAATCATAAAATTTTTACCAAGCAATTGATTCGCTTCATGAATTTTACCGGTAGAAATCAACTTTCTAATCATGCTTGATGAGAAAATTTGATTATCTTCACCGACAGCTTCAATGCGATTTAGCGTTAAATCAAATTGTGAAGACATATTCTTCAAAAAAGCAAAATCACCTTGGCGATTTTTTCCAAATGAAAAATCATAGCCAACTGTCAGATTTTTTGTATTCAAATCATGTGATAAATATTTCACAAAATCATTCGCCGAAAGGTTGGAAGTTTTTTGGTTAAAAGGCAGAACTATTACATAATCAATTTGCTTTTGACGAAAAATTTCTAGCTTTTGCGCCAAAGAAGTGATGCGAAAATTATTGGCTTTGCCGCCTTGAAAGAAGCTGACTGGGTGAGGTTCGAAAGTCAAAATTGCTGACTTCAAGTTTTTTTCTTTGGCAATTTGTTTTACATCATCAATGATTTTTGCGTGACCAAGATGAACGCCATCAAAATTGCCAATCGTAAGCGCAAGCGGTTGATTTATCTGAGTTAGATGACGAATTACAAACATTGAAATTATGAAGATATTTAAAGATAAACCGATTTTAAAATGGCTATTCTTAAAGCTTAATTTTTTTATAATATTTTTTGCTATCAATTCTTCAGCCTTTGCGAATCAAAAATATGAAGCAAATATTTCAACTTTTGGTGATGCCAAATATCCAGCTAATTTTCATCACTTCGAATATGTTGATCCAAATGCAGTTAAAAAAGGGGAAATTAAATTTGGTGTTGAAGGAACATTCAATAATCTAAATCCCTTTATTTTAAAAGGTTTGAGTGCCGCAGGTTTGTCATATATTTTCGATTCTTTAATGGAAGGTTCGGATGATGAAATTTCCGCGCGTTATCCTTTGATTGCTGAAGCGGTAAAAATTTCCGACGACAAAAAACGAATTACTTTCAAATTACGTAAAATCGCTAAGTGGCATGATGGCAAAGAAATCAATGCTGATGACGTAATTTTCACTTTCGAAAAATTAACTAAAGATGGCCATCCGAGCTATAAAATGATTTATCGCGATGTTGAAAAAGTTGTAAAACTATCAAGTCACGAGGTGCAATTTGTTTTAAAAAATAATCAAAATCGTGATTTGCCAGTCTTAATAGCCTCAATGCAAATTTTGCCAAAACATTATTTTGAGAAGGTTGATTTCGCTAAAACCACACTTGTATCGCCAATCGGTTCTGGTCCCTACAAAATCAGTGAAGTTGATGCTGGAAAATCGATAAGTTATCAACGTCAAGAAAACTATTGGGGCAAAGATTTACCGGTTAATCGTGGCCGCTATAATTTTGATCGCATTACTTTTGATTATTATCGTGATAACAACGTTTTGATCGAAGCTTTTAAAGCTAGAAAATACGATTTACGCCAAGAAAATATCGCACGAAATTGGGCCAATGCTTACAATATTGAAGCCGTAAAAAATGGCGAAATTATTAAAAAAGAGATTCCAAATTCTCTGCCAGCTCCGGCACAAGCTTTCGTATTAAATTTACGCAAAGAGAAATTCCAAAATCTCGCTTTGCGCAAAGCTTTAACATACGCTTTTGATTTTGAATGGCTGAAAGATCATATTTTTTACGGGGCCTATAAACGTACAGAAAGCTATTTTCCGAATACTGATTTTGGTTATAAAAATTTCACCATGCCGAAATCACAAGGCGATGGTTTTAACCGTGCGAATCTGATTGCGGCAAAAAATATATTGGACGAAGCGGGTTATAAAATTGTTAAGCAAAAATTGATTGATCCAAAAACTAATCAACAAGTTGCGATCGAATTTTTGATTGATTCTCCATCTTTTCAAATGGTGATAGCGCCTTTTGTTAAAAATTTACAAAAACTAGGAATCGCCGCAAAAGTGCGTTTTGTTGAAGAAAATCAATATCAAACACGAGTTAACAATTTTGATTTTGATGTTGTTGTCGGAGTTTTTGGACAATCTTTAATTCCGGGAAATGAGCTGTTTTCCTATTGGCATTCTTCGCAAAAAGACATTAAAGGTTCGCAAAATTTGTCAGGTTTGAATGATAAATTTGTTGATGATTTGGTTATAAAAATCGCTCAGTCGAAAAATAAAAATGAGTTGATGAATTTGACCAAAACTTTTGATAAGCACATGCTTGAAAATTATTACACTATCTTGCAGTGGCACAATAATAGTTATCGTGTTTTGTATCGTAATATTTTTGCAATGCCAAACGTAACACCCAAATACTCCTTAGGTATTGATAGTTGGTTTTTAAACGGCGAACAAAGTTCGCAAAAATGACCTAAACGGTCATTTTTAGTTTAAAAAGGGCAACAGCTACGCTGCTTGCCCGGGCGCGAGTCGTCTTCGAGCAAAGCGAGAAAAGCGACGAAGCGTGATAAATCTCAAACTCTAACCACCCCCAAACTTAAAAAAACCAAATCCCATCCCCAAACCCTTCGAGCAAAGCGACGAAGGCTTATAAATCCAAAACTTCAGCAATCCCCAAACTCAAAAAAACCAAATCCCAAACGAAAACCCTTCGAGCAAAGCGACGAAGGCTGATAAACCTCAAACTCTAACCACTCCCAAACTTAAAAAAACCAAATCCCATCCCCAAACCCTTCGAGCAAAGCGACGAAGGCTGATTGAACGAAAACTTCAATCACCATCAAACAAAGCAACAAACCCTAATAAACCCAAAACCCCAACCAAACAGAAATCATACAAATCTATAATCTTGTGACTTGATAAAGCCAATCCAAACAATATTTTTACTTCACCAAACAACTCAAATTTAAATTACTCTATGTTTATCCAAACTGAAGAAACACCCAATCCAGCGACTTTAAAATTTATTCCAGACGGTCAAATTGTTTTAGCGCAAGGAACTGCAGAATTCAAAAATCAGAAATCAGCTGCGACCAAATCTCCTTTGGCACTACAACTTTTTGAAGTTAGCGGAGTAGAAGCAATTTTTTTAGGACGCGATTTTATCACAATCACCAAATCAGATAAAACAGAATGGTCGAAAATTAAAGCCGATATTCAGGCAATAATTATGGATTTTTTCGTCTCGAACAAACCAGTAATGTACGATGCAGTTAGTGAAGAAGTGAGCAGCGATGAAGACAGTGAAATCGTCAAACAAATCAAAGAATTAATCGAAGTGAAAGTGCGTCCTGCAGTTGCGATGGACGGCGGTGACATCATTTTCCATTCTTTTGAAGATGGAATTGTGAGATTGCAGTTGAAAGGTTCATGTTCTGGTTGTCCAAGCTCAACAATTACCTTGAAAAACGGCATTGAAAACATGCTGAAACACTACATTCCAGAAGTTGAGTCAGTAGAGCAAATTTTTGAAGATTAAGAAAGAAGTCTTTTAGTAATAAATTTAGCAGAAACACTTTTGCTAAATTTATGAATATTTTTGGCGCACCCGGCGGGACTTGAACCCACAACCTTTGCCTTCGGAAAGCAACACTCTATCCAGTTGAGCTACGGATGCATTTGGAAGTGAAAATGAAATCTAAAATCAAAATCTAAAATATGAAAGAAGTTGTTAGTGCAGCATTTGTGATGATTGGAGATGAGATTTTATCTGGTCGAACTGAAGATAAAAATCTCAACTTCTTAGCAAAAAATTTAACTGAAATGGGAATTTCGCTCAAAGAAGTTCGTGTTGTTGCCGATGTTGAATCAGAAATTATTGCTGCTGTACAAGCGGTTTCTAAGAAATTCGATTATGTTTTTACCAGCGGCGGGATAGGGCCAACTCATGATGACATAACTTCGGAAGCAATTGCCAAAGCTTTTAATGATGAAATTGTGCAAAACCAAGTTGCCACTGAAATTTTGGAAAATTACTACGGCAAAGAAAATCTTAACCAAGCGCGTTTGAAAATGGCTTGCGTTCCAAGCAAAGCTAAGTTGCTTGATAATCCGGTTTCTTCCGCTCCGGGCTTTAGAATCGAAAATGTTTTTGTTATGGCAGGAGTTCCAAAGATTTTTCAGGCAATGTTTTTTGCAGCAGCTAAAGAATTAATCGGTGGAAAAAAAGTAAAATCACAAGAGCTCAAAACTACTTTAACAGAAAGTATGCTAGCCAAAGAGTTTGAAGATTTACAAAAAAAATACCATCAAGTTGTGATGGGAAGCTATCCATTTGAAGGCGGAACTTCTTTAGTATTTCGCAGTAAAGAATATGAAGTACTTGATAAATCTGTAACAGAAATGGCTGAAATTCTTGAAAGAATAAAAAGCGGATCAATAATTTCGGCTTAATATTTCCTCTCATTTACTTCCCAAAAATGGAACAAAAATTCGAAGCTTTAAAAAAAGAAGATCCTGAGCAATTACGCGATAGCTTTGAATTCGTCAAATCTTCAGTAAAAGACGGTAGTTATTTTCGTGATGGCTTAGAGTGGTATCTTTTTCGTTACGTAAACCCAGTTTGTCAAAGAACAATATTATCTGTTGCTGGAATAGTTTCTTTCGTGGTTTGTTACGCACTTATAAACATGATAAGTAGTGCGTTTCCTTTGGTACAAAAAGATCCAATAATTATTCGTGCTTACGACTCTTCGCGTTATTTTCCTAATTTAATCCCATTAAAGCCTCATGAAAAGGGAATGGGATCTGATAAATATGATTCAAATATTACTACTGTTGATGAAGCGGTGCTTAAATATTTGCTTTCGATTTATATAAAAGACCGTGAGAGCTACAACTACAGCAAAGCTGAAATAGAAGATGTGAACACTAAATTTGCTAGAATCAGAAACACTTCCAATGAAGCTGAATATCGTGAATTTCAACTTTACATGAGTAAAGATAACCCACAAAGTCCGGTTTTAAATTTTGGTAAGAATAGTTGGCGAGAAGTTAATATTTTATCGGTTAGATTCATTAAGAAGGAATCAACTGATTTAGCAGGAAAAGCCCGCGATTTCATTTCAACCAAAATACCAAATCAGGCAGAAGTTAGGTTCACTGCTGTTTTAAAAACCACAGATGAAAACGGATCTGTCAAAAGTGAAAATCAAAACTATTTGGCAAAAATCAGTTTCTCTTTCAAAGGAGCGACAAAAATCGATAAAAATGATAAAAATTCTGATCGTAATCTCGGTTTTGTGGTTAAAAGCTATAAATTATTTAAGGTAAATTGATGAAATTTTTTAGATTAATAATTTTGGTTTTTTTGTTGTGTTCGCCTTTTATGGCAAAAGCAGCACAGCAACCAAGATTTTTAGGAACGGAAAAAAAATTTAGAAGCTACGTTTATAATCCAAACGAAGTCTATTTGTATTTAGGGCACTACACCTACCAAGGTTTTATAGAATTTGAATCAGGTGAAACGATTAGTACAATTTCTATGGGTGACCCATCGCTTTGGATGTTCGAACATTTGCAAAACCGTCTATTTTTGAAACCAGTTGGTGAAGATAACTCTGAAACTAACATGACTGTTATCACCAATAAAAGAATTTATCACTTTGAGTTAATGGCTAAAGAAGCCAAAGGTATTAACGATAAAGACTTAATCTTCGTCGCTAAATTTGTTTATCCAGATGAAAAAGATAAAAATATCGTCCAATTCCCCAAAGCTGACAAATCAGATGAGCCTAATCTGCAAGATTTGAGTATTTATAATTTTAACTACCAATATACCGGTGAACCTTCAATTGCGCCTTTGAAAGTATTTGATAATGGTGAATTTACTTATTTCCAATTCCCAAAGAAAAATGCTGAGATTCCGGCGATATTTACGGTTGATGCTGCTGGTTTTGAATCTTTGGTGAACTTTCGTGCTGCTGGTCAATACATTATTGTAGAACGTGTTGCACCGCAATTCACCTTGCGTGATGGCCCAGATATTGTATGCGTTTATAACACAACAATGTACAGCAATGGCAAAGTAGTTAGTGGACCAAGAAGTCTTAATAATCCTGCAACTCCTAGCTCATTTGCAGTACCTCCGGTTCAAGAATCTATTCCACAACAAATGATGCAGCAACCAACTTCAAGTGGCAGAATGTCATCTCCAAGAGTTCTTCAATAAAATAAAAAATTACTTCAGAAACTATGAGTTCTAACGAAATACCTAATTACAACCACAAACTTGCTGAAAAAAAATGGCAAAAAGTTTGGGACGAAAAAAATACTTTTAAGTTCGACGAAAGCTCTTCACGTGAGAAATATTACGTTCTTGAAATGTTCCCTTATCCGTCAGGAAAAATTCACATGGGACATTTGCGCAATTACACAATTGGTGATGCCATAGCGCGTATCAAAAAACTTCAAGGTTTCAATGTGCTGCATCCGATGGGTTTTGACGCTTTCGGTTTGCCGGCTGAAAACGCGGCTTTAGAGCATAAAGTTCATCCAGAAAATTGGACGCTTTCTAACATTGAAACAATGCGCGCTGAATTAAAATCAATCGGATTATCGATTGATTGGAGCCGCGAAGTTGCTACGTGCTTGCCGAATTATTACAAACATGAACAAAAAATCTTCCTCGATTTCGTTAAAAACGGATTGGCTTACAAAAAAGAATCTTACGTAAATTGGGATCCGATTGACCAAACTGTTTTGGCCAACGAACAAGTAATTGACGGTCGCGGTTGGCGTTCAGGCGCTTTGGTCGAAAAGAAAAAACTCAACCAATGGTTTTTAAAAGTTTCTGATTTTTCCGAAGAACTTTTAGCTGAATTAAAAAACTTACCAGGTTGGGACGAGCGCGTTTTGACCATGCAAGAAAAATGGATTGGTAAAAGTGAAGGGCAGATAATTGAGTTCGCCATCGATAATTCAAAAGATGCAATCAAAGTTTATACAACTCGTCCAGATACTTTATTTGGCGCGTCTTTCTTAGCGATTTCACCGCATCATCCAATCGCTTTGGAATTGGCAAAAAATAATGCTGAAGCCAAAAATTTTATCGAAGAATGTAATCGCAGCGCAGTTGATGAACAAACCATCGAGAAGCAAGAAAAGAAAGGTTTCAAAACTGGTTTACAAGTTATTCATCCGCTTGACGAAAATTGGAAAATTGATGTCTACATCGCCAATTTCGTTTTGATGGAATATGGAACTGGTGCGGTTTTCGGCTGTCCGGCCCATGATGAACGCGACTTCGAATTCGCTAAAAAATACAACCTTCCGATCAGAAGAGTTGTGGAAGATTACTCTAAATTCTTGGTTGAAACTGATTTGATCGATTTTTCGAATCCAGAAATTCAATCAGTTATTTCGTCAATCAAAGCTAAAGCGAAGCAGGGCGATGATGTGGAACTTGCCAAACTCGCTTTTGAATTTGTGCGTGACGAAATTCCGCACGCCATGGATGAAGAATCTTTTGCGAAATTGGTTCCAAATTTGAAAGCCAGCGACGTTTTGAAAAACAAAAACGCTTTTTGTTTCGGAAAATCAATTTTGCTTTGTGCAATTTTGCGCGGCATGAAAATTGAGTGCGGATTTTCTAACCAGCTTTTGATGTTTGATGAAGCAATTTCTGATCGCAAAATTATTCACACCGTTAACGCGATTTATTTGAAGAGTTTGCAGAAATGGATTCGTGTTGATGCTCGCGGTAACAAGCCGGAAGACGTAAACGCCGAATTTAGTATTGATGAAGAAAAATTAGCTTACGAAGCACGCGCTGAATTCAACGAAATCAATAATTTAGGAATTTATTCCGAAGTTGAAAAAGCCGCGATCAATTTGCACCAAATCAGCAAAACTAATGCCGAAATAATCGATAATCTTTTCGCTGCTGGTGACACGATCGACGCGCCTTACACGGATGATGGCAAAATGATCAATTCGCAATTTTTAGATGGTTTCACTTCAGCGCAAGCAAAAGAAAAAATTTTCGAAATTTTGTCAGCTCAAGGTAAATCAACCAAAAAAGTAAATTATCGTTTGCGCGATTGGGGCGTTTCGCGTCAGCGTTATTGGGGTTGTCCAATTCCGATGTTGTATTTGGAAGATGGTTCAGTTGTGCCGGTTCCAGAGGATCAATTGCCGGTTGAGTTGCCAAAAGACGTTGAATTTACTGGCGCGGGAAACCCGTTGGCACTGCATCCAACTTGGAAATACACAACTTACAACGGACAAAAAGCGATTCGTGAAACCGACACTTTCGACACTTTCTTCGAGAGTTCTTGGTATTTCTTGCGCTACACTTCTTTAAACGAAGACAAAGCTTTTGATCGCGATTTGGCTAATAAATTAATGCCAGTTGATCAATATATTGGCGGCGTTGAGCACGCAGTTTTGCATTTGTTGTATGCTCGTTTTTTCACCAAAGCTTTGAAAAAATGCGGTTATTTAGATGTTTCTGAACCATTCAAAAACTTGCTAACTCAAGGCATGGTTTGCCACGCAACTTACAAAGACAAAGCAACTGGCAAATGGTTATTTCCATCAGAAGCCTTAGCTCGTCCCGCTGACGAAGTTATTGTTGGCAGAAGCGAAAAAATGAGTAAATCAAAGAAAAATACTGTTGAGCCAGCAAGAATTGTTGAAAGCTACGGCGCTGACACTGCACGTTTATTTATGCTTTCTGATTCACCAGCTTCACGCGATTTGGAATGGTCAGAAAGCGGTATTGATGGTTGCTGGAAATATGTAAATCGTTTGTGGAAATTGATTGCTTCTCACGCTGAAAATAAAGGTGACACAGCAATTGATGACAAACATGCGATCACAAAATTAACTCACAAAACTATCGCTGCCGTTAAAGATGAATTTGAAAAAATGAGCTTTAATCGCGCTATTGCCAAGATTCGCGAATTTTCCAACGCCTTGGAAAAATTCGAAGTTAAGTCAAACCAAGACGCGGCAATTATGCATTTTGGTTTGAGAAACTTAGTAATTTTGTTCGCACCAATCATGCCGCATTTGGCCGAAGAATGCTGGCAAAAAATGGGTTACAGCACTTTAGTTTCTGAAGAGAAATTTCCTGATTTCGATGAAAAACTAATCGCTGAAGATGAAGTTGGCGTTGCAATCCAAGTTCTTGGCAAGCTTCGCGCTGTAATTCAAATGGCGAAAGGAACTTCGAAAGAACAAATGGAAAAATTGGCCTTCGAAAACGAAAACGTCAAAAAATTCGTTGACGGCAAAGAAGTGAAAAAAGTGATTATTGTACCAGACAAATTGGTAAATATCGTGGTTTAAATCTTTCTAATTACAGTTCTAAAAAAACTGTAATTAGCGGTTTATATTTTCGTTTTTGCTTTTCTTGCCAAACACGGCAGTACTCAACTTCAAAAACACAGTCGAAGGAGTTTCTTTTATAATTTTAACTTCTTCGACTTTACTAGATCGTGATGCTGAACTTTTTACCTTTTTTAACTCAGTTATCAAAGCCGGGTCTAAAGCTTCTTTCAACCTGTTATCGCCTTCAATTGTAAAAATTAAAAGATTCATTGCCGCACGCATTATTTGCGAACTGTTATCGATCATCAAATCGCCAGTTCCTTTTAAAATAACGTTACAAAAATCATTGCCGCTCCAAGAAGTATGTGCAATTTCGTGGTCATTGCCGTTTTCTTTCAAATAATCTTCGACTTTATCTTTAAAACTTTTTTGCACTTTTTCGAAGAAAGTTTTTTCAGAATCTTTTTCCATTATGCTGCATTTCACATCTTTTAAATCGCAGCCTAAATTCTTCATCTCATCAACAATTCGAGAAATATTTTCTTCAACTTTTTCAGCACTGTCAAAATGAGCAATTGATGCCACTTGCTTATGAGCATCAATAAACACAACTATTTTACCGTTTTTAGCGTTAGGTGCGATAATCATAGAATCTCCGGAAGTAATACCAAATTCTCCGCGCAAAACTACGTCTGGTCTGTGTTCAGTGATGTTAGTTAAATCTATCATGGAATTTTTTACAAAATGTTCAGTTTGAGTGTTGAAGATTTATTCAAGGAAATTTAATTTGTATTTCAAATCAAATGTCCCTCCAAATTTCTTAAAAACGCTAATGAAAGACGCAAATAACTTCTATCAGTCATCCAAAAATGCTGCGCTAATTTTTCCGGACGGAACTTTTTTCTTCGGTTACGGAATCGGCAAAAAAGCCATCACTAAAGGCGAAATCTGCTTCAACACAGCAATTACTGGCTATCAAGAAATTTTGACTGATCCTTCATATTCTGGTCAAATTATCAACTTCACTTTTCCGCATATCGGCAACGTTGGAACTAACTCAGCAGACATTGAAGCCAACAAACCTAGAGCTGCAGGTTTAATTATTCGTGAACCAATCACCAATCCTTCAAATTATCGCTCAGATTTACATTTGAATGAATGGCTCAACAAAAATGAAATTACTGGAATTTGCGGCGTTGACACTAGACAAATCACCAAATTGGTAAAAGCCAAAGGCGCCAAGACTGTAGCCATCGTTTATCAAGATGCGATTGATGAAAATTTGATCCAAAAAATTGCTGATGAACTTAAAAATTCTGGTGACTTAAACGGCGTTGAACTTGCCGCTGGCGCGAGTTTGAATCAAAAATACGTTTGGGAAAAAGAAGGAAAATGGCAACAACCACAGAATTCTTACAACCACGAATCAGCTAAAAAATTCAAAGTTGTGGCCGTCGACTTCGGCGCTAAATTAAATATTTTGCGTTGTTTGACTGAAGCTGGTTGCGATGTTACAGTTGTTGGTGCGAAAACTAGTTTCGAAGAAATTAAATCTTACAATCCAGACGGTGTGTTTTTATCCAATGGTCCGGGAGATCCTGCTGCAACCGGCCAGTACGCAATTTCGATGATTCAAGAAATTATCAAAAACAAAATTCCACTTTTTGGAATTTGTTTGGGTCATCAATTACTTGGTTTGGCAATTGGTGCAAAAACCATAAAAATGGCTCAAGGACATCGCGGAGCTAATCATCCAGTGCAAAATTTAAGAACTGGAAAAGTTGAAATTACCAGCCAAAACCATGGCTTTTGTGTTGATGAAAAATCAATTCCAAGCAATGCCGAAGTTACTCACATTTCACTTTTTGATCGCACAGTTGAAGGTTTGATGCTGAAAGACGCACCAGCTTTTTCAGTGCAATATCACCCAGAAAGTTCACCTGGTCCGGATGACAGTTTTTATCTTTTTGAAGAATTTGTTTCCTTAATGCAAAACAACAAATGAGCGCAATCAGTAATATCTATCTGATCATATTTTTACCGCTCATTTCCTCGCTTTTTTGCCAAGTTTTTGGTAAAAAAGCTTCTCCTTTTTGGATTGCTCTTATCGCGTCATTGGCAACATTTTTCATGGCACTCAAGGTTTTGCCGGATGTGCTAATTTATGAAAAAATTGCCAATGACTTCCAACTTTCCGCTCTTTCAATCGCTTTAGAATTCCGTCTTGATGTAGTTGGCATAATATTTCTGTTGCTACTGACTTTCATCAAAATCGTAATTTTAGTTTATTATCGTCCAGATATTGAAAAGCTGATAGATCAAAAGGATCGAAAAGTTTTTTACTCAGTCTATCTTCTTCATCTATTCTCTCTAGTAGGAATTTTTACTACAAATAACATCCTGAATTTGTTCTTATTTTTTGAAATTTATAGCTTTGCTTTCTTTGCGACTTCTTCAATTTCAAAAACCATTAAAATTTCCGAATTATCTTTCCGTTATTTTTGTTTAAATGCCTCATCTTCTTTGGTGATTTTATTTTGTTTTTTAGCCTTTTATTTATCTTTTGGCGAAGTTGATTTCACTAAAATTGTTGATGCTCTATCAATCACACCAAACTTAAGTAAATGGTTTGTTATCACGATTTTTAGCCTGCTTACGGTTTCTTTCGCAGTAAAATTTTTCCCTTTTTGGCTTTATTTCGAGAATCTCAAAAGCACTAATATCATCTCAAGTTATATCTCGATTGATTCAGTATTCATAAAAACCAGCATCGGTATTTTTATAATTCTCAAATTCCTTTATTTGCTATTTGGTAGCCACTTGTTATTTGTAAATTTTGATTTCCAACCTGTGATAATTTTATTTTCACTTCTGATTATCTTTTACAGCTCAATCAAACTCTATCAGCAAAAACATCTCAAAACCATCGTTGTTTACCTTTGTCTAAACAATCTCGGATTTATTTTAGGATGCATTGGCATGCAAACTATTGAGTCATTTCAGTCGTTATTTTACTTCTTACTTAACATATTGCTGGTGAATTTGCTGTTATTCATCTTCGCAACTTTCCTAAAACGCAATTTTAAGACTTCTTCGATCAGGAAGTTATGGTTAATTAAAGATCATCATTTCTTGTTGGTATTGCCGATAAAACTACTGATTTTCTTCATAGCTGCCTTTCCTATGTCGATATTATTTTTCGCTAACTGGCACTTCGTTTATGCAAGTATGAATGCTGACATTTCAATCTTTTTGTTGATTGGTTTGATAGTATCCAACTTCATGCAAGTTTCTTTAGCGATAAAGCTATTTGATTCTATAAGCACAAAACATAGTAACTCTGAATATTCCTCAAATATTTTAGGTATTAAAGAATATAGCTTCTACTTGATGTCTTTCTGGTTTTTGATCACGACAATTTACCTTTCTTCTTTGTTAGCGAATATAACCGGCAATTTATCTTTTAGATTCGCATCTTTCTTACTTTCAAACTCAATATAAAATGACTCAGGCGCAGTTTTTATTATTTTTGATTAGCGTCATTCCGATAGCCAGCTACTTCATCTTAAGTCTTTGTCGTGATTTAGAAAAATTGGTAATTTTATTATCCAAGTTTTTGCCAGCTTTGTTTTTTATGCATCTTGTTGGTTTATCAAACAGTTTGGATTCACAAATAGTCCATATAGAGTTATTAAAAGCTTTTCGTGATGTTTCGATCGGATTTATGGTTGATCATAACACCTTAAAATTCCTGTTTTTATTGAACTTTTTATGGGCGATAATCACATTTTATTCGAATCGCTTTTTGATAATTTTTGAATCAAAAAATCCGATCCGTTTTAAGTTATTTTTTACGTTAACCGTCGCTTTAGTTAATCTAATAATTATATCGCAAAACCTTTTGACTACTTTGTTGTTCTACAACTGCTTGATTATGTTTTGCCATTTTTTTGCGGTAAAATTACTTCATAACGAAGAAGGCAAATTTTTTAGAATTTTTACTTTCAGCCTTTATTTAGAATCTTTGCTGCTTTTTTTAGCGATTGTTGCAACTTACAAATTCAGCGGCCGTATAGATTTTGTCAGCGGTGGAATTTTGCCAGAAAATATAAATTCCGCTAAAATTTTCTTACTTCTTCTACTCTTTGTTGGTGGGCTTTTTGCATCGATTCTGATTCCATCTTATTATTTTTATAAAAAAGGTCAGCTGCATCCTTTGACAATTTTCTCCTTATTCTTTTTGTCATACGCCTTTGGTAGCCTTTACGTTTTAGCTAAAGTAGTGATTTTTATTTTCGGTTTAAACAATTTTGCCAGCCCAATAACGCAAAATTTTTTAATGCTGTTACAAGTTCCATTATTTTTGAATTTTATTGCTCTGGCGATTTTGATGGTAATTAGCAAAAACCTTAAATCCTCTTTATTTTACTTATTTTTCAATCAGTTGGTTTTAGCAGTCTTTATAATTTTCACTTTTGCAGTGTTTGACCCAAGCAAAATTTACTTGGCTCTATACTCATTTTTGTTATCGATTGTTTTATTATTTTTATGCCTTTCCAACCTGACTTTGTATCTCGAAAAAGCTGAGAATAAAAGTTTACGCGGCTTATTTGCGAACTTCCGCATTACAACAATTTTACTTATATTCGCCCTGCTAAACATGATTGGTATTTTTCCAGCAATTGGCGGTTTGGAAAAATTCTTTTTATTGAAAATAATTTTTTCACAAAAACTGATATTTGCCGCAATCATGCTAATCATCAATTTAACTGCATTAGCGATATTCGGATTTCGTTTAATTTACCCACTTTTTAAAACATCTGACTACGAAACCAGCGAAAATGACTTAACTCTTGCTAAAGATATTGACTTAGACTCAAGTCTGATCTTAACAAATGTTGTAACAGCTATCGCAATATTTTTAGCGATTATTTTTTACCCGCTAATAACCAACTTTTTCAGCATATGAACGAAGTAAAAGCAAAAGTCGAAAAAATTTGTTTAGACGCCAAAAAAGCGAGCTCAGAAATTGCCACGCTTGACTCAGCGATAAAAGATCAAGTTTTGATGGAAGTTATAAAATTACTCAAAAAGAACGCTGAAAAAATTATCAAAGCCAACCAAAAAGATGTTAAATTAGCCAAAGAACATGGTCTCGATGCCGCTAGAATTGATCGCTTAACTTTAGACGAAAAACGCGTCGCCGCTTTAGCCAGTGCAGTTAAAGAAATCACTAAACTTGCCGATCCAGTTGGTAAAATTTTATACGACACCAAACGCGAAAGTGGCATTCACGTGCAACGCGTTACTACGCCAATTGGCGTGATGTTGGCGATTTTCGAATCGCGTCCCAACGTTACTTCCGACATCGCCGCTTTATCTTTGAAATCTGGCAACGCTGTAATTTTGCGCTGTGGTTCTGATTGTATTAATTCAGCCAAAGCAATTGCTGATGTTTATCGCGAAGCTTTGGATCGTTTTTCTTTGGACAAAGATGCGGTAATTTTAGTTACTGAAACTGCGCGCGAATATGTTACCGAATTGTTGAAAATGGAAAATCACATCGATGTTGTCATTCCTCGCGGCGGCAAATCTTTGATTAAAGCTGTGATGGATCACACTAAAATTCCGGTATTTCGTCATCTTGATGGCAATTGTCACACTTACATTCACGAAAAAGCTGATTTTGAAAAAGCCCGTAAAATTTTGATGAACGCCAAAATGCGCAGAGTAGGGATTTGCGGCGCTACTGAATCTTTGTTAATCGACAAAAAAATCGCTAAAAAAATTCTACCTTTATTAGTTGATGATTTGCGCGCGGCTGACTGCGAAATTCGTGGTGATGAACAATCTGTTGAAATTGATTCTCGTATCAAAAAAGCCGAAGAAAAAGATTTTTACACCGAATTTTTAGACAAAATTATTTCCGTAAAAATTGTCCGCGATATTGACGATGCCATCAAACAAATCGCGATTTATGGCTCTTCGCACACTGAATCTATCGTCACTGAAGATAAAAAATCAGCGCAACATTTCTTAGCGAAAGTCAATTCAGCAATCGTGATGCACAACGCTTCCACCCAATTTGCCGATGGTGGTGAATTTGGTTTGGGCGCTGAAGTTGGAATTGCTACCGGAAAACTGCACGCTCGCGGCCCTGTTGGCTTGGAACAACTTGTCACTTACAAATACATCGTTGAAGCCGACTGCGCCCTAAGATCGTAAATTATTTTTTGCGACAATCTTTAAAAAACTTTTTCGCTTCCTAGCTTTGCTTTAGTTAGATTTTTTACGATCTAATTTTTTTCACCAAACTAGAAAACGAATATGAATATCGAACGTTATACCGAAAAAGCGCGTCAACTTTTACAAAATGCTCAAACCTTGGCGCTAGGCTCGGGTCATCAAAAAATCACTCCCGAACATTTATTAAAATCTTTGCTCGATGACAAAGACAATTTGGCAGCAAAATTAATCCTCAATTGCGACGCCAATGTGGAATTAATCCGCATTGAAAATGATCGTGCTTTGCAAAAATTACCAATTGTTGAAGGCAGCGGCGCTTCTGGTGCCAACATTTCACAAGAATTGGCACGTACTTTAATGTTGGCAGAAAAATTAGCTGACGACAATAAAGACCAATTTGTTACCGCCGAAAGATTTCTGCAGGCAATTTTAGAAGATGATAAAAATGAAGCGGCAAAATCTTTGAAAGTTGGCGGATTGAACCAAAACGCTCTGCGCAGCGCAATTGATAAAATTCGCGGCGGTAAAAAAGCCAACTCTTCGGAATCGGAAAATACTTACCAAGCTCTTGAAAAATACGCGCTCGACTTAACCGCCAAAGCTAAAGACGGTAAAATTGATCCCGTTATTGGTCGTGATGAAGAAATCCGCCGCGCTATGCAAGTTCTGTCACGCCGCATTAAAAATAATCCAGTTTTAATTGGTGAACCTGGTGTCGGCAAAACTGCAATTGTCGAAGGTTTGGCGCAAAGAATCATCAACGGCGACGTGCCAGAAAGTTTGAAAAATAAACGCTTAATGGCGCTCGACATGGGCGCTTTAATTGCCGGTGCGAAATTTCGTGGTGAATTTGAAGAACGCTTAAAAGCAGTTTTATCGGAAGTCGAAAATAACGAAAATGTCATTTTATTTATCGACGAAATGCATTTGTTGGTTGGTGCTGGCAAAACTGACGGCGCGATGGATGCTTCTAACTTGTTAAAACCAGCTTTGGCACGCGGAACTTTGCACTGTATTGGTGCAACCACACTTAATGAATATCGTCAATATGTTGAAAAAGATGCCGCTTTGGCGCGTCGTTTCCAACCAATTTTTGCCGAAGAACCAACTGTGGAAGATACAATTTCAATACTTCGCGGCATCAAAGAAAAATACGAATTGCACCACGGCGTGAGAATCAAAGATTCTGCTTTAATCGCTGCTGCAACTTTGTCGCATCGCTACATTTCTGATCGTTTCTTGCCCGATAAAGCTATTGATTTGATTGATGAAGCAGCGAGTCGTTTGAAAATTGAAGTGGAAAGTAAACCGCAAGAACTTGATGAGCTCGATCGCAAAATCATTCAACTCAAAATCGAAACTGAAGCATTGAAGAAAGAAGATGACGCCGCGTCTAAAAAGCGTTTGGAAGCAATCACCAAAGAACTAAATGATGCAGAATCTAAATCGGCAGAATTTACTTCTTTGTGGAAAGCCGAAAAAAATAAACGTAATAAAATCGGCGAACTTAAAGTAAAAATTGAACAAGCACGCTACGAACTTGAAGTGGCACAGCGCGCAGGCAATTTGGCAAAAGCTGGTGAAATTACTTACGGTACAATTCCTTCACTGCAAAAAGAGTTAGAAAATTTAGAAAATAATGCCGCACAAAATTTGATGCGTGAATCAATCAGCGAAGATGACATCGCCTCAATCATTGCCAAATCTACTGGCATTCCAGTTGATAAAATTTTGTCAGGCGAAAAAGAGAAACTTTTGCAGATGGAAGACTTCTTGCGCGCCCATGTTGTTGGACAAGAAGAAGCCTTGAAAGCAGTAAGCAACGCTGTGCGCAGATCACGCGCTGGTTTGCAAGACGCCAATCGCCCGATTGGTTCATTTTTATTTTTAGGGCCAACTGGCGTCGGTAAAACTGAACTTTGCAAAGCGTTGGCAGAATTTATTTTCGACGATCCGACGGCAATGCTGCGTGTTGATATGAGTGAATTTATGGAAAAACACTCAGTTGCACGCTTAATTGGCGCTCCTCCAGGCTATGTTGGTTTTGAACAAGGTGGGATTCTAACTGAAGCCGTGCGTCGTCGTCCGTATCAAGTTATTTTGTTCGACGAAGTTGAAAAAGCGCACCAAGATGTTTTTAATATTTTACTTCAGGTTTTAGATGATGGACGCCTAAGCGACAATCAAGGTCATGTCGTAAATTTTACAAATACGATCATAATTTTAACGTCGAATTTAGGTTCACATTTGCTCAATAAAATCAACAGCGACGAAGAACAAGAACTCGATCAAGCTGCACTTGATGCTCAAAAATCGTTGCAGTTTGACAACGTCATGGAAGTTGTACGCAGTCATTTCCGTCCGGAATTTTTGAATCGACTTGATGAGATTATTTTGTTCAACAAGTTGAGCCGCAAAAACATGGAAAATATCACTGAAATTCAGTTTAACCGTTTTGCCAAAAGATTGGCTTTGCGCAATATCAAAGCGACTTTGCAACCTTCAGCCAAAGCTTATTTGGCACAAAAAGGTTACGACCCGGTTTACGGCGCTCGTCCTTTAAAACGTTTGATTCAACACGAAGTTGAAAATGTTTTCGCGGAACAAATATTGCGTGGCGAAGTTGCCGACGGCGATCAAATTAAGATTGTTGCGCAGAATGATAAAATTGAGTTTCAGCAATAATTTTGCGCAATTTTACCTTCAAGGAATTCATAAGAAAATCACAAGGAAGCAATTAATGGCTTTTGTAGAGTTTTACAATTATCAAAGACCGCAATTGTCGAACTCCCGCTAAGGTTTTGCCTTGCAAATGAATTTTGTTTTGCAAATTAGTTCTAAACTAATTTAACGCGAACCAGCGTGATCGCTTTTATAAACTTTCGTTAAATTTCAAAAAATTTAACGAAGTTTAGTTTTATAACAAAAAAATTTGTCTAGCCGGCGGGGGTGAACTATAGAACTTTACCAACTCTGGTCTTTATTAATTTTAATTTGATTATCTCATGAATCCAAATCGCCTTGCAGAATTTAACCTATTGATAGCAAGAGTTAGAAATAATGACCCTAGTTTAACCACTTTGTCGCTTAGCCGCTTTGGACTGACTGATCAAGGTATTATTCTAATTGCCAATGCTTTGGAAAATAACAATAATGTCACCACACTCGATGTTTCTCGTAATAATATTGGACCTGTCGGAGCTATAGCATTAGCAAGCAACCAAACATTAACTGCTCTTAATGTTAGTTTTAACCAAATCGGAGCTGATGGAGCTATAGCATTAGCACGTAACCAAACATTAACTAATCTTGATGTTTCTAGTAACCGAATCGGAGATGCTGGAGCTATAACATTAGCAAATAACCAAACATTAACTTCTCTCAATCTTTTTAATACTAATATTGGACCTGTCGGAGCTATAGCATTAGCAAGTAACCAAACATTAACTAGTCTTAATATTGGTTGTAACAATATCGAAGATGCTGGAGCTAGAGCATTGGCAAGTAACCAAACATTAACTTCTCTTAATGTTTATCATAACCAAATCGGAGCTGATGGAGCTAGAGCATTGGCAAGTAACCAAACATTAACTACTCTTGATGTTAGTGCTAACCAAATCGGACCTGCTGGAGCAGAAGCATTAGCAAGCAACCAAACATTAACTGCTCTTAATGTTTATCTTAACCAAATCGGAGCTGATGGAGCTAGAGCATTAGCACGTAACCAAACATTAACTTCTCTTAATGTTAGTGCTAACCAAATCGGAGATGGTGGAGCTAGAGCATTGGCAAGTAACCAAACATTAACTTCTCTTAATGTTACTAATAACAAAATTGGACCTGCTGGAGCTATAGCATTAGCAGGTAACCAAACATTAACTGCTCTTAATGTTAGTGTTAACCAAATCGGACCTGCTGGAGCTAGAGCATTAGCACGTAACCAAACATTAACTGGTCTTGATGTTTCTGAGAACAAGATCGGAGTTAATGGAGCTATAGCATTAGCAAATAACTCAACATTAACTTCTCTTATTGTTATAGGTAACAATATCGAAGTTGATGGAGCTATAGCATTAGCAAGTAACCTAACATTAACTGCTCTTGATGTTAATAGTAACTATATCGGAGATGCTGGAGCTATAGCATTAGCAAGTAACCCAAAATTAACTTCGCTTGATGTTTCTTGGAATGATATCAGAGATGCTGGAGCTATAGCATTAGCACGTAACCAAACATTAACTTCTCTTTATGTTCGTGGTAACAAAATCAGAGATGCTGGAGCCGAAGCATTAGCAGGTAACCAAACATTAAAAATTCTTGATGTTGAAAGTAACAATATCGGACCTACTGGAGCCGAAGCATTATCACATAACCAAACACTAACTTCTCTTAGTGTTCGTTATAATTATATCGGAAATCCTGGAGCTAGAGCATTAGCAAGTAACCAAACATTAACTTCTCTTAATGTTTCTTGGAACATAATCGGAGATGATGGAGCTATAGCATTAGCAAGTAACCAAACATTAACTGCTCTTGATGTTTCTTTGAACAAAATCGAAGATGCTGGAGCTATAGCATTAGCAAGTAACCAAACATTAACTTCTCTTAATGTTTTTGATAACCAAATCGGAGATGATGGAGCTAGAGCATTAGCAAGTAACCAAACATTAACTTCTCTTAATGTTTCTTGGAACATAATCGGAGATGATGGAGCTAGAGCATTAGCAAGTAACCTAACATTAAATGATATTACAGTTGCTTTTAAGCTAATCGGAGCTCCTGTAGTTGAAGCATTAAATACTAGAAAAAGATTTAAAAAAATTCACGAAAAAGTATCTGATTATCTGTTTAGTCATACTGTAGCACTTATTCAGCAAAGTGATATTTCTGATCCAAACAAATCGCTTAATCCAGATTTAAGTCGTGAAGAAATACAGTTATTTTTAGGGCAAGATGAAAAAAGGGCTCAATCATTAAAATTGATAAAAAGCAGACTGATTGATTATTTTAAGCAGAATGAGGGCATGAATGAGGGTATTCGTTTTAGATTGGAAAATACCCCGACTAATAGTAATGAAAATTCTCCAAAAAATCTCCAGCATTTAGCTTTTAACAAAACAGTTGATACTATTTTTAGCAATTTCGTTAATGAACTCGAAGAACGAGTTAAAAATCCATCAGGAATGATATCTCCACTAATTGCATCAGCTCTGGACAACGTTAGAGGTGGCTGCCAAATCAGCTAATTTTAGTGTTATAAACTTTCGCTAAATTTCAAAAAATTTAACGAAAGTTTAGTTTTATAACAAAAAAATTTGTCTAGCCGGCGGGGGTGAACTATAGAACTTTAGCAACTCTGGTCTTTGTTAATTTTAATTTGATTATCTCATGAATCCAAATCGCCTTGCAGAATTTAACCAATTGATAGCAAGAGTTAGAAATAATGACCATAGTTTAACCACTTTGTCGCTTAGCCACTTTGGACTGACTGATCAAGATATTATTATAATTACCAATGCTTTGGCAAATAACAATAATGTCACCGAACTCGATGTTTCTCGTAACCATATTGGAGTTGTCGGAGCTAGAGCATTAGCACTTAATCAAACATTAACTAGTCTTAATGTTAGTAGTAACCATATCGGAAATGCTGGAGCCAGAGCATTAGCACATAACAAAACATTAACCACTCTTAATGTTTTTGATAACCAAATCGGAGATGCTGGAGCTAGAGCATTAGCACGTAACCAAACATTAACCACTCTTAATGTTCATTGGAACAATATCGGAGATGCTGGAGCTAGAGCATTGGCAAGTAACCAAACATTAACTTCTCTTGATGTTAATGGTAACCAAATCGGAGATGCTGGAACTAGAGCATTAGGAAGTAACCTATCATTAAATAATCTTGAAATTTTTTTAAACAATTTCGGAGATGCTGGAGCAGAAGCATTAAGTACTAGACAGAGATTTAAAGAAATTCACGAAAAAGTATCTGATTATCTGTTATCTCATACTGTAGAACTTTTGTATAATCATACTGTAGAACGTAATCTTTCTGATTCAGATGAGTTGCCTAGTGTAGATTTAAGTCGTGAAGAAATAGAGTTGTTTTTAAGCCAAGATGCAAAAAGGGCCCAATCATTAAAATTGATAAAAAGCAGACTGATTGATTATTTTAAGCAGAATGGAGGCATGAATGATGGTATTCTTTTTAGATTAGAAAATAATAATAAAAATTCTCCAAAAAACCTCCAGCATTTAGCTTTTAACAAAGCAGTTGCTACTATTTTTAGCAATTTCGTTAATGAACTCAAAGAACGATTAGCTCAACAGGTTGAAACTCCATCAAAAACAATATCTCCACTAAGTGGATCAACTGTGGAAAACAATATAAGCATTAGCTCACAGATCAGCTAATTTGAGTGTTATAGTAAAAAAATTTATTTGTCTGGCGTGATGCATTTTACTTCCGAGTTACCAACCTTCAAATGACAAAACTAAAACGCCAAAGTAATCCCAAAAGTCAGCCAATCTTGATTATTACCGTTGATATTGTGTCCGTAGATTAAATCAAAAATTAGATGATCTGCCGCATTATATCTTAATCCAAGTTGCGTTGCTGGGCGAGCTGGTCCAGTTTTATAAGTGCCGTTGCTTTGAAAAATTTCGGGAATAAGCAATAATTTTTCGTATAACTTCAGCTCGGCGCCAACTCCGTAATTTACAAAATCGATGCTTTTGTCATTGCGAAAACTATGACGCCAGTTTTGCCAACCTAAATATAAGTGCAAATCGAGATAATCATTAGCCGTTACAGTCGTAGAGCTATAAATATATTTACCATAAGCTTCTTGATCGGTCGAAGAATAATTCACACCGAAAGTTGCTGAAGACGACATATTTTCACTTTTGTGCCACAAATATTTTATCTGTGGCCAGAGTGTGTTTCCGGTTTCCGCCATGTCGCTGTATGTTTCTTGAATGGCAAATTCAGTGTTTGGTAAAATTTGATAAGCGGGATTGGTAACGTAAAGATTTTCTCCGCTATTGCTGTGGCTATACCAGCTTTCAAGTTGTAATTGATTTGCATCGGTAATTCCTCCGTCATCAACCAAATAAGCACCAGCCGCAAAAGAAGATTGCGGAATTAACCAAACTAAAAATGTGAATACTGCAATCTTTTTCAAAACTTTATTTTTTATTTTTGTTGCCTTGAAACCAAAAGATTATGGCTCAATTAACCTAATTTATTAATAATCGATTCGCAAAAAATACAAACCGTGAGCTGGCGCATTTGGACCAGATTTGGTGCGATCACAACTTTGCAAAATGCTTTCTATTTCTTGTGCTTTGATTTTGTCAATGCCAACCCAAACCAGCGTTCCAACAATGTTGCGTACCATGTGATGCAAAAAAGATTTAGCGCTGATTTCAAAAATTATTTTATCATCAATTTGTTGCAGAGAAATTTTCTCAATCGTTCTAATTGGTGATTTGGCCTGACATTCTGCATCGCGAAATGCTGAAAAATCATGCGTTCCCAAAAAAAGATCGGCAGCTTTTCGCATCTCAGAAAAGTTAAGTTCTTGAGCAATATGCCAAGCACGATTTTTTTCCAACACCAGCGGCGCACGACGATTTATTATAACATAACGATAATGACGCATTTTAGCGCTGAAACGTGCGTGAAAATTTTCATCAACAATTTGGCAATTATTTACAGAAACAGCTTCGTCCCGCAGATAATTATTCAAAGCCATTATGACGCGAAAAGGATCGAAATTTTTGTTTAAATCAAAATGCGCAACTTGGGCGAGGGCGTGAACTCCGGCATCAGTGCGACCTGAAAAATTTATCTTAACATTTTCTTGTGAAAATTTAGCGACAGCAACTTCAACGACTTCTTCAACCGACTTTAAAGGCTGATCTTGTTGCTTTTGCGAACCGAAATATTTGGTTCCGTCATATTCAAAAGTAATTTTATAACGAGCTATTGCCATTCTTTGACGCGTGCTAAATGTGAATATTCATTTTCTTTATAATTATCTAGATCGGGCGCTGAAGTATAAGAATTTCTAGGATCAGAAAAATATTGGAAAATTTTTGCAATTCCTGCTTTAGCAGCCGCTGCCATAATTTTTATTTCTTCACAATCTTGCGAAATTTTAACAATTTTTTCACCACCAGCAAAAGATAATTTCCAATAATTCAATGCTGAAATTTCGTAGTTAAATCCGCTCTCAATCAACATTAAAGCAGCAATTGTCAACTGCGGTTCTTTACCACAAATCACATCTTTAGTGGTTGCAACTTGGCCGGTTTTATAATCATAAATTTGTGCTTTATTATCCGAAATTGCGACTCGATCAATTTTTCCGTTAAGCAAAATCTCTTCAATTATAATTTTAACTTCAACTTCAGTTAGATTTGAAGAAGCTTTGATAGCCCGTTCTTGGTCGAAAAATGAATGAAAAATATTTTGAAATTTTGGCCACCAAATTAACTGTGCTTCTTCGTTTAAAAAATATTGCTGAAAAATTATGTGCGAATTTTGCAGCGCAATTTCCAAATTTTGCGGATTTTTTACAAATTCTTCCAAAGCCTTGTGCACAAAGCTTCCGAACTCAGAATAAGAAGGTTCATAATCAATTTTTTGCAATTCGCGCAAACGTAAAACTCGTTTTGCGTAAATGCTGTAAGGATCGGAAATCAATTTTGCGATGTCAGTAATTGCTAATTTTTTAGGACGTAACTGCCAGTCTATTTTGGGTTGCGGACGACTAATTTTAGTAACTTCAACATCGTCAAAATTGTTAAGCAAACAACGCAACTCAGCTTGGTCATTGAAAGTAAATTGCGATTTTTTGGCCAAAGTTTGCAGTTTTAACAAAAATAATGAAGGGCTTGAAGGTGAGCCGCCATATGTTAAAGATCGAGTCAAAACCACTTCTTTATTTGCTAGGTAATTGCAAAAGTCATAGGCATTTTGTCCGATTTTTTTCAGCGTTTTTTCGATTCCTAAATCTTTTCTAATTTTACGACCAAGCCAACTTTCTGAGGTAATTTCAGGAAATTTTCCTTCGTTAAGCGAAGCAACGATCATCAAATCAAAATTCAAAAGTCGGGCTTCAATAGTTGATAAAATTTGTATCAAAGCGGAAGCGTCAGATTTTTCAAAGAAACTAACTTGCCCAAATAAAATTTGAAAAATGCTGAGTAGATTATCGCTACGTACTATGAAATTTTTTTGCTTAGCAATTTTTGTAAAAAATTCGAAAAGCTCTTGTTGAGCTTCTTCTTCAGCAAAAATTTCTTGCAGTGTTTTTTGACTTAAATTTACGACAGCTTGCAAAATTGCTTGAGCGCAATTGGCAATGTTGTCGTTTTTTTGTAGCTGCAAAATTGGTGAAATTTTTGCACAAAAATCAGCAAAAAACTCTTCTAATTCAATATTATCAATATCGCGCAATTTTGATTTTATACCATCAAGGCCGAAATTCTTACGATCTTGACGCAAAATTTTTATTTCGAATTCGGCAATAATTTCGGCTTTGTTTTCGTGATTAAAAAGTTGATTTTGCCATACAGCGAGAAGGCTTGAAGAGGTAAAATCATTTTCGATTAAATCTAGAATCAATAAAATGAATTTCACTAAGTTAGCATCAAAAACTCCGAAGTTACGAGTATCGTTAAAAATCATACCGCGTTTTTTCAGCTCAATACGCAGTAATTTAGCTATTTTATTGTCGTTAATGACGACAGCACATTTTTTATTTTCGGCATAATTTTTAGCCAAAATAACAGCAATAATTTGAGCTTCTTCAATTTCATTTTTGGCTTCAACTAGGCTAATTTTGTCATCAAAATTAACTTGTGATTTTTGCCATTGATCAGTGTTTTTAGACGGCAGCATTACAGTTTGCATCATCTCTAAACGTGTCTGCGAACTGATTAAATATCTCGAATTAGCGAGATTTTTTACGGCAGATTTTTCAATTCCTAAAAAATTAATCAGATTATTTAGGTGATATTGTGGGTGATTTTCTGCGCTGTAATTATTTTGTGACAAATCAGCGCCATGCAAAACTACAAATCCATTTTCACATTGTGCAATTGCTTTGATTAACTTGCGTCCCGCCATGACGCTTCCCGTTGAACCAGCAATTATCCAATGATTTTTACAGCCGTAGTTTTGCAATATTTCAATGATTTTGCTGATAATAAAATTTTGCCAAGATGAGTCAAAAAATACATCTTGTTTGATCAAAGAATTACGAAATCCAAAGTGAAATTTTTGTAAAAATTCAACAGTCATTTGGCGGTGTTTTGACAAGTCAGAGTCATCAATTTCTGTGAATTTAGAGAATTCAACTTCTTCACGTTCAATTTCATCAAAAGTATTTTTTAAATGTGTCGCGATCATCAAAAGTTGCGCTGCATCAATATTTTCACCAAATAACGACTGTTTTAAAATTTCTTGGCTCAAGAAAAATAAATGCTCAACGCCAGAAATTTTTTGGGCTGCAACAATTTCTTGAATAGTTTGTTCGATTGCAGGGTTTGGTAAAAATTCAAATAAGTCTTCAAAAGATAAATCTGAAATCGCTTTGATTTGCGGCATTATTACCGCTTGGTTGTCCGAAGTTTTTTCAATAAAAATACGGCGTAATTCACGACAACTTCTTTGACTGGGAAGCAAAATTTTTAATTGCGAAATTTTGCCCGCAAAATTGCTATGCAAAAAATCGAAAAAAGATTCGAAAAAGTGGTAATTTGTTGGAATATTAAAAATGTTATTTTTTTCGCCTAAAACCATTTTGGATCGTTGTAATTTGACCTTGTAATTTGGGGATTTTGCTCATATTTTGCGCCGTCGTTTTTCCAACTTAAACAATAGTTTTTCTCGATGAAAGTAATAGTTTTGGGAGCCGGTGTAATTGGTGTTACAACCGCTTATTTTCTTGCTCGTGCTGGTCATGAAGTAGTTGTTTTAGAGAAAAACAGTGCTTCTGCACTCGGATGTTCCTATGCAAATGGCGGGCAATTAAGCTATTCTCACATTGAACCTTGGGCTAGTAAATCTTCATTAATTTCGATTTTTAAAGCTTATTTTACTTCACCTTCATTTTTTAGTTTAACTGATCTCACAAACCGCGAATTTTGGAAATGGGCACACCAATTCATCAAGAACTCTACGAAAGAAAAAAATGCCGAAATTTCTGAAAAAATTTTTATATTAGCCAAATACAGCAAAGAAGTTATTGCCGAAATTCTTGAGCAAGAAACTAGGCTGGAATTTGACTATCAACAAAACGGAACTCTGCATTTTTTTCGTAATCAAAAATTATTCGATTCCGCTATTAAACATGCGCAGTTCGCTTCTTCTTTAGGCGTTGCGGTAAAAATTTTAAATCCACAAGAATGCGTTAAAAAAGAGCCGACTTTGTCAAAATTAGATGACGAAAACAAGCTTGTAGGTGGCATATTTTACGAAACTGATGCCTCCGGAAACAGTATGCTATTTACTAAAGGATTAGAAAAAATCTGTCGTGAAAAATATGGCGTAGTTTTTGAATATGGCGCTGAAATCCGCAATATTTTTACCAACTACCAAAAAATTACCGGCATCCATACTAGCAAAGGTGTATTTACCGCAGATAAATACGTTTGTGCTCTTGGTGCAACTGGTAACAAGCTTTTAAAAGGTATCGGAATTAACACGCAAATTTATCCGATTAAAGGTTACAGCATTTCTGTTGAAGCAAACTCCGAATATTTAGCTCCTAAGATAGCATTGACTGATGTTGAAAACAAAATTGTGTATAGTCGCTTAGGAGATATATTTCGAGCTGCAGGGACTGTTGAGATTTGCGGTAATAAATCAGAAAAAAATCAAAAACATATCGACTTTATCGTTCAAAAAATGCGCACCAGCCTTTCTGATTTTGGTAATATAAATGAATTCTCAGATTGGTGCGGTTTTCGTCCATTTCGTCCCAATTCAATTCCACTTATTTGCCAAATAAAAAAATATCCAAATCTTATCATTAACGCTGGTCATGGCTCACTTGGTTGGACATTGTCAGCTGCTTCCGCGAAAATTGCCGCTGATTTAATCGATAATCAAAAATCATCTCGCTGCCAATTTTTAGAAGACGAAGAAGCTTCTTTATATCAATAACAAATTTAGTTTTATTTCCAATGTCAGTGTCGGATCAAATTCTTGATAAGCTTAGAAAAAATGACAAAAATTTAACCGAACTGAGCATGAGTGGCAATTCAGTTGGTGATGAAGGTGCTCAAGCTTTAGCAAAAGCCATTGAATCAAATATTTTCTTGGAAAGTTTGGAAATCGGCAATAGCGATATTGGCTCTGAAGGAGCAAAGGCTTTGGCCAAAGCTTTGACTAAAAACCAACATCTTAAAACTCTTTATTTGCGCGGAAATTTCATTGGTGATGAAGGTTCGAAAGCATTGTCTGACGCATTAAAAATTAACAATAGCCTGCAACATTTGTATCTTGGTAATAATAAAATCACGATTAAAGGAATTAACGCTTTTGCTGAAGCTTTTCCATTCAACTCAGCTTTGAATACAATTTATTTAAGAAATAACTCTGTTGGTGATAGCGGTGCTCAAATTCTAAGCGATAGTTTGGTCAAAAACTGCGGATTAAGAGTTCTAAATTTAGCCAATGTTGGTCTTACAAAAACTGGCTGCGAAACTTTGCTCAACTTATTGAACATCAACACAACTTTACACAGTGTGGTTTTTGAACATAATGGTGTGAATGATACTGAAATCATCACAGCTTTTGAAGAGAAATTTAAATATAACGAATCTTTGCCTGTAGTAACTTCCAACAACATTGTCAAAAAAATTGTGCAACATTGTGAGTTGCAACTAGAACTAGATGAAACCAGAGAAGACCAGAAACAAGCTATTTTGGATAAAATTGCGCAACAATGTATTTTAAGCCGCGCTGAGCAATATCACTGGTCAGGAAATAATTTACAGGGCAATTCAATTTTATGCGTCGCCTTTTTATCACGCTTAATCAACGGTAAATATTCTAACGACTCTAAAAAATTAGAGTTAATCGCATCTACCTTCAGAAAGCTTTTCGAGGCCATCATTACAAGAGCAAAGCAAGATATCACAAATCCGAAAACTATCAAACCTCGAGCTGAAATTTTGCAAATGGCACAAAATTTTATTGGATAATTTTTGCAAATTTTCTGACATCACGTGCTAAGTGAAGTGATCCACAAATTACAACTCGACAAGTTTTGTTGGTGCTTTTTTTCGCTATATACTGCAATCCATCAATTAAATCTTGAACTGCAGTGGCATCAAAAATTTCACAACTTTGCGCAATTTCAGCAATGCGCTTTGCATCTTCCGGATAAGGTTCGCCGTCAACTGTGACAGCAACTATTTTAGCAATATTTTTGAACTTTTCCAAAAACTCTTTTTTGCATTTATTACGACTAAATCCGCAAATTACGTAGTTCAATTTATCATCTTTTTGGCCTTGCAACCAACGCGCCAATGCAAAAGCACCGGCCTCATTATGAGCGCCATCAATAAATAACTCACTTTCTGCAGTAGGCAGAATTTTACTTAAATTATTTTCGACTCTTTCCAATCTGCTTGGCCATTTAACTGAAGTAATTGCTTTTTGAATCGCTGTAATTGGCAATTCAAATTCCGAAGCTAAAGCCGCAACAATTGCCGTGGCAAAATTGATATATTGATGATCTCCCAGCAAAGCTGGTTTTGCTAAGTTTTCGATAATTTCATCGCCAATTTTGAGATCGAATTTTCCGTTTTCTTCATCAACCAATATGGCAAAATCTTCATCATAAAAATAAGCATCAATTTTTTGATCTTGTGCGAGTAGGGCGATAATTTCTCGCGCTTTTTCTGGTTGTGATGCAACTACTAAAGGCGTGTTCGTTCTCATAATCATGGCTTTCTCAAGAGCAATTCTTTCAATCGAATTTCCCAAATATTCCATGTGATCAAAAGAAATCGGCATTATCAGCGTTACCAATTTTTGCTCGATAATGTTTGTGGCGTCAATTCTTCCGCCCATGCCGCATTCAATTACCGCAATATCTGCAGACACTTTACTAAATGCCAAAAAAGCACCAACTGTAAAACTTTCCATAAAAGTCAAAGCAACATCAGCTGAGGCTAATCTTACTTCTTCCATAATTTCGTAGAGAAAATTATCAGAGATTTTTTCACCAGCCAAAACGATACGCTCATTGCAATCATGAAGATGAGGCGAAGTATAAATGTGAGTTTTATAACCAGCTTGTTTAAAAATTTCCGCAATCAAAGCAGTGGCTGAACCTTTACCGTTTGTGCCAGCAACATGAATCACTGGCGGCAGTTTTTTATGCGGATTACCCAATCTTTCCAAAACAACAGACATTCTTTCAAAAACTGTTTCATAGTTAATTGCTCTTTTTCCGAGAGTTGAAGGAATTGGCCAGTGCGGTAGATAAACCATTGTAGATTTTAGTTTTTAAATTTTACGATTCGTTCAAGAAATAATCTTAAACAAATATTTAATCAGTTTGAAAAAGTTAAATTTATTAATCCTTTTATTGCTACTTCCTTGCTATGTTGAAGCAGCTGCAGTGAGCAAAATTGCACTTGGCAAAAATAGCGAATTACAATTTAACGGATCAACCAACTTTACCGCTGCTGCTCGTAACCAAAGTAATTCTTACGATCAAAAACAACTCGATAATGCCACAAATAATCGACAAAACTCTTCACCCGCTGCAGAAAATAACTCACAATTCTTTATCAAAATAACCAATAAAAAAACTTTTGAAAGCGATCAGCAATTTGGAGCGCTTTTGAAGTTAGAATCGGAAGTTTCGTCAGCTCAAGAAAAAGGCGTTATTAATGCTGATCAGGCTTATATTTTCAACGATTCCAAAGAATATGGTAAATTTGAAATTGGTGATAATGTTGCGGTAAATCAAAAAATGAAAGTTGGCCCAAGCTCTTTTTTGCGCAATTCTGGTGGGATTAATGGTAATTACTTAAAATATATCAACATTCCAAACGCCAACCAATTTATCTTAATTCCCCAATCACCAATTGGCCATGGCGGACAAGCTATTAGCGGTTCACAAATAAATCAAAACTCCATCACAATTTTACGTAATGGCAGTTTTAATGGTGCGGAAGATGCTAGCAAAATTAACTATTATTCACCGCGCATTGAAGGTGTGCAAGTTGGTGCAAGTTACACACCAAATACTGCCAGTAGTTTGGTTTCATCGACAGTTTTCAATGGTCAACAAAATGCAATTTTAGACGTTTTTAGCGCCGCCGTAAATTATACTAACAACTACGAAAATCTTGATTACGCATTTTCTGCCACAACTGAAGTCGGAAAAGCAAAGTCAAATAATCAAAATAATCTATCAGCTTATGATTTAGCAGCGACCGCCGCATATTTCGGATTCACTTTCGGAGCCTCTTATGGCAGTTGGAATAAGTCTTTACAAAGCCATCAAAATTCAACTTACAAAAGTGCAGCAATTTCTTACCAAATTGGTCCTATTTCACTAAGCTTAAGCTCGTTTCAAAGTTCTTATCAAAAAAATACTTATCGCGCTAATTCTCTTGGCCTTGACTATAAGCTCAGCCGCGTTTTTATTCCTTACATCGAATTCACAAATTTTTCTTTTAAACCAAATCAAGTAAACTCTAGCGCAAAGAACACAGGATTTGTCGCTTTAACTGGTTTCATCTTAACATTCTAAAATAAGTAAAAATGAGTATAGCAGCTCTTGATTCATATCTACAGCCATTAAAACAGATACTCGACAAAGAAGGTGTAAATGAGGTTTCAATCAATCGTCCACATGAAGCTTGGGTTGAATGCAAAGGCGATATGTATCGCGAAGAATTGCCAGAATTTGATTTAAATCATTTAAAATCTTTAGGACGTTTGGTTGCGCAATCAACTGAACAAAGAGTCAGCGAAGAAGAACCCTTGCTTTCAGCAACTTTGCCTAATGGCTATCGTATTCAAGTTGTTTTTCCACCAGCCTGCGAACCAGGATGCGTTGTTATGTCAATTCGCAAACCTTCTGTTATTAAATGGAGTTTGGATGATTACGACAAAATGGGAATGTTCGCCAGCGCTGCAGTAGGAGAAGTTGAAGATAAAAATGACTTAATTTTAGCAAAACTTCTACAGCTTGGAAGAATTAAAGACTTTTTGATGCGCTCTGTTTTGTACAAAAAAAATATCATAATTTCGGGCGGTACTTCAACTGGTAAAACCACCTTTACCAATGCAATGATTCAAGCAATTCCTCACGAAGAGCGCTTAATTACTGTTGAAGATGCTCGTGAAATTGATTTAACCCATCACAAAAACCGAGTACATTTAATTGCTTCAAAAGGTAGCCAAGGACGCGCTAAAGTTACAACTCAAGATTTGATCGAGGCGTGTTTGCGTCTTCGTCCGGAACGTATCATTGTCGGTGAGTTGCGCGGTGCCGAAGCTTTTAGTTTCTTGCGTGCGATCAACACTGGTCACCCAGGATCAATTTCAACTTTACACGCTGATACCCCAAAAATGGCGATGGAGCAATTAAAAATGATGGTAATGCAAGCTGGCCTTGGAATGGCGCCAAGCGAAATTACATCTTATATTCGCAATGTCGTTGACGTTATAGTCCAATTAAAACGCGGCGAGAAAGGCAAGCGCTATATTTCAGAAGTTTATTTTAAAGCCATCCACAAACAATCTAACGAATTATAAAAATGAGTCGTCTTCAGTTTTTTGAAAAAAAATTACAATTTTTAACGCTAGAACAAGTTGCTGAAATTACCAAAGCGCAACTGGTAAATAACCCAGATTTACAAAGCAAAATCTATGATATCGCAACTCTTGAGAAAGCTGATTCATCGCAAATTTCCTTTTTTAATTCTGGCCAATATTTCGATAAATTTCAAAATTCCAAAGCTGGTTTTTGTTTGGTTGATGAAAAAAATGCAGCAAAAACTCCGCCTCATATTACTGCGCTGGTTCATAAAAATCCTTATTTCGCTTACTCGCTAATCGTTAATGCCTTCTATAAAGCAAAAGATTTTGAGTTTGAAAATAACAATATTCATTCAACAGCAAAAATCGGTGAGGGTAGCAAGATTGCACCAAATGCCTATATTGGGAAAAACGTTGTTATCGGTAAAAATTGCTTTGTTGGTCCAAACGCTTCAATCATGGATAATTGTGTGCTTGGCGACAATTGCGTAGTAAATGCCAACGTGGTTATTTCTTTTGCGATAGTTGGCAATAGCTGCATTTTTTTAAACGGCGCTAAGATTGGTCAAGATGGTTTTGGTTTTGCTCACAACGCTGGAGTTAACCACAAAATTTTACAGCTTGGAATTGTCGAGATTGGCAATGATGTTGAAATCGGGGCTAATAGCTGTGTTGACCGTGGTGCCATTGAGAACACTATAATTCATGATGGCGTTAAAATTGATAATTTAGTACAAGTAGCTCACAACGTTGTGATCGGCAAAGGCACAGTTATGGCCGGATGTAGCGCAGTTGCTGGCAGTACAGTTGTAGGAAATTACGTACAAATTGGCGGCAACTCTAGCGTCAACGGTCATATTAAAGTTGGCGACGGTGCTAGAATTGCTGGCATGAGCGGAGTAATGCGCGATGTTGATCCAATGCAAGTTTTAGCCGGAATACCAGCGCAACCAATACGTGACTGGCACAGAACCAACAGCAAATTGCAAAACTTAATTACAAAACCTGCGAAACAGGAACAGTAAATCCGAGTAAGAATTCTTTCAGCGGCATCGGTTTTTTGCCTTGTCGCTGTAAAATCAAAGGTCTTATGACTCCTTTTCCACACTGAATTTCCATTCTGTCATTTAATATTTGTCCCGGTGAATTTTTCGTTGATTCCGAATCAATAATTTCAGCTTTAAAAATTTTAATTTTTTCACCATTGAAATTGAAATAAGCTTCTAAACAGCCACTTAGTCCACGAATTTTACGAGAAATTTCTAGAGCTGATCTATTCCAATCAATTTCACATTCCGCCTTTTCCAGTTTCTTAGCATAAGTCATCAAAGCTTCGTCTTGCTTGATAAGAGTAACTTTTTGATCACGTAAATCTTTCAAACTACGCAGCAAAATTTCAGCTCCTAAAGTCGATAATTTATCAGCCATTTCTTGATAAGTTTCATCACCGCGATAGTCGATTTCTTCTTTATAAATCATATCACCGCTATCCAAACCTTTGTCCATTTTGATGATAGTAATTCCAGTTTTAGAATCTCCTTCCATAATCGGACGCTGAATTGGTGCAGCTCCACGCCATCTTGGCAATAAAGAAGGATGAATATTGATACATCCAAGTTTGGTGCCGTCTAAAATTTCTTGCGGCAAAATCAAACCGTAAGCCACAACAACTGCAGCGTCTGCTTTTAAATCAGCGAACTCTTTTTGTGCTTCAGCGTTACGTAAAGTTTTCGGCGTAAACACTTTCAAATTATGCTGCAAAGCCAAATTATGTATCGGTGAGTTTTGAACTTTTTGACCACGACCAGCAATTTGCGGCTCACGAGTATAGACCGCAACAATTTCAAAATCTTTGTCGTTAAGTAAATTTTGCAACGCCGGACAAGAAAATTGCGGCGTACCCATAAATATAATTTTCATGAATTTTTGGTTTTTGATTTTAGATTTATGTTTTATTCTATGAGCAGTTCTTAAAAGAAAAATCTAAATCTCAAATCCCTTGAAATCGAAAAAATTATTTTTGCTCGGAGTTGCTATCGCTTTAATCGTAGCTTTTCTCGACTTGTTGACTAAAAGATTAATCTTCACACTTCTTGATTCTAAGGCCTTAGAGCAAAATTTAACAAATCCTGAAATTGTTATTTTTAACTTTTTCAGCTTAGTAAAAGTTTGGAATCGCGGTGTTAGCTTTGGCATGTTTAACCAAATTGAAAACGCCCAAATTTTACTCTCAATTTTGCAATTTAGCATTATGGCAATAGTGTTTTTTTGGATTTACAAAAATGAAAAACCACATTTTGCAATCGCACTTGGCTTCATTGCTGGCGGTGCTTTGGGTAATTTGACTGATCGTATCCAAAATGGCGCAGTTGCAGATTTTTTAGATTTTCATGTTGCGTCCTATCATTGGCCAGCCTTTAATTTAGCTGACTCTTGCGTCTTTATTGGTGTAGCAATTTTGCTAATTGATGATTTAATCTTTAAAAAGAAATGAAAAAATTATTAGTTTTAACCATTGCACTTATGGCTTCTTCTTGCTTTTCTCACAAAGCTGATGAGCCAATTATCGTTCCGCCGAATTTTTCTGAAATGCCCGATGTAGATCATCCAGAAAAACCATCTGAAGAACAAAAAAACGAAAATGTTGAACGCCTAAAAGAGCTTCTCTTAAAAAGCGATTAAACAAATTATTAACCTCAAATTTTTTAAAAAATGTTAAAAGAAATTTTTATCTCTGACGCTTTTGCTCAAGCCCAAGAAACTGCTGCTGCTTCTACACAAGACTTTTCAATAACTAGTTTTGTCCCGTTAATTTTAATTTTTGTCGTTTTTTATTTTTTAATTATTCGTCCACAAACCAAAAAATATAAAGAACATCAAGAAATGGTTAACAACCTAAAAACTGGCCAAAAAGTTGTCACTTCTGGTGGTATTGTTGGTGTTGTTAAAGATATCGATAACAAAGAAAACCTAGTTGAAATTGAGATTGCTAATAACGTTGTAATTAAAGTTCAAAAAAATTACGTCGCTGAATTGGTCACTAAAAATAAAGACCAAAACAAAAAATAGTTATCTCAAAAAACTCTGAACGCCTCGTAACTTTCGAGGCGTTTTCTGCTAAATAAAACTTCAAAAAGATGCTTAACTTCTCAAAATTTAAAATATTTTCGATTATTGCTGTTTGTATTTTAGCATTTGTTTACGCAGCTCCATCCTTCATTACTATTAAAGAAGATTCTCCTTTGGCTGCTTTTTTACCAAGCCAAAAGGTAAATTTAGGTCTCGACTTACGAGGCGGTTCACAATTGATGTTAGAAGTTGATTTTGATTCTTATCTCAAAGACCAACTCAACAATCTTAAAGAAGAAATTCGCACTAACTTTCGTGATGAATCGGTCAGAGCGATTCCGTCAATAAGTGGCAACAAAATTACTTTTACTCTTGAAGATACAGACCAAATTAAGTCAGCAAAAAAAATTGTTAAAAAGTTAAGCAATCGCGTTGATATCAGCGAAGATTCAGGAAAATTTGAAGTTTATTTTTCTGCTGCAGAAATCGAAATAATTGAACAAAATTTGATCAAACAATCGATCGAAATTGTTAGAAAAAGAATTGATGAAAGTGGTACAAAAGAGCCAACTATCCAAGCTCAAGGAAAAAATCGCATTTTATTACAAGTTCCCGGCGTTGAAAATTCAGAAGAAATCAAATCGATTCTTGGTAAAACTGCCAAAATGACTTTTCACTTTGTATCTGAAGAAACTTTCAGCGGCGAAGCTGGTGTTGATCCAGACTCTGAAAGACTTTACGACTATCAAAATCGTTCATACTTAATCAAAAAAGAAGTTGTTCTGAGTGGTGATTTACTAATCGATGCTTCTGCAACTTATCACGAAGGACAACCAGCTGTTGCTTTCCGTTTCAACGATATTGGTTCAAGAAAATTTGCCGAAATTACCAAAGACAATATTGGTAAATTTTTCGCTATCGTTTTGGATGGCAAAGTTGTAACTGCCCCAAGAATCAATACCGTAATTAACCAAGGCTCCGGTGTTATTTCCGGTAATTTTACAGTAGCACAAGCCAATGAAACTGCACTTTTGTTGCGCGCTGGTGCTTTGCCAGCTCCGCTAAAAGTTGTTGAAGAAAGAACAGTCGGTCCATCTCTTGGTTCAGATTCTGTAAAAAGCGGAACAATTGCAGCAGCAGCAGGTCTTGTCTTGGTTGCATTATTTATGATCGTTTTTTACGGATTTTTTGGCTTCATCGCCGATATTGCTATGCTTGTGAATATTGTATCTATCTTAGCAATATTATCACTTTTAGGAGCAACTTTAACACTTCCCGGCATAGCTGGTATTGTGTTGACAATGGGTATGTCAGTTGATGCTAACGTTTTAATTTTCGAACGAATCAAAGAAGAATTACGTGCTAAAAAAACTGTACTTGGTGCAGTAGAGCAGGGCTTCTCACAAGCTTTTAGAACAATTTTAGATGCCAATATCACAACTTTGATTGTAGCATTTTTCTTATACGCTTTTGGTAATGGTTCAGTAAAAGGCTTTGCCGTAACTTTATCGATTGGTATTTTGTCCTCAATGTTTGCTGCAATTTTGCTAACTAGAATGATGATCGCAATTTGGCTGAAATACAGAAGACCAAAAAAATTGAATTTGATTTAAGAACTACTTTTGATGATTTCCTCGCGTCAGCTATCTTTCATCGCTATTTTTCTAAGCTCAGCTTTTGCGGCGATGAATAACGCCTACGCGGTAGTTAAAACCTCTCAAAAAGATAAAACGCCACTACCTTCAGTTTTAAAAGCTGATGAAGTTGAAGGTGATCAAATCAATAATTTAATTACCGCTAATGGTAATGTTGAAGTACGTCGGGATAACAGCGTAGTTTATGCTGATAAAGTTATTTACGATAAAAATAGCCGCTGGATTGAGGCAATTGGCAGCATCAAAATTAAGAATATTGAAGTAGGAAATGTTGTTGCGACCAAGGCAAAAATTAAAGATGATTTTTCAAATGGAACTTTTTCAAACAGCGTGATGGTAATGTCGGATGGATCTTATTTGACTTCACCGCAAATTGATCGCGAAACTCCAGAAATTACTGTTTTGAAATCTTCAATTTACTCAATTTGTCCAAATCCCGAAATTAGTGCAGATAATTCACTGGCTGGCAAACAGCGCGATCTTTTTTCAATAAAGTCACAAAGCACTACAATTGATCGTACTGCTCAACGCTACAAAGTTAAACATGGCGTTGTTAGACTTTATAATTTTCCGGTTTTTTATACACCTTTCTTAAACAGTGCTTTTCCATCAAAAGAACGCGAAACTGGTTTATTGCCACCTTCTTACGTTCGTAACAAATTTGGTTTTGGTGTTAATATTCCTCTATATATCAATTTAGCGCCAAATCGTGATTTAACCGTTACAACTTACGCCAACCCAAGCAGAAATTTATACATCATTAATAATAAATTTCGTCATATGACCTCTTATGGCGAATACGAGCTTGTGCCCGAAATTGCCAATAACAACATAATTTATTCTCAAGATCGTACAACCGTCAACAGATCAAACAGCCAATATCGTTGGAATATCAAAGGGAAAGGACAATTTGATTATACCAACAATGTAGGAATGGATTTTGTCCTAAACAAAGTATACGACCGCGATTATTTACGTGACTATAACAACGATTACGTTGGTTATACCATGTCTAAAATTAACGCTGATTACATCTATCGTCGTGATTATTTTGCGGTTAAAGCGATTGAATTCCAAGAGTTAGAGAATCCTGTTACCGAAAAAGCTGCTCCAACAGTTTTACCGATGGTAGATTATCACGTAGAATCAAAACCAACCAAAGATAAATATAAATTTGCTTTAAGTTCAAACGCTGCAACAATAACTCGTAATGATGGTTTGCAATATCGACGCGGCACAGCCACTCCAGAATTCAACGCACCATTCAACCTAAATGGCAATTTATTCACTTTTAATACCAAGCTCCAAACCGATATATATTCCCTAGAAAACAATTATAAGGGAACTACTCCAACAAATAGCTACAACTCAAGCGTCTTCAACTACAGACCAGAAGCTTCTCTTAATTGGTCTCTACCTTTGGTTAAAAGAAACAAAGAAAGCTCTTTTATTGTTGAGCCAATGGCCAACTTCGTGATGAGTGATTTTAAAAATGGTGCCGAAAAACTTCCAAATGAAGATAGCAATAATGCAGAGTTAACGGTTAACAACTTATTCATAAATGATCGTATCGCTGGATATGATCGTAATGAGGCCGGCACAAGAACAAGTGTTGGTGCTCGCACAACTTATTTTAATAAATATGGCGAATATGGTTTAACGCTTGGCCAAAGCTTGAAGATCACAGAAAAACAACAAGATGTCACTATTCGTGGCTTTAATGATAACAAAAAATCAAACTTCGTTGGTTTAATGTCTTACAAAGCACCGAAAAACTTTAATATTTCTTACGCTTTTCAACTCAACGAATCAAACTATCGCAACGAGGTTAACGAAGTTTTAGCAAGTTTTAATTACGATCGCTTTACCTTTTCAGCGAACTATCTGTTATTGCTTCGCAATAGCCAAAACACTACAAAAAAAGACCAAGTTTCTTTTAATTCTGGCTTTAAATTTACTAAAAATTTATCGACTACAATTTTGATGAACAAAGATTTAGTAACTGGCCGTATTTTAAATCGTGGATTAAACATCAATTATGAAGGTTGTTGCACTTTATTTACTTTTGCCATGACGCAAAGTAACCCAAGTAATTTGACCAAACCTTCAACTTCCTTCACCTTTAATTTGTCGTTTAAAAATCTTTAAGAAACACTTGTAAGGGCAATCCGCGTTATTAAATTTCGACGTAATTATTAATCCTAAACAAAACAAAAATGGCACACGAACTTACCGACAATAATTTTAATCAAAAAATTCTTGAATCTACTGGCGTAACTTTAGTTGACTTCTGGGCTCCTTGGTGTGGGCCTTGCCGTCAACTTTCTCCAATTGTTGATGAACTTTCAAAAGATATGGCTGGAGCAGTAGAAGTTTACAAATGCAATATTGATGAGAATCCGGAAACTCCTTCAAAATATGCAGTTCGCGGTATTCCAACTTTAATGATTTTTAAAGATGGTAAATTAGTCGATACCAAAGTTGGAGCTCTTTCAAAAACTGCTCTTTATGAATGGGTGAAAAGCAATTCATAATATGGCTTTAAAACAAACTTCGGATTTTGCTCACAGCTTATCCGAAGCTACACCACTTCAACAACTTCAACATCACAAACAGCAAATCCTTCAAAATAGTTTAAAAAAATTTCGCCACGAAACTTCTACCACTCTAAAGGTTGGTATTGAGCTGGAATTTTATATTTTACAGCCAGATCAAAGCCAAATTCAAAACGCAGAAATTTATCAAAATTTCATTGCTGCTTTGCAAGCAAAACTAGGTTCTAATCCATTAGTTTACGCAGTTGAGAAAGAGCAGGGTGTCGGACAAATTGAGATTAAATTTCTCTTCACCGCAGATTTAATCAAACTTTGCACAACAGTTGAAGAAGCAATTCACATCGCACAAACCTTAGCAAAATCTCATAATTTAATTGCCTGTTTTGCGGCGCAACAATTTCATAATGATTGCGGCAACGCTTTGCAATTCAACATTTCGCCGCATGATGAAAATGACGTTAATTTATTCAGCCAAAATCAGCAGCTAGTTGAAAAATATGCAGCAGCACTTTTAGAAAAAACCAATGAAATGTTGATTCTGTTAGCTCCTAAGCCAGAAGATTATTTAAGATTTTGCCTAAAAACCAATCAAAACTTATTCAAAAAAGGCAAATATAGCGCTCCAGTTAATTTGAGTTTCGGCAACGATAATCGCACTTGCGCAATCCGTATTCCTCATAAATCTCAGCGTTTGGAATATCGTGTGGCTTGCTCTAATGCTGATCCGTTTTTAGCAATTTCAGCAGTTTTATGTTCATTGATATTGGGTTTTGAAAGCGAAAAAACTTATCCCAAGATTTATGGCAAGATTTATGGAAATGCTTTTGAAGAACAATATCAGCTCACTGCGATAACCAACAATATTGACAAATCTTACGCTGATTTTCTAAGCAGCGACCTTCATCAACAGCTACAAAAAATGCTGTAGAAACTATCTGCCGCGCATTTTATCAACGACATTAATTGGAAGTAGAATGTAATATTTTCCTTGCGAAGCGGTGTAAGAAGCGCGTTCTTCAGCTTCATCACCATGACCAAAAAATATGTCACCACGAACCACACCTTTAATTGCAGTTCCAGTATCTTGAGCGACAAACAAATGCTGATAAGATTCTTTCGTGCCATTTTTTTTCTTCAGATAAGTATCAAGCCAAAGTGGAAATCCGTAAGAATAAATTTCGCTATCAACAGCTAAAGAACGCTCAGCCGTAAGCGGAGCGCCTTGCGCACCAGCAACATATTCTCCGTCGGAATTTTGGAAAAAAACGTAAGATGGATTAACATTCATAACTTCTTGAGCTAAATCTGGATTTTTTTTCAACCAGTTTTTGACTGATTCAGCGTTAGTTTGACTGCGATCGATGTAACCTTTTTCCAACATATAATTTGTAACACCAACAAATGGTTGGTTATTGCGTGCGGCAAATGTAACGCGCTCAACTGCACCATCTGGCAAATTGATTCGTCCAGAACCTTGAATGTGCATAAAAAATAATTCGACTTGATCATCAACGTAAAATAGTTCCAAACCTTTGCCACGCAAAGCTCCACCTTCAATTTCTTTACGGGTTAAGTAAGGTTCAGAAGTTAAATCACGAGGTTTGGCGTAAACTGGATATTTGTATTTTTCAGTTCTGACTTTGCTACCGTTCAAATCTGCTTCATAATAGCCTGTAAATAATCCTTTACTACTTCCAGACTTGTCAGAAACGGCAAAAACTTTGAACCAGTTTTCGAAGAAATTACGGGATTGCTTAGCGCTCATCGTTTTAACAACTTGAGCAATTTCACAAACATCTCGAAAATCACCAACTGTTATATCTCCAATTTGACCACCAATTGCACGGTTCTGCGCCATTTTTGCAAACTTATTGCATGAATGCAGAAAGGCTTGCAACGCCATTTTCTGATCGTCTTGTTCCCAGCCTGCAAGATCGGTAAACTCAACCTGTTCAAGCTTTACGTTACCTTTACCTTTTATGATAATTTTATGGTAGATGAAGCAAGAAGTCAGAAGTAATGTCAGTGAAAGTACTAATGCTTTGAACATGAAAAAATTTTGCAATTACGTAATTAAAATTCAGGACATTTTATATTTCTGAAATTATTGTTCTCAAATCGAATTTTCACAAACTTAAATAATTTTTTTCATGTCACTTCAATGCGGAATCGTTGGCTTGCCAAATGTTGGCAAATCAACTCTTTTTAATGCTTTAACTCAAACTGCTGCTGCGCAAGCCGCCAATTATCCTTTTTGTACAATTGAACCAAATGTTGGAAAAGTTAACGTTCCTGATCAACGCTGCGATCAGCTTTCTAAAATTGCGGGTTCAGCACAAATTATTCCGGTGCAAATTGAGTTCGTTGATATTGCTGGTTTGGTTCGTGGAGCAAGTAAAGGCGAGGGTTTGGGCAATCAATTTTTATCTCATATTCGCGAAGTTGATGCAATCATCAATGTTGTGCGTTGCTTCGAAGATGAAAATATTACTCACGTTGAAGGCGCAGTTGATCCGATTCGCGATATCGAATTAATCCAGCTTGAGCTTATAATTGCCGACATGGAAAGTTTGGAAAAAAGAATTCCAACAATGGAGAAAAAAGCCAAAACTGAAAAAGATATCGCTGCTCAAATCGAAATGGCAAAACGCGTTTTGACAGTTTTAAAAGACGGAAAAGCTGCACGTTTAGTTACAATTAACTCTGCTGAAGAAGAGAAAATTTTGAAAGGCTTACAGTTAATTACTTCTAAGCCGCAACTCTTTGTTTGTAATTTGAAAGAACATGAACTTTCCGGTAATAAATATTCCGAAACAGTTGAAAAATTCGGTCAAGAAAATGGCTACAAAGTGCTGAAAATTTGCGCCCAAATTGAAGCCGAAATCGCAAGCTTAGAAACTGATGCTGAGAAATCTGAATTCTTAGAATCAGTTGGTTTGGCAGAAACTGGTTTGTCACAAATTATCCGCAATTCTTACGATCTTTTAGAACTTATCACTTTCTTCACAGTTGGTCCGAAAGAATGCCACGCGTGGATGTTGAAGAAAGGTTCAAGTGCACCGAAAGCTGCCGGCGTAATTCACACCGATTTTGAAAAAGGATTTATTCGTGCCGAAACAATTGCATACAATGATTACATTACTCTAAACGGTGAAGAAGGCGCAAAAAATGCCGGTAAATTACGTTTGGAAGGTAAAGATTATATCGTACAAGATGGTGATGTTTTCCATTTCCGTTTCAACGTCTAAAACTTTTGGGTTTAAATATCAGAAATGACTAGAACTCTTTTCTTTAATAAAAAATTAAGAAGAAAAGCCTTCTCGATTGTTGAGGCATCAATAATCTTACTGATTATTGGATCAATAATTGCGGCACTAGTTTCATCTAGCATTTTAATTAAAAAATTCAGAATTATTACCGCTCAGAATCTTAGTTTATCTTCTCCTATAAACTCAATTCCTGACTCAGTTTTATGGTTAGAAAGTAGTTTAGATAAGAGTTTTAAAGATTCAGAAAGTACTGATAAATCTACCCTAAGCACTTGGTACGATATTCGAGAAACATCTAATAAAAATAACGCAACTCAAGAGAATAAAAATAATGCTCCAACTTATTCTAACACCATAAACTATATTCATGCTGTTGAGTTTGATGGAAATAACAGCTATTTCACTGCTGATGGAACAATTTTAAATAACACAAATTATACAATTTTCATTCTCGAAAAAAGAAAAAGTAACAAAAGTGATAACTATTTCATTGGTGACTACACATCAAATGAAAGTTCAAATCTATTACTAGGATATAGCGCTAACGATACTGTGATGCATGCACATTCAAGCGAAAACTCTTACAGCTCTTCCACTCAAACTTACGAATCCTCAAACGAAAAACCTCGCGTTTTTACTTTTATTCACAGTAACACAAGTGGAAAACAAACTTACATTAATGGAAACTTATCAGGAGAATCTAGCGACACTACCAATTTAACCAACATGAAACAATTAAAGATTGGTTCTTCTTACAAAGGTGAAATTGGTGAAATAGTTATTTTTTCTCGAGCTTTGAGTCAAACAGAACGAGAATCGGTAGAAAGTTATTTGGGAAATAAATGGAACGTAGAGATATCAAAATCAAATCAATCATGTATCGATGGTATTGTCACTAGTGATGGTTGTCTTTTAAATTGTTCTGTTCCTACAACGTCCGGAATTAACCAAAGCAAAGTTAGTAGTGGTAGTGGAGTATTGACATGCGATAGCTCTAAGGGTTTTTCTGGTTCTATACAATATAATTGTGCAAATGGTACATTTAACTTCACTGATAAAACAGAATGTTCCTGTGAAGGCACTGTCTTAAATGGATACTGTAAATTAAACTGTACAGTACCAACAACAATTGGCATAACAACTACTAGTGTATCAGAAGGTTCTGGTTCTCTAACTTGTAATAATGCAGCTAATTTTTCTGGAACTCTCAGCTATAACTGCAGTAATGGAAATTTTTCTTACACTGGTTCTAGCAGTTGCTCTTGCTCTGGAACAATAGTAAATGGTGAATGTAAAAATAACTGTACAGTTACAACCGCCCTTGGAATTACAACAACAACAGTTTCTCATGGTTCTGGTTCGTTAAACTGTGACACTACAAATAACTTCACTGGATCTCTTGATTACACATGTTCTAACGGTTCTTTTGCTTATAACGGAAATAGCAATTGTGATTGTAAAGATAATTACAGAATCAAGAACAATAATTGTATTCGTAAGAATCCAGTATGTTCAGGCGGATCAACATCTTTAGTCACAATTAATGGCACAAAATATAAATTACATAAATTCACATCTACAGGAAATTCTACTTTAACTTGTACTGTTGGAGGTGTCGCATCCGTTCTAGTCGTAGCTGGTGGTGGTGGCGGTGGACAAGGATATCAAGCCAGAGGCGGCGGTGGCGGTGGTGGCGGCGGTGTTGTATATCAGAGTGATTACGAATTATCTGCGACTAGCTATACTGCAACTGTTGGTGCCGGTGGTTCCCCACCAAATACTCCTACAAATGGTGGTAATTCTACATTTGGAACAATAACCGCAATTGGTGGAGGAGCAGGTGGCTCATATAATTCAGGCCGTTCAGGTGGTTCAGGCGGTGGCGGTGCAGGAGTATCTGGCAAAACTGTAGCTACTGGTACAAGTGGCCAAGGTAATAATGGTGGAATTAATCAAACCACTTCTGGAACTAACGTTAATAATCATTGTGAATTTCCTTCTGCAGGCGGTGGCGGTGCTGGCGGTGTTGGTGGCAATAGTAATAACACAACTATTGGAGCAGGTGGTGTAGGACTTCAAGTTAATATTGCTGGTGATAATGCCTACTACGGAGGTGGTGGATCCGGCGATGTTATGAATGCGATTATGAACTGTAGCACATTAACAGCACCAGCAGGATCTCTTGGTGGTGGTGGCTCAAGGGCAAATAAAAACGGTCAAGCCAATACTGGAGGTGGAGCTTCTGGATCTTATTACGGAGGAACTGGAGGTTCTGGAATTATAATAATACGTTATGGTATAGATGATTAAGATATGAAAATTTTAGATGAAATAATACGTGTTGATCACGCTGGCGAATTTGGTGCAAAGGTAATTTATGCTGGCCAAATTGCCGCGTTTAAACTAAAAAAAGATCATGAAACTTTGAAGTTAATCGAACACATGAAAGAACAAGAAGATGTACATTTCGATTACTTTGATGCTGAAATTCGCAGCCAAAAAATTCGTCCAACTATTATGCAACCAATTTGGAAAGTTGGCGGATTTGCTTTGGGATTTTTAACTGCAATGGCCGATAAAAAGGCAGCAATGACTTGTACTACAGCAGTTGAAGAAGTGATTGATCAACATTACCAAGAACAACTCGAAACTTTAGAAAAAGAAGAAAAGTTAGTGGATGCTGCAAAAAAAGAAGAATTGCAAAAATTAAAAACCAACATCGAAAAATTCCGCGCTGAAGAATTAGAACATCGTGACATCGGCTACGAAAATAAAGCGGCGGAACTCAATTGTTTCACGCCGCTTTCGTTTTTTATCAAGGCGACTACAAAATTTGCTATCACCGTTTCTAAAAAAATATAAGCTATTTTAACTTACGGTTGAACAAGGTCTCTTCACGAATTTTGATTAACTCAACACAAGCATAAGCTGCAAAACCACCGCGATCTTTTTTATTTGGATCAGCGCGCTCAAGAGCTTGAGCTTCATTTTCAACGGTTAAAATTCCGTTACCAATCGCTAATTTTTCAACGCGTCCTAGTTCGCTTAAACCGCGAGCACTTTCGGCACAAACATAATCATAATGACTAGTTTCACCACGAATTACGCAACCCAAAGCCACGTAGCCGTAATATTCATCGTAATTTTGAAAGAATTTATTTTTCTTAGTTTTATGCATCGCAATTACAGTCGGAATTTCAAAAGCACCTGGAACTGTTATAACGTCAGCTTCAAAACCAGATCTAGCTAATTCAGCTTTAGCACCTTCAAGCAACATTGCTGAAATTTTTTCGTAAAATACGGCTTGAACAATTAAGACTTTTTTCATTGTTTTTGTTGATTATTTTTTAAGAATTGCGCGCTCATCTTGCACAAACAAAATTGTTAAATCATCAGCTCTAAATGTTAAATATTTTTAATCTTTTTTTATTTCTGCTGGCGCTTTGGGGAATGTTTATGTTCTCGTCAGAAAATGTCTCTTGGCTTTATTTATCGTTAGGGTTGATTTCTGCAGCTTTGATTTCTTTCTATTCTTATCGAGTTAAGCTGATTGATGAAAAAAGCGAATTGCTTTATCTCAGCTTTGGTTTTTATCGCAATTTTTTAGCGATTTATTTTTGCAATTTTTTCAGCGCCATCAAACTTATTTTCCAACTAGCTTTTCGCCGCGAACCCCACAAATCTTTTTCTCCGTCGATTCACGTCGTAAATTTAAATTTGAGAAAAGAAATTAATCCCGCCTTGCTTGCAACCACGATTAACATGGTTACCGGCTTGTTTTGTATTTCTTTACGCGAGAATGAAATGCAAATTCACGCAGTTGAACACGACTATTTCGATCACTTCGATTTCAAAAAATTACTCTACGATTTAGCTGAAGTTAACGACGATAAATTAATCTAAAGATGGAAAAGATTCTTGCCGACATTACACAATTAAAAGCTGAACTTGCGAAGCATGACGAAGCTTATCACAGTTTTGATGCTCCGCTAATTTCCGATGCGGAATATGACGAGATGCGCAAAAAACTTGAGCAATATCGCCAAAACTTTCCGCAATTTTTTGCTGATAAAAAAGAAAAAGTTGGCGGCAAAACTTTGGAAAGTTTTTCAAAAATTCGTCACAAAAAACCAATGTTGTCTTTGGCAAATGCCTTTACTCGTGAAGATGTGAACGATTTTATTGAACGTATAAATCGCTTTTTGGGATTAGACAAAAAAGAAGAAATTGTCGATTTATTCAGCGTTAATCAAACAGCACAGCTAGATCTTTTTTGTGAAATTAAAATTGACGGCTTGTCGTTTTCAGCGCGTTACGAAAATGGCTTGCTAGTTCAAGCTGCAACTCGCGGCGATGGAGAAGAGGGTGAAGACGTTACGCAAAATGTTAAAACTATCAAAAATTTTCCTCAAAAATTACAAGGCGATGCTCCGAAAGTTTTAGAAGTGCGCGGTGAAATTTACATGAGCAAACAAGATTTTGCCGAACTGAATTTACGCCAAGAAGAGCAGGGCAGTAAAATTTTCGCCAATCCACGCAACGCAGCTGCTGGTTCGCTTCGTCAACTTGATTCTGCAGTTACCGCTTCAAGAAAATTAAGTTATTTTGCTTATTCTTTGGGCGAATTTTCTGATGATTTTTCTTGCAACTCGCAAATCGAATTACATCAAAAATTACGTAATTTGGGTTTTAATATTGAGCCAAATTCTCAGCTTTGCCGCAATCTTGATGAGGTTATCGAATTCTATCAAAAAATGGCCGACATTCGTTATCAAATCGATTACGATATTGATGGCATGGTTTACAAAGTTAATAGCTTTGAACTGCAAGAACGTTTGGGCTTTGTTGCGCGCAGTCCACGCTGGGCAATTGCGCATAAATTTGCCGCTGAAAAAGCTAAAACTAAAATCAACGACATCATTATTCAAATCGGCCGAACTGGAGCTTTAACGCCGGTTGCGGTTTTGCAACCAGTTAATATCGGCGGCGTTGTTGTTTCGCGTGCCACTTTGCACAATCAAGATGAGATCGCTCGCAAAGACATTCGTATTGGCGATATAGTTCTAATTCAACGCGCCGGCGACGTTATTCCGCAAGTTTTGGAAGTTGATTTCAAACAAAGGGCAGAAAATTCTGTACAATTTTTATTTCCTAAAAATTGTCCGGTTTGCGCTGCCGAAATAGTTAAAATTGAAGATGACGTAGTTTTGCGTTGCAGCGGTGGTCTTTCTTGTTCAGCGCAGCTTAAAGAAACTTTGAAACATTTCGTTTCCAAAGATGCTTTTGACATTACCGGACTTGGCAAAAAGCAGATCGAAAACTTTTTTGTGGAAAAGCGCATTACTAGTTTCGTCGATATTTTTCGCCTCGAAGAAAATGAAAAAACCAGCGTTACTCCTTTGTCACAAAAAGCAGGTTGGGGAGCGAAATCGATCGAAAATCTATTTTTAGCGATCAACCAAAAGCGAAAAATTTCGTTGGAAAAATTTATCTACGCTATTGGCATTCGTCACGTTGGTGAAACAACGGCAAAATTATTGGCGCAGCATTTTTCTTCTTACGCTAACTTCCGCGATAAAATGTTTGCTCTGGCAAAAATGAATGAAGAAGATTTGCGCCAAAATCAAGATTACCAAGATTTTGTCGCACTTGATGGCATTGGCGAAAAAATGGCGCAGGCAGTTTTGGATTATTTTCGCGATCATCGTAATTTGAAAATGGTACAAGATTTAGATAAAGAGCTGACGATCGAAGATGCGATTGTCAAAAGCGCAAATTCGCAATTTTCGGGCAAATCTATTATTTTTACGGGAACTTTGACAAAGATGACGCGAGCTGAAGCTAAAAAGCGCTCCGAAGATTTGGGCTTGAAAGTTGTTGGTTCGGTTTCTAGTAAAACTGATTTTGTTGTGGCTGGTGAAGAAGCCGGCTCGAAGCTTAAAAAAGCTCAAGAATTATCACTTAAGATTTTAAATGAGGAAGAATGGCTGCAAATGATTTCTTAAAACGATTGGCAATTTTTTTAGTAAGAATTTACCAAGTTTTATTTTCACGATTACTTGGTGGTTGCAATTGTAGATTCGAGCCTTCATGCTCGCAATACATGATAGAAGCAATAGAAAAAAAAGGGCTAATTCACGGCATTTATCTTGGCAGTAAACGCTTATTAAGTTGTCATCCTTTTTCCAAAAAAAGCGGTTTTGATCCAGTAAAATAATTTAAAAATGTTTCGTCTTTTATTTGTTACAACTCTTATGATTTCCTTGGCGACGTTTGCTGCAACGCCAGATTCTTTGGAACAAATCAACGCCGATCTTTTAGCTAAAAAAGCCAAAGACGAACCTTTTCGCGACAAAGATATCAAAGTTGATTTAGAGTCACTTGGTCTTGATGACCTAGACGCCCGCGACAATAAAGCAAAAAAAGTTACTGATCCTACAAAAAAAATAGAAAATCCATCCCCAGTTACTGCTACAGAAAATATAGAACCAGCAAAAATCCCAAATCCGCAAAATAACTTGGAAAAATCGCAACTTCTTCCGCCAGAAACTGTAAAAAAAGACAGCCAATCTTCTGCAAAACCGATTGGAATTTTCGATAAAATGAAAGAATTGAGCAAAAATGCCGAATCAAAAATTAAGCAAGAAGTTGAGGAAAAACAAAAAACAAGCAGCAAACCAAAGACAAATCAAACTTTTATTCAGAAAGATCTAAGCACAACAAAGATAAACCAAGAAATAACATCCAAAGAAAAAAATGTTGAGGTTCAGAGTCCATCTCAAACCAAGAAGAATCTCTACGTCAATTCAACAAAACAAAAAAATCTTAAAAAATACGAATCCAAGAAAAAACTCGAAAAATCGCAGGCTGAAACAAATGAAAAGAAACGTAAAAACAACTTAGAAAAGCTCAATCGACTACGTCAAAAATATTTGCTCAAAATCAATGGAAATCAAATTCATCAAGCACAATCACAAAATAAAGACGATGATTTTGAAGAAGTTGATCAAACAATTATCCCAAAACGTCGTAATATTAATAAATTTTCATCATACGAAACTCCTGCTCCTCCAATTCTAAATAGGTTCCGCAGCCACGATAACCAAAATATTCCGATCATTTTGAGCAATCGTGAAAAAACTGATATTTTATTTAGGTCAATTGGACAAAATGACATTTCATACTTTAACAGCGCTTTTAGCGATATTGAAAATCCGAATTTACGCAATGATTTCGGAGACACCATTTTAACTTACTCAATTTTAATGCAAAAACGTGATGTTATTGCGTCTATTCTTGCTAAAGGTGCTGATCCAGATTTAGCCAATAATCTTGGTTATACGCCTTTGCAAATTACGATAGAATTACTTGATCTGGCATCTTTTAACTTACTAATTAACGCTAACGCCAACGTAAATTATGTTGATGGTTTTGGCAGAACACACCTAATGCATGCTGCTCGCATGGGCTTTTTACAAGCGATCGATATTCTTATAAAGAAGGGTGCTGATATAAATGCTTTAGATCAAGATGGATTCACTGCGTTGGCAATAGCACAAAAATACAAACAAGAATTAGCAATTGCTTTATTACTTAAGAATGGAGCCCAACCTTGGGTTGAAAAGCCTTATAATCCAGAATCAGAATCGATAATGAATCAATTAAATACTCGTTGGAAAAAATAGCTGATAGATTCTGAACAATAAGGAAATTTTTTCTGGCAAAAATGATTTTTGCAGCCATTTTATAGCAGCATTTCAACCATACTTTTAAAAGTCGATTTCATAACATATCACAATCACATTCGACTGCATTATCAACTAAATGAAGTTACTCCCCTTGTTTAACGTAAATGAATCAAAAAGCAGAAAATTAATCGTAGTTTCTGCACTTTTTATTACCAGCTTATGCGCGGGAGTTGTTGTTTTTAATGATTCTTTGGTTGCGCAAGTCAGAGAAATTTATGGTGAAAATAATGACGAAGTTGCCGGAATTAACTCTTTAATGTCGGCTGTTGTTTCAAATGATATAAACGGTGTACGTTTTTTTAGCAAAGCTGGTTCTGCAGCTGTTAATCAGAGAAACTTTGGTGGCGCAACCTCACTTCTAATTGCTGCTCGCCAAAACAATTTAGAAATAGCAAAAATTCTGATAGAAAACGGTGCTGATGTAAACATTGCCGACAATGAAGGTTGGACTCCTTTAATGCGAGCATCTTTAGTGAAAGGAAATGAACTTGTTGACCTACTTATTTCAAAAAATGCCGACGCTACTCAGCTAAATTCAATAGGAGAGTCTGCAATAGTTCACGCAGCCTCATCTGATTGTTCAGATTGTTTAGATACGATGTTTAACAAATTTAATTTTGTTAAATTAATGAACTTCGAATCACTTAAACAACAATTAAACGATGCCTATAGCGTTGCAAGAAATCACGATAACACAGAAATTCAGTCACTAATTGAAAAATATTTAGATCAAGTAACAAAACTTAATGAACTAAACCAAACAAAAGTTACTGACGAAAATTCAAAAAAAATTGAAATCATACCAGGTAATGAACTCGATTTAATCACAAAATCTCAAGAAGATCAGCCAGAACAAACTTCTAGAAAAACAATCATTAGTGAAGAGGAAGTATCTTCCAAAGTTAAACAACGTTTCCGCTTTGTTTCTTCATCTAATGATAATGCCAAATCTACAGAAGTTTACGAAACTCGTCCAAATCCCGTTGCTGAATCAAACTTGGTAACTACAGAAAATAAGAGAAACAAATTTGTTTTAGTCTCTCCAAAAGAAGATACAGCGCCTTTATTAAATACTGAACCATCTGTAGAAAAGAGCAGAAGCGATAACAGTCTTTTAGAAAACTCGAAAGTGAACGGTGAAAAAGTTATAGAAATTTTAAAGAGCAAAAAATTCAAATTTATTACAGGAGCAGGTTTCAACACTTATAATAGTGAATTAAAAGACTCTAGCAAAGATAAAAAAGGAACAAGTCAAAACCCTGTCGATTCTAATAGTTCTAAACATTTTAAGTTAATGAAAGGACCGGAAGGCTCTACGGAAAACAAAAACGAAAATAAATTAGATTTAGTCACAAAAAAAGAGCAGGGCGAAACCAACAAGATGATCACCCCACCAATCGATAAACCAACTCTGACGAATGAACAAAAGGATATCATTAAATCTACAATTGAACAAAAATCTTCTGACAAGAAATTAGAGTCCGATCATAATTCAATAAAACCAAAAACTTTGAATGAAGCTACGCTAACAAATGTTCTAAAGTTTAGATTACTAAAAGGTCCAGCTTATTCAAACTAATAAAACGTAAGAACAGAAATAAAATCATCTTTCCAAGAATTATTCTGCGAGAAATTTTTAGGATTTTGCATTTGCATTTAAACAACTAAAATAAACAACTAGAAACGAACCATCCTTGGATTTATTAATCATTATCACTTTAGTCCTCATAATGACTATTATGTAAAATTAAATTACATAAACAAAAAACCGACTTTTAGATATTACTTTCCTTATCAGCATTAATCATTTTTCGCTTGGTTGATCTCCAATTCTTCATGCCGACTTCATCTCTTATTTTATCAAAAACGACAACCAGTCGATTTATTTGCTCATCAGTTAATGAACTATTAAGCGACAAGCGAACTACAGAACGATTCTTTGGTGTTGCTGGACTACAAAAAACCGCACCAAAAACTCCGTTATTTTCCAAAACATCACGCAAAATTTCAGTATCACTTTCCAAACCAGACTCAATTGAAACTATATGAGATTCGCTTGCGATATTGTATCCCAAAGCATCTAACTTATCTCGAAAATCTTTAGACAAAATTCTCAAACGCTCTCTGCGATCATCGAAAGTTTTGATCAATTCTAAAGTTGTGATCAAACCTTCAATTTCATGGTTTAACAATACTGAACTAAAAATTGCTGGAAATGCGATATATGGGAAATAACCGGCGAACTTTTTAGAACATAAAACTATTCCAGCTCTGCCTGCAAATGTTTTCGCTAAACTCGCAGTGACAAAATCAACTTGATCAGTTAAACCGAGTTCACTGACCATTCCAGAGCCCATTTTACCATGAGTTCCAAGCGAATGCGATTCATCAACAACTAAAATACATTCATATTTTTTTGCGATCTCTACGATTTCTTTCAATGGCGCGACGCTGCCTTCAACACTATAAAGCGAGTCGACCAAAATAACGCCTTGGCCATTTTTTTTGATCTGACGTTCTAAATGCTCACAACTGTTGTGATTAAAAGGAACCGCAATTGCACCAGCTGCTTTGACCCCTTCCCATAAGGAAGCATGAGCTGAAAAATCGACATAAACGGGGATGGATTCACCAGCTATTGCTTGCAGCAAACCAACATTTGCTGCGTAGCCAGATTGGCACAAAATCGCCGCTTCGTAGCCAGTATATTCCGCCATCATGTCTTCGAATCTTTGTTTTGGGCATTTTCCTTGCATAAAAACGCCAGACATAACAACGCCATTGCCCTGATTTTTTAAAACATTAATTTGAGATTGAGCCACTTCAGGATGGCTTCCAACACATAAATAATCGTTATTAAAAAGAGCTAAAGAGTTAGATTTTGGGTCAAAATTTTGACCAAGAACAAGATGTTTTTTGTTTTTTCTCGGCTCTATAATTTCTTTATAAAACCTGTCCATTCTATCTTCCAAAAAGAACGGCATTTTACCATTTTGCATAATCGGAAACCAATTTTGTTGACTAAACCACGTCACTTCTAAAACTAAAACTTCACTTACAGATATACAAAATACTCCGCTGCAAAATCAGTAGGCCACTAAAATCATTCAATTACACCAGCCGTTATTAAAAATGTTCAAGAAAGAGAATTTTGAAAAAATCATCGCCAATGCTGAAGCAAATATAAAGTTTTTGGGATTACTCGGACTATTTGGTTTCCCTGCTTATTACTTAGTTTGGCACGATTTTTTTCCACAAATTTATGAAAATCTGGCACTACGTTTAGTCAATGCTGCGATGTTCATGCCTTACATTTTTTACGATCGTCTATCCAACAATCTCAGAAAATATTTTCCGCTATATTTCTGCGCTACTTTAACTGCGTGCCTGCCCTACTCTTTTTGCTTCATGCTGCTCAAAAATCATTTTTCAGCAATTTGGACTATGTCAGTAATTGCTCAGACTTACTTACTAATCATTTTGGTATCTGATTGGAAAGCATTTATAGCAATGACAATTATTGGAGTATCCGGTGCTTTTCTAACAGTTCATTTAATAGATGGTGCAGTAATATTTGACCAATTTAGATTGGAATATTTACCAATTTTTATTTTTACTTTATCTAGCGGAATCATCTCTATTTATCGTAAAGAGGAAGATAATAGACAAAAACTAAAAGTTATGAAATCGATTGCTGGATCAATTGCACACGAGGTTCGTAATCCGCTGAATTCTATAAATCTGATTAGATCGCAAATCGAAATTATAACTTCAAAAATTAAATTTACGCTGCAAGAAAACGACTCTAACGCAACTCAAAAAGAATTAATCGAGTTAACTTCAAAAATCTCGAGCTCAATAAAACGCGCCAACGATATCATCAACATCACTTTAAACGATCTTCGAGGAGAAGAAAGTTCTGTTGATAATTCTTCCTGTTTAAGCGCTTACGAAATAGTCGATCTAGCGTTGAAAGAATACGCCTACAACAATGAAAGCGAGTGTAAAAGAATTATTAATAGAATATCGCTGTCCGATGATTTTCGCTTCAAAGGCGATGAGACCACTATAATTTACGTTTTATTTAACTTGATCAAAAACTCACTTTATTATCTCAAATCTCATCCGCAGCTTGTAATAACAATCAGCAGCACTTTTGACGAAACTCATAATTTTATTCATATCCACGACAATGGTCCAGGAATTAGCCAAAAAATTGTTAATAATCTTTTTGGTAATTTCGTCACATCGGGAAAGTCTGGTGGAACTGGTTTAGGATTGGCTTTTTGCAAACGTACAATGCTTGGTATCGGTGGAGATATTAGCTGTGAATCGGAAGTAAAAAAATTTACAAAATTTACTTTATCTTTCCCTAAACTTTCGACTGAAGAAGTCGAGTATTTCTCAAAGCATCAAGTATTTCCTCAATCCTTAAAGTCATTAGAGAAAAAAGTTTTAGTAGTTGATGATGAAGAAATTAACCATTTAACTTTAAAGCATCCTTTGAAGAAGAATTTAAGAATATCTTGCGAATCAGCCTACAATGGATCCCAAGCCGTTAATCTTTTTAAGAAAAATAAATATGATTTGATCTTGATGGATTTGGAAATGCCTGTTATGAACGGCTTTAAAGCAATTTCAGAAATTCGTAAAGTCGATAATATTATTCCTATCATCGCTTATTCTTCTATTTCCGATAGATTCGATGATGTAAAAAAAGCTGGTGCAAATGAATATCTCATAAAACCACAAAGAAGAGAATTAATTACAAAAACCATCGCCAAATGGATCCACATAAAGTACAATCCATTTGATAACAAAACTAAAGAAGAGCTAATCGAAGTTTTTAAAGACAAAAGAATCATCATTGCTGACGATGAAGAAACTAATCTGATGATACTGAGTCGATATATAGAAAATTTTGGAGCTAAAGTTATAAAAGCAAGGAATGGTCAAGAGCTAATACAGAAATTTGTCGATGATGAAAATTGCGACTTAATTGTTACCGATATTTCAATGCCAATTATGGATGGTAAAGAGGCTATAAATAAAATTCGCAACCTCGAGAGAATTAACAAAAGAAAATCCATTCCAATTGTAGTATTTACCGGAAATGACGAAAAAGATATAATACACAACTTATATAAAGATGGAGTTAACGACTATTTTGTGAAAGGAAGTTACAATGAATTAATGGTAAAAACTCTCGGTTTCTGGCTCTCTCACTAGCTTCAATTAATATTTACAAATAATATAAAAAGTTTTTTGACTTATAAAACATCTGTTTTTAGAGTGCGCTTCCCCAGATTTTTTACTTTTTAGATTTTTTTCTTTTGGGTGGTTTGGCCAAATATGACTTAACAAAAGTTGTTTGGCCAAGCCTTTAATTTCCTAAAATTAACTTTAGGAAAGTTTTTTGAAAAAAAACTGAATTTGCCTCCGTGGCGGAATTGGTAGACGCGATAGACTCAAAATCTATTGTCCTTTGCGGATGTGTCCGTTCGAGTCGGACCGGAGGTACCACACGAAATAGCAAGCAAGATGTTTGATTTGGTTGATCTTTTTAAAGCCCTTTTTCTTGGATTTATTGAAGGGTTGACCGAATTCATCCCAGTGTCTTCCACTGCTCATCTTCTAATTGCATCTTATCTCATCGATTTCCAATCAATCCAAAATAACATATTTGAAATCGTTATACAAATCGGCGCGATTATGGCTGTTTGCGTCATTTATCGTAAAAAAATCTTCGATGTTACTTTTAACTTAAATCAAAAAACTAACCAAAAATTTGCCATAAACCTTTTCGTAGCTTTCTTGCCAGCAATGATTATTGGCGGTCTTTTTCACAATTTAATCAAAGAAATATTTTTCTCTAATCTAGTAATTGCTATCGCTCTGATTATCGGTGGTTTAATCATGATTTTAGTCGAAAAAAAACAACTCATTTCCAACACCGAATCTCTTGAAAATATTACTCTAAAACAATCATTCTGCATTGGTTTATTTCAATGTTTGGCAATGATTCCGGGAACTTCACGTTCTGGTTCAACTATAATCGGCGCCCTTTTGCTTAAAATTAATCGCAAAGTTGCTACCGAATTTTCTTTCTTTTTAGCCATTCCAACAATTTTCGCTGCAACTGCTTATGACTTGTTGAAAAATTTGCACGAAATCAACTTCTCGGGAATCGAATTAATACTTGCCGGAACTTTATCAGCTTTTGTCTCTTCAATTTTAATCGTAAGATGGTTTTTGTCTTACGTTAGTCGCCACAACTTCATTGCCTTTGGCATTTATCGCATTATCGCCGGCCTGGTAATTTTACTTCTGATTTTTTAGTTATGACTGAAAATAATTCAGAAAAATACGCCATAAGATTCGGACTAGGAGCAATTAAAGCTGTTGGTTTTAACATGATGGAAAATGCTGTTAAAGAACGTCAAGCTAACAACAAATTTAAAGATTTATACGATTTCGCTGAAAGATTAGATCCGCGTTCAATTAATAAAAAATCAATCGAAGCCTTGGCCAAAGCCGGTGCATTTGATAAATTAAATCCTAATCGTCGTCAAATTTCAGAATCTTTTGAAATTCTTTCTTCTTACTCTTCGCAACAAAGTGAAGCAGCCCTTTCCAATCAGATGAGTTTGTTTGGAGGATTGCCAGAAGCTAATAAAAAACCTGACTTAAAAAAAGTTGATGAATGGAGTCGTGTCGAACGTTTACAAAAAGAATTTGAGGCTTTCGGTTTCTTCTTAAATGAACATCCAGTTGACGAATTCATGTCAGATTTGAAAAAACGCGGAGTAATTTTTTCTGACAAAATTGAGCGTGACGAATTGCAAGATAACTGTTTGGTAAAAATGGCCGGCGTTGTTGCAGCAAGTAAGCATCGCTCTGGTTCTCGTGGTCGCTTCGCTTACTTAACAATTTCCGATCCGCTGGGAATTTTTGAAGCGATGATTTTTGATGAAGCTTTAATCACAAACGCTCGTGATTTATTAGTTGACGGCAGCATGATAGCTTTAGAATGCTTGGTTCGTAAAGATGATGGCGGTATTCGAATTTTGGTACGAGACGTAAAAAAACTAGAAGAATTCATTCGCACTAACGCCGCTAAAAGTGAGGATTTCGAAGATATTAAACAACAAGCCCCAAGAAGAGAATATAATAGAGAACGCAGCGAACGCTCGGAAAACAACCAATATAGCAAAAACAATTACGAAAAGAAATCTTCTGAAGGCAATTCTTATCAAGAAAAAATTGAATCTCTCAAAGCTAAAAAGATCTTTAACTCAGCCCAAATCATTATCAAAGAGCGTAATGCAATTATTTCTGTAAAATCTTTTTTATCACAAAAAATCGCTCCGAAAGATTTTGATAAATTTACTAAAGTCTACTTTGTGGTAATGCGCAACGGCAAGGTAACGAAAGTTGAGTTAGCAGAAAAATACTTACTCGACAACAATGACATCAATCGTTTGCGCGCTATTGAAAAAATTATCGACGTTGAATCGCAATAAATTCTCTGCTGCGATTAATTAATCTCTGCTCTGCTCTTAAATGCGATACTAATTGTACCTTCATCCAAATAATCAATTTCACTTCCTACAGGAATTCCGTAGGCCAAACGAGTTATTTTTACCTTCGTATCTTTCAAACTTTCGGCTAAAAAATGTGCTGTAGTCTGGCCATCCAACGTTGCGCTGGTTGCAATAATCACTTCTTTTATCAATGAATTTTGAATTCGTTTTTGTAGTGATTCTAAATTTAAATCTTCAATCGAAACACCAGCAATTGCTGATAATCTGCCGCCCAGCACGTGATAACGACCTTTAAAATTTTCGGCACGTTCAATCGCCCACAAATCTGCAACTTCTTCAACAACACACACAATAGTTTCATCGCGAGTTGGATTGCTGCAGATACTACAAATATTGCCTTCGTCTAGGTTTCCACAAACATTACAATTATGAACCCGTTCGTTGAGTGAGATCAAATTTTCAATCAGTGGTAGCAAATTTTTTTGCTTGTTCGCCGCCAAATGCAATACGATTCTCTTTGCTACTCTAGGTCCCATGCCTGGTAACTTGGCAATAATTTTACTTAGATTTTCTATTGTTCCAACTTGCATTAATTTTATAATAAATATTGGGAAAGCTTGATTTTAAAGGCTGTAGAATTTGATAAAAAAATTCTAAAAAAAAATTAGCAAAAGGCAAAAACTAAAACTGTTTGACTGAATTTTTCTTAAATTAAAAATGATACAGTTCTTAATAACGAAGTCAGAGCCTTTTTACTCACAATTGTGATTTCATTTACAAAAGTTTGCAGCTCAACAAAGTTATAAAGGATAACACCTTTCACCAACCACCATTTAATTTTATGAGTCTTATCTCAAATCAAGAATTGGCTGAACTTTGCCAAATTTTTTCAAAGCTTCTCAACGTTTCCGACATAGAAATTCAAGAACATCTCTCGCTCTTTATTAAAGTCGATCCGACTATCAAAAACTGCTTGTATTATTTATCCAAAATTGAAGATGATAATCTTAAAAATAGTGCTGCAATTGGCATGCAATATCTAGTCAACTTCAAACAATCTCCATTTCATGAATAGCAAAAAACAAAAACCAAAACTTTTGGGGCAAAATACAACTTACGAGCTAGAAAAAGTTAACGCGAAAATTCTAGAAGCAGTTCCAAATCCTCATGTTGGAACACTCTACTCTATCCGCTTTTCTTGTCCTGAGTTCACTTCAATTTGCCCAATAACTGGCCAACCTGATTTTGCTCATTTGGTAATTGATTACGTGCCTGATAAAAAGATTGTTGAAAGCAAAGCTTTGAAACTTTACCTCTTTTCATATCGCAACCATGGCGCTTTCCACGAGGATTGTACCGTGCAAATCGCTAAAGATATTATTTCTTGCATCAAACCTAAATGGTTGAGAATCGGTGGTTATTGGTATCCGCGCGGCGGCATTCCAATTGATATTTTCTACCAAACTTCCACTCCTCCGAAAGATTTATTTTTACCAGAACAAGCAATTCCTACCTACAAAGCTCGTTAAGTAATGATTAACTTTCCCATCAGATTGCCGGAAATCGATCCGGTTGCTTTAGCTATTGGCCCTTTAGCAATTCGCTGGTACTCGCTTGCTTACATCGCCGGCATTTTGTTTGCACTTTTTTGGCTCAAAAAAAGTAATCAAAAAGAACGTTACATGAGTGAAGCTGCTTATGATAATTGGATCACTTGGGCAGTGCTTTCGGTCATGATTGGTGGCCGTTTGGGATATGTTTTCTTTTATAATTTTTCTTATTTTAGACATCACCTAATAGAAATTCTATATATCTGGCAAGGCGGTATGTCCTTTCACGGCGGGCTTTTGGGATCAATATTAGGAATGTTTATTTTCGCTAAAAAATATCATATCAACTTCCTACAGCTTACCGACAATCTTTCAATCGCTGCACCGGTTGGTTTGTTCTTTGGTCGTCTTGCCAACTTTATGAATATGGAACTTTATGGTCGCGTCAGCGGTTCTGACTTTGGAATAATTTTCCCTAACGCCGGAGATCTTCCTCGCCATCCAAGTCAACTTTACGAAGCAACTTTAGAAGGATTGTTTCTATTCACTATTTTAGCGGCTTTAAACCAGTTTACCAAAATAAAACAATTTCGTGGTATGATCAGCGCGATCTTTATTACACTTTATGGTTGTTTCAGAATGATCATCGAAAACTTCCGCGAACCAGACGAGCAAATTGGTTACATTTTTCAACAAATAACAATGGGACAACTACTGTCTCTTCCTTTCATAATTTTTGGTCTTTTTTTATTTTTTATTTCTTATCAGTCGAAGTTTCAAAAATAAAAAAAATCAAAAAATATCTTGTCAAAAAATCAGCCCCTTTTTTGACTAGATGCGCTACAAAAAACCAGGCCTCTACCCTTCTCTCTCTAGGAACAAAAAATCAACACCCTGATTCTTTTTAGCTTCGCGAGGTGTCAAGTTTAATATTTTCAAAAATCAAAAATAATCTTCTTTACTCGGGAAGATAAAGCTGGGAAAAATTACTCAATATTTTCAAAAAAAATTTCCTGCCAAAGTTGATTGCAACTTCGAATCTTTTTCGAAGCAAGTTTTGTTATCACAAAATTTTCGTTGCAAAGGCAGTCCCTTAAAATTCTAACAATGTTATCAGTTACACAAATCGGTCCTATCGAAGCTTTCGAGCTTCTTAAAAATAATCCGAATTCAGTTTTGGTTGACGTTAGAACCTACGAAGAGTTCAACTTCGTGGGAATTGTTGATGCTGCAGATTTTCAAAACCGTATAATTCTCCTCCCTTGGCAACTAATGCCAGCAATGGATTACAATCATAATTTCAGTAACTCTTTAGAAGAACAGTTAGCAAAACTTTTTGCTCAAAACTCTAAAGACGCGCAAATATTATTCTTATGCCGTAGTGGCGCAAGATCTAACCAAGCCGCAGCCCACGCTGTTTCTCTTGGTTATAGTAATTGTTTTAACATTGTGAACGGTTTTGAAGGTGACCCAGATGCGTCTGGTCACAGAGGTAAAACCAACGGCTGGAAAGCCAATTCACTCCCTTGGAGACAAAAATAGTGACTTTTGAAGCTTTGCCTAATCAGCAAAACTTAAATAATGAATCGGACTTATTGACAGCCATTTTTGCTGCCTGCCGTAAAGAATATGGCGAGGATAGCTTTGGTAAATGGTTCGCTGCGCTTGATCTTGTCTCTAATTCTTCTAGCGAAGTTATTCTTAATGCGCCTTCAAAATTTGTGCGCGATTGGATTATCCGTGAATTCCTTAACAACAAATCGAAAAACAATTTCAAAAATATTGTTCAAACCGTTGCTCCAAGCGTTAAAAAAGTTTCAATCATCCACGTCAGCAAAAATAACCAAACTCAAATTTCTGAACCATCGACTCCCTCACATTTTTCTTCTGAGCAAAAAGTCGTAAACATTTCTAAACACGACAATGTTTTTGCTTTCGGAACTGAACTAAACTCTCGCTATACATTTAAAAATTTTGTCAGCGCTAAATATAACAAAATGGCGCTTTCAATGGCTAAAATTGCTGCCGGAATTGACGCTCAAACTAACTTATTTGACGATAAAATTCCGCTTTTCATTCATGGTAATGTTGGCATCGGCAAAACTCACTTGGCGCAAGCAATTGCTTGGCAAATCAAAGAATCTGATAAATCTAAAAAAGTTGTTTATTTGTCAGCTGAGAAATTCATGTATCATTTCGTGCAGTCAATCCGCAGCGGCGGAGCCATGGAATTCAAAGAAAAAATGCGCTCAATCGACGTGTTGATTGTTGACGACGTGCAATTCATCGCCGGCAAAGAAAGCACGCAGCAAGAATTTATGAATAGCTTCAACCACCTTGTTGAAGAAAATAAACAAGTAGTTTTGGTGTGCGATCGTCGCCCTTCTGATTTGGAAAATATTGATGAGAAACTGAAATCACGCATTTCTGGCGGCATGATCATCAACTTCAAAAATCCTGATTACCAAGATCGTTTAGAAATTTTGAAAGCCAAAGCAGCGCAGATGGAACAAGAAATCTGCCCGAAAATTTTGAGCTACTTGGCTGAAAAAATCACTACCAACGTGCGCGACCTTGAAGGTGCAATGCGTAAATTGGTTTGCAGCAAAATGTTAGATGAACAAGAAATCACTTTGGAAACAGCCCGCGAAGTTTTATCCGATTATGTTCGTGCTTCTAACTCAGCAGCTCCAACAATTCAAAAAATCCAAAAAGCAGTTGCCCAATTTTACAATCTAAAACTCAGCGACTTATCTTCAAATAACCGCTCACGCCAAATTGCCCGTCCTCGTCAAATCGCGATGTATTTGTGCAAAAATTTAACTTCCGAAAGCTTTCCAAGCATCGGCAAAGAGTTCGGCGGCAAAAACCACGCAACCGTAATTCACTCAGTTAAAACTGTGCAAGAATTGATGAACTCAGACCAAAACATCTTGCAAGAAGTCAAATCTCTGGAAGAAAAAATTAAATAGTCAAAGTTAGCGCATTTTCAGCTCTTGTTTTATCAAGCTCGAACGACAAAAAATCTGTAAATTCGTGAAATCCACTTCTGCACAACAATCTGCAAACTCACAAAGCAAATATGCGCGCTTCAATATTTCTTATTTTGATTTTCTTAACCTTGCTGACTTCCACCGCAAAGGCTGAAAACGTTGACTGTTTTATCGTTAAAGAAGCTAACGAATATTTAATCAAACGTGGAGAAAATTGTGATGTCAGATATTCACCAGCCTCAACTTTTAAAATTCCACTAGCTGTTATTGGTTATGACAGCGGCATTTTAAAAGATGAAAATCATCCAATTTGGGAATCACCAAAATCTCTTACTTTTTTAAAAGATTATTGGAGTGGCGAAAAAACGCCGGCAAGTTGGATGCGTTTTTCAATTGTTTGGTATTCGCAAAATTTAACCAAAAAACTGGGAGCGAAAAAATTTCAAAACTATGTCGACAAGCTTGATTATGGCAATCGTGATTTATCAGGAAATCTTGGTTTGAATGACGGTTTAAGCCAATCTTGGCTTTCCAGTTCTTTGTTAATTTCTGCAAACGAACAGCTTTCTTTCATCACAAAATTGGCTGAAAATAAATTGCCAGTTACGCAATTAGCACAAGAAAAAACCAAAAATATTTTGCGCTTTTTTGACGAATCAATGTTATCAAATGGTTGGATTATTTATGGCAAAACCGGCACAGATGTTGATCGCAAGACTGGTGAGCGCAAAGGATATTTTGTTGGTTTTGCAACTAAAAACATCGCCGCAAATAATCACAAATTACTCACTTTTGTAATTCATATTTCTGGCGAAAAAGATTCAAAAATCGGTGGAATTTACGCAAAAAAAATAGCGATGGATGAAATTCTCCAATCAATTTTGCAAAAATAAGCTAATATTTCTTCTGGTTATTATTGTGGCAAATCGCTACAGCCAAGGCGTCAGCTTCGTCTTCACTTCTAAATCCGGCTTTGGGCAATAAAATTTTGATCATGGCTTGAACTTGATTTTTGTCAGCGCGCCCTACTCCAACAACTGCTTTTTTTACTGCTGTTGTTGCATATTCATGAACTCGTAATCCACAAAGTCCTAAAGTTAAAATCAAAGCGCCGCGCGCGTGACCAAGTTTCAGCGACGAAGTTGGATTGCTGTTGATAAAAGTTTCTTCAATTGCCGCTTCGTGGGGTTGATGCAGTTTGATAAAATCAGTCACTGCATCGTGAAATTGCTGCAAACGTTCGGATAAAAGTTCAGACGAAGAAGTGTGAATTGTGATGGATGCCACAAAACTGAGGGAATTATTTTTTACTTCAATAATTCCCAAGCCAGTTTTAGTAAGGCCGGGATCGACCCCTAAAATTCTCATTTACGAATAAAATTTCTGATTTTTTTCAGCCATTTCGACAAGCAATTTACTAACTTCGAAACGTGCGCCGTATTTTCTGTTCAGTTCACGTAGATTTTTCACAACTTTGTCGATTCCGTAAGAATCAGCAGCACGCAAAACACCGCCGCGGAAAGCCGGAAAACCCGCACCCATAATCATTGCCATATCAAGATAACGCGCATTTTTGACGACGCCTTCTTCCAAGCATTTAGCGGCTTCATTGATCATCATCAACATGCAACGATCGACAATTTGTTCGTCAGAGATTTGCGAAGTTTTAATCGATTTTTGCTGTCTAACTTGATGCAAAATCTGCATTATTTTCGGATTAACTTGCGATTGCGATCTTTCTTTCAAGCTATGCAAATAAAAGCCTTGGCCTGATTTTTTACCAAGTAAATCTTTGTGGTTTTGATAAACTTCATCCAAAATTTCAGCAACTTTCATACGTTCGCCGAAAGCTTCGTGTAATGAATGTGCAACTTTAACGCCAACGTCAATTCCAACAACATCAGCCAAAACAAAAGGACCCATCGGCATTCCGAAACTCTCAATCAAATTATCAACGCGTTGAATTTCGGCACCTTCTTGCAGCAAGAAAGCAGCTTCATTCATGTATGGTAGCAATATTCTGTTGACCAAAAAACCAGCGGAATCTTTTACAACGATCGGAGTTTTACCCAATTTTTTTGACAATTTTACGATAGTTGCAATTGCCGTATCAGAAGTTTTTTCACCGCGAATCACTTCAACCAAAGGCATACGATTGACCGGATTGAAAAAGTGCATACCAGCAAAACGCTCAGGATTTTGTAAATCACGCGCCATTTCAGAAATCGACAAAGACGAAGTGTTTGAAGCAATCACAGCATCTTTACGAACTTTAGTTTCCGCTTCCGCCAAGATTTTTTTCTTAATCGCCATATTCTCGACAACGGCTTCAACAATCACGTCAGCTTGCTCAAAACCAGAATAATCAACACTTGCCGACACTTTAGCAACTTTCATAGCGATTTGCTCAGCGGTGTATTTTCTGATTTTTTTGAGCTGATTATAAATTTTTACAATCTGGTTATAACCAAGTGCGATAGCATTTTGCGTGATATCTTTGACACGAATATCGATGTCGTAATTACTGAACAACCAAGCAATTCCGCCGCCCATCACGCCAGCGCCGAGCAAAGCAGCGTTTTTAACTTCAAGCGCCGCAACTTCTGATTCAACACCAGAATCTTTTTTCAAAGCTTCGTTGGTGAAGAAAATCTCGATCAAGTTTTTAGAAATTTCACCAACCGAAACTTCACAGAAAGCTTCAAGCTCAATCTTTAAACCTTGTTCTTCGTTTTTTAGACGGTGCGTTCTTTTGATAACTTCAAGTGCGTAAAACGGAGCGGGATATTGGCCTTTGGTTTTTTTAAGCAAATCTTTTTTAGCCAAGTGGAAAATCAAAACATCACCAAACAATAATTTTTCGAATAAATTACGTTTTTTTGCGGCAGCTTTACGAGCTTGTAAATATTTGTTCGCCTCGCCTTTTTCCAAAATTTCAGTAATGAATGAGCTTAAAGTGTCTGACAAAAATTCTTCACGGGCGAGATCATCAACCAAACCAATCTTGTGTGCTTTTTTAGCATCCACCGCTTTACCTGGCAAAATAATCGACAAAGATTCTTTCAACCCAACCAACTTTGGCAAACGTTGCGTGCCGCCAAAACCCGGAATGATTCCCAAATTAACTTCTGGCAAACCCAAAGAAGTTTTTTTATTCACAACCGCCACACGATATTTACACGCCAAGGCCAGCTCTAAACCACCGCCCAAACAAGCGCCGTCAATGATTGCAATTGTCGGGATTTTTAGTTTAGCGATTTTTGATAAAATATTTTGGCCGCGAGAAACTTTTTCCAAAGCATCTTTAGAATCGGTGATTCCTTTGATTTCATTGATGTCAGCGCCAGCGATGAAAATGTCTTTTTTCTCCGAAGTGATTAACAAAACGCGAATCGCTTTGTTGCCGTCAATCACGTTTAAAGCCTTCTCTAACTCTTCCAATACTGGTTTTGAAAGCTTGTTAACTTTCTCATCGGGCAAATCAAAAATAAGATTTGCCACGCCATTTTTTTCAATCTTCAGAGTTAGAGCTTCGCTTTTCATATTTTTTCGCTTTGTTGGAATTTTTAATGAGCCAAAAATTTTTCAATTTCTAGTGCCGCCATGCAACCAGTTCCGGCTGCGGTGACTGCTTGACGATAAATTTTATCTTGAATGTCGCCAGCGGCATAAACACCCGCGATGTTTGTTGCTGTCGAGTTTGGTTTAGTAATAACGTAACCTTCCGCATCAATTTCTAAACCAGTTTCTTTAAACAAATCTGAATTTGGTTTGTGACCAATTGCGACAAAAATTCCGTCAATCGCCATTTCGCGAGTTTCACCAGTAACAGTGTTTTTCAATCTCGCACCGGTAACAGTTCTTGGATTTTCGCTACCCAAAACTTCATCCAAAGCATGGTTCCAAATCACTTCGATTTTCGGATTTTTAAACAAGCGATCTTGCAAGATTTTTTCTGATTTAAATTTGTCACGGCGATGCACAACGTAAACTTTTTTGGCATGATTAGTTAAGTACAAAGCTTCTTCAACAGCGCTATTTCCGCCGCCAACAACGATTACTTCTTTATTTTTGAAGAAGAATCCATCGCAAGTTGCACAACCAGAAACACCAAAACCTTGGAATTTTTTTTCTGATTCTAAACCTAACCATTTGGCTTGCGCGCCAGTTGCAATCACAACTGCGTCAGCTTCGTAAACGTCACCCGATTCACCAGTCAAAATGAAAGGACGTTTGGCGAAATCAACTTGAACAACGTGATCGTAGAAAATTTTAGTACCAACGTGAACAGCTTGTTTTTCCATCTGTTCAACCAACCATGGGCCTTGCACTGCTTCAGCAAAACCAGGGAAATTTTCAACTTCCGTTGTAATAGTAAGCTGACCGCCCGGCGTATTACCGTTAATAATGATTGGTTCAAGATTGGCACGCGCCGCGTAAATTGCTGCGGTGTATCCCGCAGGACCTGAACCGATAATTGCGACTTTTGTTTTGTGTGTAGTCATTTCTAATTAAAATAAAATTGGTTGCGGAGATGTAAACTTGGTTCACATGCAGCAACTCGAAGTTAAACTAAAATTTTTCGTCAGAAAAATTTTACTAATTCATGAACATTCCACCGTTGATATGAAGCGTATGACCAGTGATATAGCTAGCATCTTCACTTGCCAAGAATGCTACACCTTTTGCGATATCATCAGCTTCACCCATTTTTCCTGCCGGAATTTTAGCCAATATAGTTTCTCTTTGTTGGTCGTTCAAGACTTCGGTCATTGGGCTAGTAATAAAACCAGGAGCAACGCAATTAATTGTAATTCCGCGTGATGCAACTTCTTGCGCCATTGATTTAGTCATACCAATCATGCCAGCTTTTGAAGCAACGTAGTTACATTGACCCGGATTGCCAGTAACACCAACAACAGACGCGATATTGATGATGCGACCATATTTGCGGCGCATCATTTTTTTGATGGCGTTGCGATTTAGGATGAAAGTTGATTTCAAGTTAACGTCAATAACTTGGTCGAAATCTTCGTTTTTCATACGCAAAATCAAACCATCTTTAGTAATTCCTGCGTTGCAAACCATAATGTCGATTTGACCACCAGCCAACTCTTCAGCTTTATCAAACAAAGCTTCAACTTGCTCAAAGTCAGACAAGTTGCACGCAACGTAACTAACGTCACCGCCAATTTCCGCTGCTAATTCTTTTAATTTTTCTTCACGAGTTGATGACAAAACCAATTTTGCACCTTGTTTTGCCAAAGATTTTGCAATTGCAGCACCAATACCACCAGTTGCGCCAGTTACTAAAGCTGTTTTTCCTGTAAGTTCGAACATAGTTTTTAAAGTTTAAGTTAGTTTAAAGTTTAGTTAGTTTTATCGATGACATCAATCAGACGACCAAGCTTGTCGATATTTTTCTTGTCGTAGCCGGTTTCTTTCTCGATTTCTTTCGCCAGTTTTTCTTCTTCAGAGTTAGAAGAAACATTGCTCTTTTTCTTAGTTAAAGATTCATCTCCTCGAGCTTGCAAATCAAGATCTTTACTTCCCTTTGTTACTTTTTCTTCTATTACTTCGTCAATTTTACTGTCCAAAGTTTTTTGCAATGCTCCTGATTTATCGAAACTCTTAATTGTTTCATTCATAAAAGATTGGACTGCTGGATCAACGACACTGGCAGAAATACGTATAATATTCGCAAATCTTGCATCTTCCATCCATTGCGGAACTTTTTTACTTTCAGAGTCATTTTTATTACCCAGTAAAAATCCATAAAGATTGGCTGTCACTGAATAAAATATACCAAAGATCAAAACAGATTTAACAATACCATAAAAAATTCCCAATGAGCGATCGAGCAAAGCTGGCATTTTATCTTTGACTTCTCCTACTAAATTTGAAGTTGAAAGGAGAAGCGTGAAAAACGTTATGATAAAAACCATAAAACGTGATACGATTTCCAAGATAATTTTATTATCCGAATAGGAAGATAAAGCTTTGGCCAATAAAGGAGCCAAAAAATGACAAGCACACAAAGAGATAATCCAAATAATCAAGGACGCTAACTCTTTTACGAAACCACGAAAGAATGCCACAACTATAAATAGCAGCGACAACGCCATAAAAATTAGATCGAAAGTGTTAAAAGTCGTAGACATAATTTTATTTTATTAAACGAAAGAACGGTAAATTTTTGACGATTTCTTTAGCATTTTTTGGATAACCATTTTCATTTAAGAAAACAGTAGTGACAAGCTTTTTGAACTGCATTTTTGTTTTTTCAAACTTCATGACTTTTTCTATTTGAGAATCGATAAATCTTTTAGTTTTAATAAGATCAGAAGAATCATCTTTAAGGAATACAAAAAGTGTTCGCAGAATTATTTTACTCAGAATCAATCTTTTAGTGTAGAAATTAAAATCAGTCGATTGATCACCAATTTCATACCAAATAAAATTAGCTATTTTAAAACAATCTTTAATCCCTCTAATTGCAGGCTTTGGGCCAATTTCAAATTTTGTAAAATTGTTTGGATTTACATAAAAATTAATCAATCTTTGCAAAGCAATCTGATTACTTTTTTCCGCCTCGAATCTTGCATAAAGCGCTAAGCGAATTTTATCACGAATTTTTTTATCAAAAAAGTTTTCAATTTTAGCAATTTCAATTGCTGTTTTTTGATTATAACAATCAGTATAAAATTCGGCAATTTCGGTTAGTCCATTTTCAAAAATAAGAGTTGAAAATTTAGCATCTATTCCACAGTCAGAAATAGCCTGTGCAAGAGCTTGTTCTGTCCATCCATCGAATTCGACGATTTTCAGAAATTTCGATAAAATTTTCTGTTTTGTTTCTTTTGAGTCTAAAATCACAAAAAAATAATTTTAGTTTAATATTTAGGCTTTATTAAGCGCCCGACTTTTGTCAGAATTTATAAATCAAAATTTAAATCTAAAACCAATAATGATTACTTCCGATAAACTTCTTCCAGTACATAAAAGATTTGATGTAATTTTTTCGCATGGCGAAGGAGCTTATTTATTCGATAATAACGGTAAAAAATATCTCGATTTCGGCGCCGGAATTGCTGTAAATGCCTTAGGACATTGTCATCCAAAAATGGTTGAAGCGATTACCAATCAAGCAAAAAAATTGTGGCACGTTTCTAATATTTATAACGTTAATGAACTTAATCGTTACGCTGAAAAATTAGCCAATGCAACTTTTGCTGAATATGTTTTTTTCTGTAACTCTGGGGCGGAAAGCTTAGAATGCGTGATTAAAATGATTCGTCGTCATTTTTATGTAAAAGGTCAAACGCAAAAGAATCGTATCATAACTTTCAGCGGCGCTTTTCACGGACGCACTATCGCCACAATTTCAGCCGCTGGAAAAAGAAAATATATTGAAGGCTTTGAACCAGCTTTAGAAGGTTTCGACAATGTTGAGTTCGGAAATATTGAAGCTGTAAAAAATGCTATTTCTGACAAAACTGCCGGTATTTTAATTGAACCAATTCAAGGCGAAGAAGGTATTCGCGTTTCTGATAAAAAATTTATTCAAGAGTTGAGAAAGTTAGCCGATGAAAATGATTTGTTGTTGGCTTTCGATGAAGTTCAGTGCGGCATGGGAAGAACAGGATATTTATTCGCTTACGAATATTACGGCGTAAAACCAGATTTAATTGCCACAGCTAAAGCAATTGGCGGCGGCTTTCCTTTGGGCGCTTGTCTTGCTACAAAAGACGCTGCTTCTGGCATGACTCTTGGCGTGCACGGTACAACTTATGGTGGAAATCCTTTGGCTATGGCAGTTGCTGAATCAGTAATTGACGTAATTTTATCTGAAGGTTTTTTGGATAATGCCAAAAAAGTCGGCGCTGATTTGAAAAATGCTTTGGAAAATTTAAAACAAGATTTTCCTGAAATAATCTCCGAAGTGCGCGGCGTTGGCTTGATGATTGGCGTCAAGATTAACGATAAAATCGAAAATGGTGAAATCGTCAAAAAGCTTTTGGATCAAGGACTTTTGACAATTCCGGCCGGTGAAAATGTAATAAGAATTTTACCACCATTGATCATCACACAAGAACAAATTGCAGAAGCAATTTCTAAATTCCGCGCTGCTTTGAGTTAAGAATTTTTATTCTTCTTCTTGAAGAAAAAAATATAAGTAAAAGCAATAAGCACACAAAACACCACACAACCCAAAACAATCAGATGAATATATTCTTTGATTAAATCCATATTCTCTCCGATCTCAAAACCTAAAATAGCCAAAACTGTTGTCCAAATTGCTGAACCTAAAGTTGTATAAAAACAAAAAGTTTTGAAGTTCATTTTGGCAACTCCCGCTGGCAAAGAAATAAAATGACGGAAACCCGGTAAAAGCCTACCGATAAAGACTGAAATTGGTCCGTGATTTTTAAAGTATTGTTCAACTTTAATGATAGTTTCGGGCTTTACAAAAAGATATTTACCGATTTTGAATAAAATTGTCCTACCCGCAAATTCGGCCAAATAATAGCTAAAAATTGCACCCGCAACATTTCCCAAAGTTCCAGCCAAAATAATAATTGGTAAACTCATATGACCACGTGAAGCCGCTATTCCCGCTGGAATAACTACTAATTCACTTGGCAAAGGGAAAAATGTACTTTCCAAAAACATGCCAACAAAAATTCCGAAATAACCAACTTGGTTAATAAAATTAATCAAAAAATTAATGATCGGATCAATTAAATCGTGCATAAACTATAATAAATTTTGAGAAACAAATTTTTGCAAATCAGCACGTGAAATTCTTTCGCTGCGTTTGCTGTCAATAATTGAACGGATTTTGTTGTAAGTGGCGTTTAGATCATCATTGATCAAGACAAAATCATATTCGTTAAAATGGCTGATTTCCTCTTTAGCTTTTTTCATGCGATTTTGCACAATCTCTTCCGAATCAGAAGCGCGGCCGCGCAATCTTCTTTCCAGCTCTTGTAGTGACGGTGGTAAAATAAAAATCGAAACTACTGAATCACGATCAAACTTTTCTTTAATTTGACGAGCACCTTGCCAATCAATATCGAAAAGAACGCAATTACCAATTTTTAACTCATCTTCCACCATCTTACGAGGTGTTCCATAGCTGTGGTCAAAGACTGTCGCATGTTCCAAAAACTGCTCTTGTCGCAACATTTCGTCAAAATTAGTGCGATCGACGAAATAATAATGCTGACCATGCACTTCTTGCGGTCTTTGTGGACGAGTTGTCGCAGAAATTGAAAGCTTTATGAGGGGATCATTTTGGATTGTCATTTTGCACAGCGTTGACTTGCCAGCACCGGAAGGAGATGAAATAATTACCAAAAATGGGTCGTGATTGATGAACATGGATCAGCTAATAAAAAACATCAAAAAAAAAGCCGCCGGTTTTGGCCGGCGGCGTAAGAATTATTCGAGAATTACTCGCCGTCTTTGACAATTGAAATGTCTGGAGCATCCGGAGCTTTCATACCAACAACGTGGTAACCAGCGTCAACGTGCAGAACTTCACCAGTAACACCAGAACCAAGTTCACTCAATAAGAAAACACCAGAACCGCCGACATCTTTCAAATCAATGTTGCGACGAAGTGGGGAGTTATATTCATTCCATTTGAAGATTAATCTGAAATCACCAATTCCACTTGCTGCCAAAGTTTTAACTGGACCAGCAGAAATTGCGTTAACACGGATATTATCTTTACCCATGTCCATCGCCAAGTAACGAACTGAAGCTTCTAAAGCAGCTTTTGCAACACCCATAACGTTATAATGTGGCATAACTTTTTCAGCACCGTAATAGCTCAAAGTGACGATACTTCCACCACCAGCTTTTTTCATCAAAGGTTCCGCAGCTTTAGAAACTGAAACCAAAGAAAAAGCAGAAATGTTCATAGTATTTACGAAGTTATTTGGGCTTGTGTCCAAATATTTACCACGAAGTTCTTCTTTATCAGAATAAGCAATTGCATGAACTAAGAAATCTAACTTACCCCATTTTTTCTCTAAAACCTCAAAAACTTTTCTAACTGACTCAGGATCGTTTACATCACAAGGCAAAACAATATCAGAACCAACAGATTCAGCCAAAGGCTCAACACGTTTTTGCAAAGCTTCACCTTGATAAGTAAAAGCTAGATCAGCACCATATTTTTTCGCTTCTTCAGCTATGCCCCAAGCAATTGAGCGATTATTTGCTACGCCCATAATTAGGCCTTTTTTTCCTGCTAAGATTGTCATTTTTTGGAAATTTTTTGTTGAAAAATATTTAGGATTTAAAAAAGAAAAAACTCGTTAAAATAAGTTATATTTTGTCCCAGATTTTACTTCTTATTCTTAGTTATAAAGCCAAGGAGTCAAAATTTTATTTTTGACTTCAAACTGTGAAATTTCTTCAGATTTTTGCAAAGTTAAACCAATGTCATCAAGACCTTCGACTAAGCAATATTTTTTAAAGTTATCCACTTCAAATTTATAAATTTTGTTTCCAGCTCTAACTTCTTGTTTTGGTAAATCTATAGTAACACTGTTTAACTCATCATTTGCGAACTCAAGAAGCTCTTGAACCTGATCGTTCGGTAAAACTACAGGCAAAATACCATTCTTAAAGCAATTATTATAGAAGATGTCAGCAAATGAAGGAGCAATAACACATTTTATACCGAAATCAACCAACGCCCACGGAGCGTGCTCTCTACTTGATCCACAACCAAAATTATCTTTTGCGATTAAAATTTGTGAATTGCGATAAGCCGGTTTGTTTAAAATAAAATCAGATATTTCTTTATCGTTTAGATCAAAACGCATTTCAAAAAATAGATTTTTACCAAGACCAGTTCTTTCGATGGTTTTCAAGAACTGCTTTGGAATAATCATGTCAGTATCAATATTGATCAGAGGCAAAGGCGCAGCAACTGACGTTAGTGTATTAAACTTTTCCATTATTAAAATTGATTTGTGTCATAAAGGGCTGAAACCAAATAAACCAACAGGATGCTTAAAAAACAAGACTCGATTTATTTTTTTTCAAATAATTTTCTGACTTCTTCTTGAACTGCCTTTTCAACCAGAATTTGTAGGTTTTGCTCAAGCCATGAATTAATTTTTATTTCTAAAATTTGCGAAGCTTTTTGCGCAATATCACTATTTTGTAGATCATCCAAAGAAGCGCCATTTTCAATTTTAGAATTTGTTTCAGGCAATAGAATATCTTTCTGATTATCTTCGAGATTAACCTGTTTCACCAATTCATCTTCAAAATTTTTAACAGAAGATGAACCGACAAACATATTTTGCTCAATATTATTTAAATCATCCAAATCAGAGTCATCTAATAACGAGTCTTTTTCACTTCTTTGCTCTACTTTTACTTCATTTAATTGCGGAATAACTACTTCTTTAACTTCTTGAAGCTCTTCTTTTTGATCATCAATAATTTCTTCACTTTTTTCAGACAAAGTTTCTTCTATAATTTGATCCTGAATTTGAGTATTTTCACTCTTCAAACCCAATTCTTGAAGAAATTTTTCTTCATCGAAATTATCAATTTTATTTTCTTCAAATAAAGGTTCGGATTCTTTTTCATTTTTGATTTTTTCCTCTTTAAGGAGTTCATCGAGATCCAAATCAGACAGAGCGTTATTTTTTGGTGCAATTTGCGCCTCTATAGTTTTCTCAACATTTCCCAATTCTGAGTTAAAAGCAGTTTCTGCGGCATTGTCATTCTGATTCTGCCCTAATTCAACTTCGTCTTTGGGATGATCAATTTCTTCATCCAAATCCAAGTCTAAATCTAAATCCAAGTCCAAGTCAAAATCATCGTGATCTTGTTCAACTTCATTGCCAGTAGCGATCTTCTGATCTTTTTTTAATTCTTCATCCAAGAATCCTAATTCTTGATCAATCGATTGCTTCGAATCAACAGCAGAATTTTTTACAACGCTTTCTGAACTCAATGCGTTATACTCAGAATGATTGTTTTGAGGCGTATTTTGGGAATCCAAATCACTTAAATCGTCTAGATCTAAATCGTCTTCAAAAGGCGAGGAAGATGGCTTAAAGCCTTGACTATTTGGAACAAAAACTGGATCGGAAATTTTAGATTGATTTATATCAACATTATAACTTTGTTGCGGGACAGCGCTATTTAAATCCAAAGTTTCTGATTTAGGCTTGCTTGAAGGAATATACTCAAATTCATCTTTAACGCTTGAAATTGTTTCGATCTTTTTTGGTTGCTGATCGAACTTCTGCATTTTTTTCTTGATGTTTTCCAAAATCGAAAGAGTATTTTTTTCTGTCATGAAGTCCTTCTAGATGATTGATTTTACTAATTGCAAGCGATGTAAGATTTTTCTCAAATCACAACCTTTATTAAGTTGTTTCGCAGTTTTTTGATCACAATAAAAATTACAACAAAAATGAAAAAAGATTTTGCGCAAACAATGCTGTGGATTCTTATTGGCATAATTGGTGCAGCTGCTGTTGGCGGAATTGCGACAATTCGTGGCGAACAAATTTCATCATTGTGGCTGATTGTAGCCTGCGTTTGTATCCAAATTATTGCTTATCGTTTCTACAGTTTTTGGATTGCTTTAAAAATTCTTCACATTGACGGCCGCCACACAACTCCGGCGCGTAAAATTAATGACGGTAAAGATTTTATTCCGACCAATAAATGGATTGTATTTGGTCATCATTTTGCCGCAATCGCTGGCCCTGGCCCGTTGATCGGCCCTACTCTTGCTGCGCAATTTGGTTATTTACCGGGAACTTTATGGATTTTAATCGGATCAGTTTTAGGTGGCGCCGTGCAAGACATGATTATTTTGTACGCTTCAGTACGCCGCGACGGCAAAAGTTTGGGTCAAATGATTAAAGATGAAATCGGACCAGTCGCTGGCTATGCTGCCTTGATCGGTACTTTGGCAATAATCATCGTTTTAATTGCTGTTTTAGCTTTAATCGTTGTCAAAGCTTTGATGCACAGCCCGTGGGGTTCATTTACAGTTTTTATGACTATTCCTATCGCCATGTTTATCGGCGTTTATCTTGCCAAAATCAGAGTTGGCGCGGTTTTAGAAGGAAGTATAATTGGCATATTATTATTTTTATTAGCCGTTTATGGCGGAAAAATAATTCACTATAATCCTGAGCTCGCAGCAATTTTTGATCGCGATGCAAAATTTTTAGCGATCAGTATTATAATTTACGGATTCTTAGCCGCCACACTTCCGGTTTGGTTATTACTAGCTCCGCGCGATTATCTTTCTTCATTTTTGAAACTCGGCACAATTTTTTTACTAACTATCGCCATTCTAATTTTCCGTCCCGAGTTGCAAATGCCAGCCTTAACCCAATTTATTGATGGTTCCGGCCCAGTTTTTAGCGGCAAAGTTTTTCCATTTTTATTTATTACAATCGCTTGCGGCGCTATTTCAGGCTTTCACTCACTCGTCGCATCTGGCACAACTCCGAAAATAATTTCTGATGAGCGCGACATTCGTCTGGTTGGTTACGGCAGCATGTTGCTTGAAGGTTGCGTTGCAATTATGGCGATGATTGCGGCCTGTGTTTTGCAACCGGGAGTTTACTTCGCGGTTAATTCTTCCGCTGCTGCTCTTGGTGGTTCTGATCCGCAAATCGCAGTTGCAACAATATCATCTTGGGGATTTCCCGTCAGCGTTGAATTGATGCAAGATTTAGCCAATAAAATGGGCGAAAATTCTTTATTCTCACGCACTGGCGGCGCGCCTTCTTTGGCACTTGGCATGGCCAGTATTTTTTCTTCAGCTTTCGGCAGCAATATGTTGTCGATGTGGTATCATTTCGCCATCATGTTTGAAGCGATTTTTATTTTGACAACTCTTGATGCCGGAACTCGCGTCGCCCGCTTCATGCTGCAAGATATGCTTGGAAATCTTTACAAACCTTTGGGCAATAATTCGTCGAACTTTTCCGCTATTTTTTCTAGCGCCTTGATTGTCGCTGCTTGGGGATATTTTCTTTATCTTGGCGTTATTGATCCGCACGGCGGCGTTAATATTTTGTGGCCGCTTTTTGGGATGTCGAATCAAATGCTTGCTGGTATCGCTTTGTCTTTGGCGACGGTTTTAATTGCTAAAAGTGACAAACGTAAATTTATTTTTATTACCGCAATTCCTTTAGCAGCTTTGGTTACAATCACTTCGAGCGCGGTTTTTGAAAAAGTGTTTTCTCAAAATCCTAAAATCGGTTTTTTAGCGATGGCAAAATCTTTACAAGAAAAGCTCGATAACTCAGTGATTGAAGGCGCGGAGAATATTCTTCTCACTCAAAATATGATCTTTAATCAAAAATTATTGTCGGTAATTGCCTTGTGCTTTTTGGCAATTTTATGGATTGTCGTGCTTGATTCTGCCAAGAAAATTTTGCAAAAAAGATGAAAATTATAAAATTTTTAAAGCTCGTAAAAAGCTATCTTAACGGTGATTTTGCTTACCAAAACTATTTAACACATCACCAAAAAAATCATCACAACCAACAAGCTTTGGATAAAAAAACTTTCCTAAGCGAACAACAAAAAACCAAATGGAGTAAAGTTAATCGTTGTTGCTGAAAATATTTCTTTTGTTCAATTGCACTTAGTATCAGCCTTTACCGTTTAGTATAAAATCTTGTCTCTAAAAACTTATTGAAGAAAATTATCGGCGCATTGCTTTAATTTAGAGTTATCGCGCCAGTCAGTATCACAAATAAACATCAAA